>DYOQ01000006.1:31438-63591 GCA_020720455.1 Bdellovibrio sp.
TCTAATTTAATTAAAAAAATCTCCAAAACAATACGAGACCGACCATTTCAATCAATATTTATTGGTACAATTGACAAAAAAGAGTTTATTGTTCAAATATCTCGCACACCGAAAACTAATTAATTTACATTTTTTTTGCGAAATAGGAGATATTTTTAGATGAAAAATAGTGATATTGAGATGAAAGAGCTGATTGAAAAAAATCTAAGAAACAACGGTTTTCCCCAGAAAACTGTCTCACTTCCTCTTGAAAAACTATACGAAGTGGCAGACAAAAAGGGGGTCAATTTAAATACTATTTTGGATAGCTACCGTAGCAATGGAGTTAGTGTTACTAGCAACGGAGATAAAATTATTTTCCAAGCAAATAGTGGAGATAAACGGTCGCCATTAGATGGCCTAGATCTGTCTGAACTAAACTCAATGAATAAAAATGAACTGATGGAAAAATACAATGAGTTGATGAAAAACATCACTCCAGATCAGCTAAGTGAAATTAAAAACATGTATGAAAAAATGACACCAAATGAACGTGAAGAGATAATGAGAAAAAGTAAAGAAATGGGAATCATATAATCATTAGATTTATTTATATTTTACCAATATAATCACTGTAATATGTTGTAAATTTTATCGGAGATAATCGAATGTTAAAATTAACGTTTTTGTTTTTATTAATCGGCTTAACAGTTTTTGGTTGTTCAAAAAAAGACCAACAGTTAGGATCTATCGACAACCCAATAAAAATGTATTTTACTCCATCAGTAGATTCTGAAACAATCACCAATAACTCAGAAAAATTTTTAAAATATTTAGAAGAGAAAACGGGTTTGTATTTCAAATCTGGCATTCCAACTAGCTATATCGCAGTTGTTGAAGCGTTCGGTTCAAGTAAAGCTGATGTTGCTGTCATGAACTCGTTTGGATATATTCTTGCAAACCAAAAATATGGAGCTCAAGCAAAGCTTACCGTTGTTAGATATGGAAAAAAATCTTACCAAGGTCAAATTATAGCTAGGGTTGATTCTGGAATAAACACGATCAAAGATCTTGCTGGAAAAAACTTTGCATTTACTGATGCATCCTCTACTTCCGGCTTTATGTTTCCTAAAAAAATTCTCAAAGATAATGGTATTGAACTTGGGAACACCGTCTTTGCAGTAAAACACGATAATGTTGTTACTATGGTTTATCAAAAACAAGTAGATGCCGGAGCAACATTTTACTCTGAACCATCCGAAACTGGAGAGATTAGAGATGCAAGAGCAAGAGTCAAAGCGCAGTTTCCAGATGTTGCAGAAAAAGTAAAAATCATCGCAACGACTGATCCAATTCTTAATGATCCATTTGTATTTAGGAAAGATCTTGATAGTGCCATTACTCAAAAAATCATTGATGCCATTCAAAGTTTTATCGCAACAGAAGAGGGCAAAGCTATCTTTACCAATATATATAGCGTTGACGGTGTAGAACTTGCCAGTGATAGCGACTATGATGGACTAAGAGAGATGATCAAAACAAATGCAGTTGATCCAGCAGAACTTTTAAATGAAGGTAAATAAACATAAATGAGAAGGACAATATGTTAAAGATAGGATCTTTAGAAAAAAAATATCCCAATGGTTGTCACGCTTTAAAGGGAGTCTCTTTTGATGTAGAGAAGGGAGAATTCCTTGTCATTATTGGCCTAAGCGGTTCTGGCAAATCAACACTACTACGTTGTATTAACCGAATTCATGATCCAACATCAGGGGTTGTTGAATTTAACGGAAAAAATATAACTAGTATTAAGGGAAAGGAACTTCGTGAAGCAAGATCTAAAATCGGAATGATTTTTCAACACTTCAACCTCATTCCAAGAAGGAGTGTTCTGGTTAATGTTTTAACTGGAAAGATGGCAAAACTTGGACTAATTAAATCCATACTAGGACTCTATTCAGAAGAGGACAAAAAAGAGGCCCTTGAAAAAATTAAAATTGTAGGGCTTGAGGGCAAAGAAAACGTTCGCGCTGACAATCTAAGTGGTGGGCAGCAACAACGTGTTTCAATCGCTAGGGCCCTAATGCAAAACCCAGAAGTCCTTTTGGCCGATGAACCTGTCGCAAGTCTCGATCCTGCGACCTCACACTCGGTTATGCAATATTTAGAAAAAATTAATAAAGAGTATGGTGTTACTGTTATATGTAACCTTCACTTTTTATCGCTGGTAAGACAGTATGCTACAAGAGTCATTGCTTTAAAAAATGGTGAAATTGTCTTTCAAGGTGGCCCAAAGGAGATAAACGACACATGGTTTAAAGAGATTTACGGCGAAGAAGCGGTTGAAGTGACAATTAATTAATTAATTAATTAGGAAAAAAAATGAACAAGACAAAAAAGATAGATTTAGTTAAAGCGTATCTTTCTGATGCTTTTTTTTGGAGCTACTCACTAATAGTTTGTCATAAAGTTATCTATGACAAACTGATTCTTGGAACGAGGTACCCCGTCTTTTCATGGACAACAACTATCATCACTACTTTTATTGGTATTTTGATTGCAACGATTTTGTTTAATATCAAAAATTTTTCTGTTGGAAAAAAAATTAAGAATATTAGCGAAATAGAAAACAACAACTTCCCATTTTATAAATTTTTCTCATATTTTTTATTCATCATTACATTTGTAGCTGGTTTAAAAATCAGCCAAGTATCAATGGACGACCTCTTCTCCAGTAGTGGAGCAAGCGGAGCTGGAAAACTTTTCGGAGCAATGCTCAATCCAAATTTTTCAATTTTTGAACCTGCTCTATTTGCTACTATTGAGACTATTTTCATGGCGTTCATTGCAACAGTTTTTGCAATACCAATAGCGTTCTTATTATCGTTTTTCGCTGCAAGAAATTTAATGTCACATAACATCTTTGCCAAATCTGCTTATGTCACAACACGATTTGTTCTAAATATAACAAGGTCGATAGAACCTCTAGTCTGGGCAACAATCCTATCTGTCTGGGTTGGTATTGGCCCATTTGCCGGTATGCTTGCTCTTTGCCTTCACTCCGTTGCAAGCTTGGCCAAACTTTATTCTGAACAAATTGAAGGAATAAATGATGGCCCAATAGAAGCGATGACAGCAACGGGGGCACATCAAATTCAAATCATCTGGTTTGGAGTTGTTCCTCAAATCGTGCTCCCATTTCTCTCTTTTACAATTTACCGCTGGGATATCAATGTCAGAATGGCAACTGTTATAGGATTAGTTGGTGGCGGTGGTATCGGTACACTTCTGATGCAGTACCAAGGCCTTGCAAAATGGAATGAGGTTGGATTAATCGTATTAATTATTGCGATAGTTGTTATGATAATGGATTTTGCCTCAGCAAAAATTAGAGAAGCTATCAAGTAGTAATTTATATTCTACGATCGATTACAAGACGTTGCTTTCCAGTTCTCTCATTTATAATTAGTTCACTAGAAATAATAGATTTAATTATTACTGGAGCGATGACCTTTGAATCAAGCGCATCCTTAAGCATTTTTCGCTCTTGAAACAGGATATCCTTTAAATTTTCTAAATCATAAGCTGTACTTTTTTCAACAAAGAGTAAGCTTATGCTTAGTTGATCAACGCCATTTAAATGATCAATGATGAGCTGAAATGACAAAACTTTTTGATCTAATCCTGCAATTTTTAGAACCGATGCAATATCATCTCTTGTAATTGTTACTGGCCCTATGCGAGCACCACTATCGCTTCTTCCTGAAATTTTAAAAATATCACCATTACCTGTATAACATCCAACATCGCCAACAGGGTATCTAATAATCGGCATGAGCTTTCTAGTAAGATTGGTGTAAACTAACATTCCAGTAACACCAGGAGCAGTAATAACTTCACCTGAGTCTTGATCTACTATTTCTAATATTGAAGAATCAAGAAACGGGCGATGTTCAAAATTTTTGCAAAGATTTGCATCAAAATATCCAAGATGGCCACCATCGACGCTTGCATATCCAATAGAAAAAAGTTTTACACCAGGGAATGCTGACATTATTACTTTTGCTTGATCATCATAGAGTGCTTCTCCACCAAAGAATATTTTTTCAACCGCTAATTTTATTCCGCGCTCCTTAACATAGGCGGCGAAATTTAAAAAAGTTGTTGGAACACCTGCGAGCACGTTTATTGATTGATCCTTAATAACATGAGAACATTCGGAAAACTTCATAGCACCAGTCATTGGAAAATGTGTTAATGAGAGCGAAGATTGCTCTAAAGATTTCATGATAAACATAAAAGAAGCATACAGATTTCCAGCATAAAACAAGTTTCCAATGCGATCCCCATCTTGAAACCCATTTTTAGAAAAACCCTCTCCAAAAATTTTTGTAAACTTATTCCACTCATCTATTGTGAAGTATGAATATTTAGGATTACCGCTTGTACCACCACTTTTAAAAACGACTCCATTTTTCAGTTCACCTGTCAGAATATGCTTTATTGCTGGCATACTCCAAAACTCATCAAGCTCAACAATCGGTAGCTGTGATATATCTGAAAACGTATTAACATTCTTATAGAGTTCTGAGTAATACTTAGAATTTTTCTTTGCATAAATCGCAATCTCTTCTAAAGAATAAATCATTTTATTCTCCGATCAATAACATGAACAGTTTTTGCGCTTGAACTTGTTCGAGTAAAATCATTTTCACTAACATAATCAATAAAGATCTCGATCGAACGCTCAACAAGATATAGCTCATTTAAAATCGGATATTTTTTTATAATATCAGTTACTAGATCAATCTCAACGCTAGGTCGCTTTTCCTTATTAAGAAGTACCGTAATCTTATCAATCCCTCTGGGTCTACTTATTAACAACTGAACCTCTCCAGCATAGTTTGCATCTACGAGAAGCGCCACAATCGTATTATAATTAACATACGCACTACTAACTCTAAATATATCACCATGCCGTCCTAAAAGTTCAAATTTTGGAGCGGTCTTACCACATTTACAAGGTGAGTTTACCCAGCGGCCAAGATCTCCAATGTCATAACGTTCAATTTTAGAACCCATTCTTCGAAAGCTAGTAAATACCAACCTACCTATCTCACCACAAACAGTAGGTATATCTGCGTCCATTTTTAAAACTTCCAAACGATGCAACTTATGATGCAAGTGGTGTTCACCACCTATACAATGAAGGCATTGATATCCGAGTGGCCCAGCATCAACACTACCATAAGACGCAGAGACTATGTGCTTGATTCCAAACTTTGTCTCAATCCACTGACGTTGTCCTACTGTGAAATGTTCTCCGCCATAAAATATCTTATCAATCTTTCCGTAGGCAACGAACCGATCAATATTCTTGTCTAACAACATATTAATATATGTCGGTGTCCCTATTAAAACATTAACATCATGTTCAACAATGAACTCACCAACAGATTCAGCATCAAATACTGCGCCCATTGGAAATTGACAAACACCGAGATTTTCTAAAATTGTAAAAAAACTAATTAATCCACCATAAAGATTTCCACCAAAAAATAAGTTTATCACTCTATCACTCTTTGGATCAAGCCCTGCTGCGATTAATCCTTCTGCAGCAAAAAGCATCTGAGTCTTATAATCACTATATGTAAATGATGAAAGAGTGCGCTTTCCTGAACTTCCACCACTATGAAAAAACAGTTTAGCTTTTAAGTTTTTATACTGCTCTGAAAACATTTCTTTATTCATAACAGGAAGTTCGTCAGAATTTACACTAGGTAAAACATAATCATAATCACTATATCGTCCACCATTTAATCTCGACTCAGTCCTAACTCTCCTGCAAAAACGTCTAAGCGCATACTCTCCATCATGTGGTTCACCAAAATATGACTCAAGCATTTTTCCCGGTAGAGTTACTCTCGTAACACCTGCAAGAATCAACTTTTGATGAAGATTAACACTCTCAAAATCATCTGCAATAACCGCTGCTGTTTGTAAGTATGACCTGTACGGTAGCAACGCTTTAAGAATTGTTTCAGGAAGTATGGGCCGAATATGGACAGTCCTATTAAGTGGAGACGCTGCAAGTAACGATCTGTTTTCAACAAACAATCGACATCTTCTATTATCTGATTCTATAACCGCACACTCTCCATTCATAATAGATTTAAGTTCAAGCAACTCTTTTTCATTTGTTATCTCACTCTGCTCTGAAATACCCGGGGCCGGTCGACTAGTGCCAGAAGAACAAACACCCAAAATTTCCGAAAACATTTTTGCAAAACTAATTAACTCATCCCATCTAGATGTCTCAAAAAAAATCGTTTGAGGTGAAGAGCAAGATTGTTGTTCATTTTTTATGCAATCTTTAGCAAGCTCTATTAGTGCAGATGTATCTCCCACCTTTTTTTTAGAAACATACCCAAACGATATTTTATGTCCCCAAGGGATAAATCGTGTTTGAGGATTAAGTAAGTTTCTAATAGTTTTAACGGACTCATCACCACCCCATACAGAGACACCATCACTTACTCCAATTAACTTTGCAAGTACCACTGAATCACTATCATCTCTTGACGATAATGGAAGAACTGCAACCATTTTTCCTAAAGTTCCAGAATGATCAACAAGCGAGAGCTGTTCAAGTAACTTAACTGCAAAAAGGCCACTACCACTGACCTTTAAAATATTTACGTTTTTTGCTAACAACCCTTCTATTACTGATAAAACTGCAACTGCTGCTGCATTGGTCGGCGCAATATGAGTAATGACTCCAAGCGGAGCATATCCTTCAAAATAGTTTTGAGTATAATTAGGTTTTACAAGATCAAAAGAATCAATTCCATCAAGCTCTCTGTTTAATTTTTCTAACAAATTATTTCTTTGGCAAAACGAAATAATATCATCAAGCAAACTATTCGCATCATTTAAACACGATCCTTCCGTGATAAGTAGCTCTAGATAACGCTCCTTTTCTTTAGATATTGATACCGCAAGTTTTTCACAACTATCAAGAACTATCTCCAAACGTAAATCACAATTTATTCCTTCTGATACACGATCATTAATAGAGTTAAGTTCATCTTCTAACGACTCTCTGTCTATTTTTTTACCAAACCAAAAAAATTGAGACATTAATTCCTACCTTTTAATAAATCAAGCGCATTTACAGCACAACTTTTACTAGCAGTTGTTCCGGCCCTACCTACTATTTCAAAATAAGGGGTCTCAATTCCACATCCACACGATCTTGCTGGAAACATTTTAGCAAGATCTGTCATTAATACACTGTTGGCCGGTACAGATGTTATGTATGGTGAGATTAAATTTAAATAACCACTAATCCCATACTCAACAGGTTCAAGCGTAGCAACATCTCTAATTAATACTCTTGACCATTTTGGAATATGAAAATTATGGTTCGCACACTCTATATAAGGGATGCAGTGTTCGACAGAGCCAAAACCATCTCGCAGCCTCTCATCTGGAATCCCTAAAATATCATTCGCCATTTTATAGAGTTCCTTTTTTTTTATCGCTTTATTTTGATGATTCTTCCATCCTCCCCCTAAAAATACTAGCGAGTTAGGATTAAGCATATTTGAAACTCCACCCATTGCTGCAAGATACTCTAGTGTAAAATAAAAAAATGCAGGAAATCCAAATATTCGAACAGGCAACCCTTCTAGTGAGAATCGTTCGAGTGCTTCAACTGTTCCAAAAAGATCAAACTCATATTTTCCAGGAGAACTCTCTTTTAATGCGTAGTGAACCGAGTTTGGTTTAGCGTACTTGCAAAGAAAGTTGTCAGTATAGGCCGTTCCTAGCTTCTCATGTTTTTTTACTGGTTCATACGAATACAAAAGATAATTAACATCACTCTCTGTTTCTATCCAGTTATAGTATCTAAAAATTTCATCGACCATTCCTTGGGCAACACCGATTGTCCACTTGTCAAAAAAAATTTGAGACTTTTGGCCTGTTGTTCCTGACGAAGTAAGGTGTAGTGCAACCTCATCTCTAGAAACTGAGAGCAGCTCATACTGTTTAAAAAATGTTGCTAAAATAAAAGGAACATTTTTCAAATCATCTATTTGTTGCAAAGTATTCGATCGATAATTTTTAAACTCAAGCAATCTATCATAAAAGCTATTTTGATCTCTATGCCACAAGATATTTTCTTTCATCGCAAGCAGAAACAAATCATCATCTAAATCCGTATACGGATCTTTTGCTAAGCAAAGTTTAGCAATATTTTGCATTGATAATGGAAGTAAATTTCCAAGGCTCATCTGTCTACCTTAAAAGATTCAAGGTTAACATGCGCCCACATTTTCACATACTGATCAATATACCCTTTAAACGCATGATCAACACTAATATCACTAAAATCAAGCGGAACCATCGTCCTTGCTAATACAACAAAATCTCGATATATACCGTCAACTTTTATCATTGCCGGATAGAGTGCTGACGGTAAAAATCTATTCTGAACTAAAAAACAAAGCTCTTCGAGATGGTCAACCTGAACGATCAACTCGATATAATAAACACCTAAATCTTTAATCGTAAAAATCATTCTCTCAAACGCTGCTCCCATTTCATGAATTTTACCAGTCGATGCAATCAATACGCAATAATGATCCTTTTTACTAAAATTAGCAAAGATCTCAACCTCACTACCATTAGTGATAACCATATTGGGTTGATTAAAAGGAAAATATGATCGTTGCCTTATAATTTTACCACTATCTAAAAAATCTTTGAAACGTCTTTCAACAAAGGAAGGGGCATAGATGTATTCAAACTCATCTGTTCTACCACCATCGTCAACAACACTCTCACTTCCTTTAATAAAATACTCTTCGCACAAGCAGTATTTTGAATTATACAAGTTCATTCTTAAATTATTACTAGCTTCTGCATAAAGTTCTGCTAGCATCGTTGGAAGTTTTTTTGGTGCAGATCTCTCTTTAAATAGAGCGAGTTCTTTATAGGCAACCAACAGCGCTAACGTCTCATACGTTTTAATCTTTCTCGCATTTGGGAAAATACCAAGAGCTAAAAAACCTGTACTTAGTAACATTCGTTGAGAAGAGAGCGAGATTGTTCTCGCCGTTGCGTATAAAGAGTTAATAGAATATTTATCAAAAACCTCTTTCATTCCATATTGAATTATCTCTTTAGCGAGTCCATACTCTCTAACCTCTTTTGAAACCACTACACCTGAAAGTTTACCTATGGACTCCACTGGATCTAACTCAAATATTGCAGACGCAACGATTTTTCCCTCTGGCATAGCTCTTACTACTGGCCAGAAGCACTCTTGAGGGGAACTAAGTGCCTTTTTCATTACGTCACGATCTGTTCCAATTTTTAAAGGATAACTATCACCATAAGCAGAGTGATATAAGCCTAAAAGATCAGGAATATCTATAATCCTCGCCCTATCTATCTGAAAATCCATAAACTACCTACTAAAATTATTCCCTCTACAATCGAATAGTATTATCTAGTATCATAAGATATTGGGGGGAACAATGAGTATGAAAAATCTACTAGGACTGGGCAGGGCAAAGCAAACTTTTCACTTTTTCTTGATAATTACAATGTCACTATTACTATCTTTTTCTCTATATGCAAGAAAACCTGCCATAGAGCCAGTAATGGGACTATCTATCGAAGAGTATAACCACGTTCCAACCAACCCTAAAAACTGGCCGGATTTTTCTAATAAAGTTGATCAAGAACAAATACAGATTGATCCAAGTAAAGTTCTCACCGTACAAACCACAGACTCTTTAACGAAAGAGAGTAGTTTTCCAGTCTATTTAGCTATACTAATTGGCCTACTCCCTTTTGTCATACTTGGAGGAGTTCTATTTCCTATTACACATAAAAAACAGAGTGAAAGTGGCATTGTTGCTTACAACAATGTGACAGATATAACTGATGCTATTAAACAGAAAAACGATAGTTCAAAAAAATTTCCAAAAGCGTCTTAGGTTCCAGGTTTTGTTGTAACATCATCTGTATCAACAATCCCGCTCTTTGTTCCTCGTAAATCAGTTGTAAAAGCTGACATTATGGCGTTTTTAAATAGCTCCCAATATTGGTCAGTTTTAGCAGGATCACTTGTTGGTAGCTCAAGTGTAAAAGTAGGAATATTCCTTTCGTTACCTGCCCAATTACCAAGACTTCCTGGAAAGACTGGATAATCTTTAATTCGATAGTTATTAGATTTTTTACTCATACCAACAAGAAGACTTTTTGCTGAAAACTCTCTTACTGCCAAAACCTCTCGCAGCACTTCAATTGTATCATCTGGCCCATCATAGTCCCACATGGTAAGCGGCGCATGAACAGAGATTATTTTATCAGGAGAGTACCGCTTAATTATGTTCATTTGAAAAACAACCTCTGGCTCACTAACCGCCTTTTTACCTGGAAATCTTCTTTTGTCACTCTTATAATAGTTTCGCCACATGGCCAACGCTTTTGCTGGCCAATCTTTTGTTGGAAAATTTCTATTAATATCCACGTTACGATGATTAGTTCTACTTGGAATTTTTTTGAAGAACGAATCTGGATTCACAATAGGAGCAATGACTAAAAATCTATTCTTGAAAAAATCCTTATCGAGCTTTTCTACTGCGTAGATTGCATCGAAACAAAACTTAACTGGTGTAATCTCATCGCCATGAACACCACAAAATAGCATCGTCGAATTTTGAGGGTTGCTTTCATGCTCCTTCTCATCTCCAAACGTTAACCAGATTAAAGGGTCTCCAAGTACTGAGTTCCGAACATGATTCCACTGGAACTCATCACATCTGCTTTTACCCCAAGAATACTCTTGAAATTTTTCATCAATCTTTCTACAAAAGTCATTAACCTTTGCACTATTACTTACAGGTTGAATTTTCGCGACAAGAGTCGTCTCCGTGGTGTCAGTAGATTGTTTACTCTCCTCTTTTTGTCCACTTGTACTCTGAACAACGGGTAGACTAGAGCAACCAGCAGCGATAATAAACATCAAGAAATATATAACTCTAACCATTTTAGACACCATCTTTTACATATGCGGGTGAATTGTATATTTTTTATAGACAAACGTTAATCAAAATTTTAACCATAGATATGAACTTTACAGTTATTAGTGAAAACAGCTCGCTCAATAGCACCAGCAGATTGTTGAGCGAAGCGCAATTACTTGGTCTAAATCCAAACCATATATCTCTATATGAGAGTAGTGTAATTGACCTACACGTAAAAGAAACAACCAAATCTCAAGAAATCATTTTTCATCGAACAACAGGGATTAGATTTGACGACTACGATTTGAATTTTTCAATAAAGCGTGAACTAGAAGGATCATCTATCTTTAATCCAATTGAATCGCTTGCAACCCTAAGAGATAAAGAGCGACAAACATTAATGCTCTCATCTCGTAATATACCAATCATCCCAACATTCTCATTCCGAGGAAGGCCAAGTCATGAACTAATCGACCAATTAAATTCTTGCTTCGGAAATTTATCAAAAAAAAATCAATTTATTGTTAAAGCGATAAGAGGAAATCAAGGAATTGGCGTCTCTATTATAAATGGCACCGACTCACTACTAAGCGTCCTAGAAACATTTTGGGGGATCAAGGATCAGAAATTTTTGATCCAACCATTTATCGAAGCTAGAGAGTTTAGATACTTTATTTGTAAAAATAAAATTTTAGCTATTATTGAAAAAAGTACCAGTAAAGATTTTAGAAAAAACAGCATGAGATCCTCTGGTGTTATTGTTCCTACTTCGACAAACAGTGAATTAAACAGTGTGGCCCTAAACTGTTTTAACAACTGTAATTTGCTCTATGCCGGAATAGATCTTTTGATGAACAAAGATGGGATTTACATTCTTGAAGTAAATCCTGTACCAGGTTTTAAACAGGTAGAAGAACTGGCCAAAATAAACATTGCCAAAATTTTAATTCAAGATGCATTGGAGATACATAATGAAAAAAAACAACATTGAGGTAAAATATTTTCCAATAGGGCAACTCGAGGCCAACATGACATTACTGATAGATCATGACTCTCATGAAGCAATCGCTGTTGATCCTGGAAATGATTTTGTTAAGTTTTGTGATATTTGCAACAACCTTAACATAAAAGTAACGAAACTTCTCCATACCCATGGACACTTTGATCACATAGGACAGTCTCCAACTATCAAAAATAAATTTGGGGCCAAAATTTTGCTACATGGTGATGATTTAGATTTATATAACTCAATGACAAAGTCTGCTGCGCTTTACGGACAAAAAGTTGCGGCCCCAGTGGAGGCCGACACGCTATTTAATGAAAGTGATATTAATCTATTCAATGATGTAACCATAAGAATCATTCATACTCCTGGCCACTCACTAGGTTCTTGTTGCTTCTATACAAACTATTTTGAGACACCACTACTCATTTCAGGTGATACTCTTTTTAAACGTTCAATTGGAAGAACTGATCTTCCTGGTGGTAGCTTTGAACAAATCATTAACTCTATTAAAACTAAACTGCTAACTCTTCCTAGCAACACTCTATGTATATGTGGACATGGGCCAACAACAACTATCGGTGAGGAGATAAAGTTTAACCCATTTCTTTAATTCTTTAATTCTTTAATTCTTAATCTCTAAAAATAACTGATGTTATTTTATCGAAGCGTATTATCAAGAGATCCCATGTCAGTCTCTTTAAGCTCTTGAGGCCTCTCTCCTACTGGGTTATTCAAATCATGATCAAGATTCCATCTATCTGCAAATAGTTCCGATTTTTCAACGCGATAATAGTCAATCTCTTTGTCTAACTTATCCAACTGAAAAGTTAATTCGCTCTGTATTGTCATTTGATCTTTTCGTTTCGTTAGTAAATGGTCAAAGGCATTACTTTTAGCATCCTTGATCTCTTGAATTTTTTTATCATATACTGTCGCAACTTTTATCCTTTCTTCATTGTAATTTAAGATAAAGTTATTGATGTCATTAAGTTGCTTTAAAAAATCATTTCTTCTACTCAGGAGTAAACTTCGATATCTACTTGCCTCAAAAACTCTTCGTCTTAATGTAGGAGCATCAAAATATAGAAGTGTTCCTCTTCTAAAATAATCATCCGTGCTCCAACACTTGGCCAAATCTTTCACATACATGACAAAATGTTGCTCTTCAACTGTTCGAATAAAAGCTTCACAAAACTCTTTATCTTTTCTTGCAATTTTAAACTCTAAAAGATCTCCACCTCTAAAAAATTTAAAATTTTTATTCTCAGATGTTATTTTAAAAACATTCCCAGCTTCGTTTCGATCGGTAACGCGTCCAGTAAATCTTGAGTAATCTGTTTTCTCATCGTAAAGTTCATCCGTAGCTGCCTGCGCCACCTTACTAGTTTTATCTGAACTCGTTTTATCTGATACATTTGCAAATGAGGCCGTGATAACTAACACCGAAAACAGTAATAAAACAATTCCTCTACTCATAGAGTTTATTATCGCACAAAACTTCGATTTAGGTATAACCCAAATTTTGCCTGGCCAACTTGCAATGTCACATTTTGGCTTTTCTACTTCCGGATTTGTTGATAATCTCCAAATTTGAACAATCAATGTTGGAGAAGCCTATGAAATTTTTTCTAGATACAGGAATTGTCGATGAAATTAAGAGAGCAAATGAGTGGGGTATAATTGATGGGGTAACGACCAACCCGTCACTAATTGCAAAAGCTGGAAGAACTCAAGCAGATGTCATAAAAGAGATCACTAGAATCGTTGATGGGCCAATCTCTGCAGAGGTTATTTCAACTAAAGCTAGTGGTATGGTAGATGAGGCACTTGTACTGACAAAAATTCACGAGAATGTTGTCATAAAACTTCCAATGACAGTTGATGGAATAATTGCATGTAAACAGTTAAGCAAACAAAATATTAAAACAAACGTAACGCTTGTATTTTCTGTTAACCAAGCACTTCTTGCTGCAAAAAACGGAGCAACTTATGTATCTCCCTTTATTGGCAGACTTGATGATATCGGCCACGACGGCATGCAGCTAATAAGAGAGATGAGAGTAGTATTTGATAATTACGGTTTTGCTACAGAGGTATTAGCAGCTTCAATCAGAAATTGTGTTCACGTAAGAGAGTGCGCATTAGCTGGTGCAGATGTAGCAACAATGCCATATGATGTTATGAGAGCGTTATTTAACCATACGCTAACAGATATCGGTTTAGAAAAATTCTTGGCCGATTACAATAAATCACAGAGGTAATTTTTAAATGAGTGAGTTTAAACTTACTAAATTTAGTCCTGGCGCCGGTTGAGGTTGCAAAATTTCTCCAGAGGTTCTGGATAGAATTTTAGCAGGAAAAAAAGGGATTCATGACCCGAGATTAGTTGTCGGAAACGACGATAGGGACGATGCTGCGGTCATTGATCTTGGAAATGGGACTGGATTAATTTCCACGACGGATTTCTTTACCCCAATTGTCGACGATCCATTCATCTTTGGAAAGATTGCTGCTACAAATGCAATAAGTGATATCTACGCGATGGGAGGAACTCCTCTAGCTGCCCTTGCAATCTTAGTTTGGCCATTAAATAAACTCCCGGCCGAGATTGCTCAAAAAGTTCTTGATGGAGCAACTGAGGCCTGTAGCGAAGCTGGTATTAAACTTTCAGGAGGACATAGCATTGAAGCAAGTGATCCCATTTTTGGCCTGGCCGTAACAGGAACCATCGATCTAGTAAATCTCAAAAGAAACAACGGGGCCAAATCTCCAGCGGAACTATATTTAAGTAAACCAATCGGTATTGGAATAATGGCAACTGCCCAAAAAAATGGATTGCTACTGCCTAAGCACGAAGAAGAGATTATCAAACTAATGTGCAAACCAAACTCTCTTGGCCAACTTATATCAAAAGAAAAAGTTGTCTCTTCTATGACTGATGTTACTGGCTTTGGACTTTTAGGCCACCTCTTAGAAATTTGTAAAGCAAGCGGTGTTAATGCTCAGCTTGACCTTCAAGCAATTCCACTAATAGATGGACTTGCTGATTACTGCCAAAAAGGCCAGTTCCCTGGTGGTGCGATTAACAACTGGAAAAGTATCTTCAAAGATGTTGCTCAAGTTGATCCTATGATTGCAAAAATATTTTGCGATCCTCAAACCAGTGGCGGATTGCTAATTGCAATTGACGAAGGACAATCTGACACCGTTTTACAAATAGCAAAAACTCATGGAACTTCGCTAACCAAAATTGGCAAACTTACCCCAAGAAATAGCGCCGAGGAAAAGTATATAACTTTTAAAATCTAGTTATCGAAATCACTGTAGCTTTGTTCAAAAAAATCATCATCCTCTTTTGTAAAAAATCTTCGAACAAAATATTGTCCAGAACGAACAGTTTCAACAAAAAATAGCTCTTCAAGTTTTCTAATCGCACTATGAATCTCTTCTATTGAAATTTTAAGCCTCTTACTCATCTCTGTATGAGATAAGAGTTGTGAAATGCCATAATCTCTATACAAATTCGGCCAACACCAGACCTGCCGGTAAAGATACATCAGTACAATTATATCAATTCTGCTCAACTTATATTCAACTAGAATTTTATCAAAAAAAAGATTAGGAATTTCAGCAGTAGAATCTTGGCCGCTCTTATTTGGAGGCAAACTCTCAGTGGAAGTTATCCTCCTCTTTTGTTTGCGATAATCTTCAAGGATCGAATGTAAATCGTCCAAGAAACCTCCTTAATATGTAACTATGCATTTACAATGAGTTACACCGACTAGCTTGACGCTACTAGATAACTTTCGAAAAAGCAATTTAATATCTAATTAATTTTCATTGTATCTTTTACATTTTCTTGCGCACTACGTCGCCATGTGCTATACCGCTTTATTAAATAGAAATTGGAGGGCCAATATGAAAATCTCTTTAGCAATTTTAAGCATCGCTTTTTCGGCTTCATTATTTGGTAAATCAATCTTTGATCAATTCCCTGAACCTGATCACAACTACGGCGAAAAAGACAAAGGATGGTCACAATATCTTGCAAAATCAATTTATCACACAAATACTATTGCTCTAACTTTTGACGATGGGCCTCACCCTGTGCTCACTCCTCGGCTTCTAGATATTCTTAAAAAACATAATGTTCATGCTACTTTTTTTGTCTTAGCAGAAAAGATAAATGAAAAGACAATACCAATAATTGAAAGAATTGTTAAAGAAGGACACATGCTTGCATCTCACGACTGGGACCATGCAAACAGCAACCAAAAGTCAGAGTCCACATTCAAAACTAATTTAAAAAAATCTGTTAGAAAAATTAAGCAACTCCAAGAACAATTTGGAAGTACCGAAAAATATATTTATTATCGCTTTCCATACGGTGCCTATGGAACCAATAAAACTTATCACCACATGAACGCCATGAAAGATGTCTCTCGAGAACTGTTTGGTGAAAACTGTATCAACTTTGTGTTCTGGGATATTGATACTTCTGACTGGGTATCAGGTATGAGTAGTGAAGATATCAACCAAACCTTTAGTGCCAACTTTGAAGGTGGAACTGCATACAGTTTTGCTACAGCAAATGGAACATATGTAAAAAAACCTTATCAGATCAAAAACCCGTTAGAAGGCGGAGTCGTTTTAATGCATGACATCCACGAACGATCGATTAATAGCGTAGAAAGAATGATTGAGTATGCTAATCAAAACAAGATAGAGATTGTTCCTTTAAGCGAAATTAAAGAGTACTCATATGAATCAGACAAAGATTGTCGATTGAAAGAATAATTAGATTAATATACTCAAATCAATATTTGTAAGTTAATATTTCCATAACGTTTTTTCATAAAAGTAAAAAATTAAAATTTTTCCAAGGATAGTTTTATGAAATTGGCAATGTGTTTATCTGTGCTTTTAATAGTTGTATCTTGTGGCAATGATTCAAATAGTAACACAGAATCTACTGAAAATTACTTACCAACTTTCAATATAAGCTGTGCTACCCCTGCTACAGCTTGTGCAAACAATAGCGCTAACGGCAAGAGGGTATCGGCCGGATGGTATTTAGAAAATGGCTTAAACTTAAAAGCAGCGGGTGGGGCATATTTGACTTGTTCAAATGGAGTATGTACCGCGAATATAAGTGACTGGACTATTAATGATGGAAAAACAACTATTCCAGATGGAAATTACACGATTACTGTTTGTGTTGATATGAATAATAATGGTTGTCCAAATGAAACCGATCCAGAGGCAACAGATTTTGATGCAGGGTATATTTTAGATAATGACAACATTCCAACAACTCTCACCGTGGATAATTGGATAAATAACGCTTAATGTTCATTGATAATTTTATTATTTTTTTTTAACTAAAAAAAACATCTGACCGTAAACGTCCATCGAATTAGATGCTAATTCGGCATATTGGCCAAATCCGAAATATAAATCTGCTCTTGCTTCACCTTGTATCGCTCCACCGGTGTCTTGGTCGATATAAAACCTTGAGTAGTCCATCATTTCAACCTCGCCAGCTCCATTAACAGCGCCATCACGAGCATCACGCGAAGATTTATTTTCAAGCGGCCGAGAAGCTTTTACAAATGCTAAAATTCCTTTTCTTGGATAAAACATTTTATCCTGAGCAAGTGTTCTATTATCTGTTAACGGGATATCTTCAAGGCCAAGAGGAGCACTCTTGCTCTCTTGAAAAAAAACATATCCTGGGCAATAACTATAGATACTTTTCCACTGGTCTGGATTTGACTCAATATACTCACGTTGAGACTTTAACGATTTATCTGTTATCAACCCAGTATCAAACATATAGTTAGAAATAAACTTAAAAACTTTTTTGTTTGATCCACTATAACTTAAATTATGAACTGTTCCATCCTGAAGAGAGACAGCACCTCCTCCTTCTACGTGAAGTAGATAAAGATCAAATAAATTTTTCACATAAAAGAGCTCTAAGTTATTCCCAGCAAGCTTATGATCAAAATCGATCTCAATTCTACTAAGACTCCTTAACTTTGTGCTGACTGGCAAAGAATAAATCGGATATTTATAAATCTCTGTTTGTACTTTTGAACCACTAAGGATCGGAGAATAATAAGCAGTAAACCGAACTGGATTTAGTGAAGGAACATAAACATTAAAACTTTTCTTAATTTCATTTTTTAAAATCTGGTCACAGATGTCACGATCATCAACACAAGTTTTTCTGATCTTAACAATGTCACGAAAAAGTAAAATGGTCTCTTTCAAAACCGACATATCATAAGCGTCAGTCCCAAAAATGATCTTTCCAATAAGAGGCCGCCTATCGTAAGCCTGAAGTTGTCTTTCCATTGCCGTTTCAATTCCTGCGAACTCCAAATCATCTATAAACTCAGGGGTTTCTGATTCATTTAATCTAGTTGTAGGGGTTTTCATAGTACTTGCATCAGAACATGACACACAAAGCAACAGGGATAATATTAGTACTCCGATCTTTAGCATTGATTGACCTTTTTAGTGGTTAACAACAGCACAACAAATTCCTCATCGTATTAAAACAAAATACGAAGGAACATCTTTTCATAATGAGTTAAATTAATAATTATGTCAACGATTCGAGTTATCTTTTCACAATCAAAGCGGCCTACCCATAAATAGTAGTGACGAATTTTTATACAATCTCTCTATACAAAAAGAAAAATTATTTTTTTTATAGAAACTTATGTTTTGGCTTTTAGCAGACGTAACTATGTGACATCCTATGACATTTTCCAACCGTAAATTAGCAAAAAAATGGTCCAACAAAATTGAACCCACACCTTTACTTCTAGCATCTGGATGACAGTTGATGTGTAAGTGCGCCGGATATAACTTAAAATAGTCTTGAAAAATTCTAAGAGTTGGAACATCGTCAATCGTCAAAAAATAGTCACTATCTAACGTCCCACACACATATCCAAGCACTCGATCATTTTCAATATATAAGAAAGTAAGCTCTGGCCACCGTTCAAAATAGACGTTGGCCCACCTATTGAAAAACTGATCTTTCTGATTATCATTTTCAAATTTAGATGAAGTTGAGATAAAAAAAATTGCTCTTAACCCATCAAGAATATTTTGGTCTGAACATCTATTTAACGTCGTTACATAACTAATCATTATATTTTTTTAGTAGGAGTAGTTTTCAAGTGAGCATAAAAACGAACTACAGATAAATCACTATCATCAAAACTCTCCTTTTTAATTAGATCACTAAACAATTCTCCTCCGGATAACTCTTCTGGGATAAGTTTTACAAGATCATTACTAATAAATGGAATAATCTGCTCCCACAACTTTCCAATTTTTTTTCTCACATTATACAATTTAGAAAACGGTCTAAGACCTTCGATAGAAACAAAATCTTTTTGGCAAATATCATCAACAATTGTTTGCACATCTAATTTTCTTAATTTTCTCAATAAAGCTTTTGCTATAACGAGAGTAGACACCAGATCATTTTTTAACATCAGACCATTGGCTAAACGATCCAGTTCACCTTTAGTGACATCTAATCTATTCTGAAAAACAACATTTACAAAAAACTCACTAGCACCAGAGAATGCTACCTTTGAAAATTTTATATTTTCTAAAAACATCAAATCTTTGATTTGATCACTAACAGGGATATTCCATCTCTTAACAAACTCGAACAACTCTTTGAAAAATAGGTGATGCTTTGACTTGAAAAATTCATTGAAAAAATAAAAAAGAGTTAAATTTTGCAAACTCATTTTTTCCATCTGTGCCATACAACGTTCAGAAAAAAAACAACCAAGTTTTAGTTTAAATCTTACAGCTCTTAGAAAACGCACAGGGTCTAACGTAAAATCAGCACCACAAGGAGTAAGTAATCTATTTTGCAAATCCATCACACCATCAAATGGATCAACCAAAACGACTCTTTTTTCCTTGCAATTAAGCTCCACCCCTATCGCATTAATTGTAAAATCTCTACGTTTAAAACTACTCGCATAATCAAGAGAAGGATCTAGCTCTGCAGAAAAACCTCGATGTGAAACAATATCTCCAGTTTGAAAAAATTCCAAACGAGGAGAGGTTATTTCAATTTCAAAACGATTTATAAAAATTCTTATTATACCGTAAGGCAGTTCTTCTATGTCGTAACTAAAACGATTTTCAATTTTATTCTTTAATTCGGTTAACTCTTTTAGCCATGCAACTCGTCCTGGTGTAATTTTTTTTCTTATCTCTATGTCAATGTCAGATGCTAACGTCCCAGTTAACAAATAATCCCTAACCACTCCACCAACCATAACCAACTTATATCCTGCCTCTTCAATGAAACAAAAAAGTTGCTGAAGCTCTAGTGGTATGCTGTGATAATCAAAATCGTCTAACGATTTCATCTACTACCTTAACTGCCGATCGAGAGGAGCTGACACACTTGTTAACATATCAATAGTCTCTTTAAGTCTTACAACAGTTTCAGCTTCATCATGATACGCAAGATAAAAGCTATAATTAGGAACTTCAAACTCATGGCCAAGAGTCGAAATATCATATTTAAAAAATGATCTTTTTAAAACGTGAGTAGGGACAACAGCAACGCCAACACCCTTTGATACTGCCTGTAGCATATTCCCGTGAGAGTTAACTATATACTTAACATTCAGACTCTCAGGGGTTTTACCAAAACGTTTTCGACACCAGTTCATATATAGATGGTCGTTCTTTTCAAATAGAACCGTTGGCAACGTTGCCAAATCATTTAGTGTAATATCTTTTGTGATATTAAAGTCTGAGTTATTTGGAAAAACGAGAATCGAGCTCTCTTTACTTAAAAACTTTCTTTTTCCAACAGAAGGCAGAGATCCTTCTGGTAAAATCAATATATCAAGACCCCTATTTTCAAAATCACGAATCAGGTCTTCTTGAAACCCAAGCGAAATTTGAACTTCAAGTTCAGGGTTCTTTAAAAAAAATTCTAGTAGCGTTGGTGCAAGCCATGACTTGCCAACACCGTTAAGCGTTCCAATCCTAACCCTTCCGGCCATAGAACTGGTGTCATGCTTTATCTCTTCTAAAGTTCTTTCTACGCTGATAAGAAATGAATCTGCAAGATCCCTTAATTTTTCTCCCTCATTAGTAAGAACAATTTTTTTTCCAACTTTTTGAACTAACGGAACACCGACCTTACTCTCAAGCCCTTTCATACTCTGACTTATTGCAGATTGAGTTACCCCAAGCTTTTCTGCGGCTTTTGAATAACTTCCCTCTTTTGATACTGCGGCCAATGTCTGTAACTGTGAACTCTCTATCATTTTAACAACCTAGAAAAAAAAGGGCACCATCATAGTGGTGCCCAAAATCATAAAAAAATTTAAAGAAAAACGAACAATTAATCTCTTTCTTGAAGTTTGCTCGCTCTATCTTTCATTACCTTCTCAGCAATATTATGCGGACACTCTGCATACCTTGCAAACTCCATCGTATATCCGGCCTTTCCAGCTGTCATAGATCTCAAATCTGTTGAGTATCCAAACATCTCTGAAAGAGGAACAAGCGCATTAACAACAGTATCGTTCCTATCATTTGTTTCAGAACCTTGAATAATCCCTCTTCTTGAAGATAGATCTCCAATTACTGAACCTTGAAACTCGTCTGGAGTTTCAACTTCAACTTTCATTAGTGGCTCAAGAAGAACTGGCTGTGCAGCTCTAATTGCTTGTCTCATCGCCATTCTTGCCGCAATTCTAAATGCCATATCACTTGAGTCAACGTCATGGTGCTTTCCATCTTCTAAGAAAACTTCAACATTAATAAGTGGGAACGCGCCAAGAGGTCCCTTGTTCATAACATCTCCAAAACCTTTTTCACACGCCCCAATATACTCAGTTGGAATCGTTCCACCCTTAATATTGTTGTTGAATTTAAAGTTTTGATCTTCAGCTTCTTTATCCTCATCTTTAAGAGGTCTAATTCTACCAATAACGTGTCCAAATTGGCCGGCACCACCAGTTTGCTTTTTATGTAGGTAATCAAACTTAGCCTCAGTATTAATAGTTTCTCTATAGTTAACCTGAGGGGCACCAACAATAACTTCAGCACCATACTCTCGCTTGATTCTTTCAACATAAATTTCAAGATGTAGCTCACCCATGCCAGCAATTCTTGTTTCACCAGACTCTTCGTCTGTGAATACATGAAAAGTTGGATCTTCTTTTAAAAAGCGCGCAAGAGCTTTTGACATCTTGGCCTGTTGATCTTTATCTTTTGCTTCAACCTTTAACTCAATAACCGGAATTGGAACGTGCATCGCTTCACAAGACAGGTGTAACATATCGTCTGAACCAACAAAGGTATCACCAGAAGCACAATCAATTCCAACCATTGCTATAATATCACCAGCTCCAGCACTATCAATATTAGATCTATCATTTGCATGCATTCTTACTATTCTACCAACTCTTACTTTCTTTTTTGTACGAGAGTTATAAATCGTTTCACCTTTTTTCAACGTTCCTTGATAAATTCTAGTATAAGTTAATTGGCCAAACTGCTCTTCAGTAATTTTAAACGCCATACAGACAAGAGGTTTATCATCATCTGGCTCAAGAGCAATTAGCTCTTTACTCTCTATTGTCTGCGCCTTTGATTTCTCACAAGATATTGGAGATGGTAAATATCTAGCAACTGCATCTAGTGCAAGCTGAACGCCTTTGTTTTTAAACGCTGAACCCATGAACACAGGTGTAAGTTCCAAAGTATTCGTACCAGCACGAACTGCCTTATGAATAAGCTCTTCAGAAACGGCTTCACCTTCTAGAAGCTTTTCCATCAACTCATCATCAAACGCACTAACTGCATCCAACATGGCCTCTCTCTCTTCGTGTGCCTTATCCTTAAGATCAGCAGGAATCTCTTCAATTCTAACATTTTCGCCATTACTACCATCAAAATAGTATGCCTTCATCGTAACTAGATCAACTACTCCTCTAAACTGATCTTCATATCCAATTGGGATTTGCATTAAAACAGCGTTATGGCCAAGCTTCTCACGAAGTGACTTCACACCATTATAAGCATTTGCCCCCAAACGATCCATCTTATTTAAAAAAGCGATACGTGGAACTCTGTATCTCTTCATTTGACGGTCAACTGTGATTGACTGTGATTGAACACCAGCAACTGAACAGAGAACTAAGATCGCACCATCGAGAACACGCAATGATCTCTCAACCTCAACTGTAAAATCAACGTGGCCTGGAGTGTCGATAATATTGATCTTAATCTCCTTTTCTCCACCTTCGGCATAAGAAATGCCTGTTCCTGTACTACCTCTCCACTCAACAGTTGTTGCCGCCGATGTGATAGTAATCCCTTTCTCTTTTTCAAGCTCCATAAAGTCCATTTTGGCGCCCGCACCACCACCACGAACCTCTTCAATCTTATGAATTTTATCGCAGTAAAAGAGTATCCTCTCTGTTAATGTAGTCTTACCTGAATCGATATGGGCCGAAATCCCAATATTCCTAGTCTTTGCCAGATGCTTCATTAGTCTCTCCAATAGTTTACAGCACTTTAATTTTTGAAATCGCATATTATTTAAAACCACATAATGAGTCAACGGAAAATCAGAAAAAATGAAATTATACAGACAATACCAGTTGCGCACCGAACATAAACAACAAACCCCCTCAATCTTAAGTTTACCTTTAGAAAAAAATAAATATGATATTTACAGACCGTTGGATTTACTTAAGAATCTCGGCCACGTATTTTTTATTTTAATCTATTTTATATTTTAAATTGAGTTGTTAGGGGAATCAGTAAAATGGCATCGCAACTTAGTAAGCAAGAACTGTATGAAGCAGTTAAAATCATGGTTGAAGCTGAACAGCACAGACATGTTCACTTAACTCAGCATAAACTTTTTACACTCTTTAGCATCGCTTTTCAATACATGCTGTACACATCGACAAAAAAACCTGGTGTATACATAATTAGAGTTGAAGACTCGTCACTCGCTGAAAAACTCGCAAGAAAATCAAAAGACCTGAGCACAAAAAAGTTTATTCAAAGTTTACTTCTTACTCGAAAATTAAAATATGGCAAATCAACCTTCTTATTGGATTTTTTCAATATTAGCTCTTGGTCACTGGCCGGCCAAGTCCCACCAGATAAGTTTAAAGCTGCACTCATTGTGAAAAATACCTCCGCAAAACCGATGAGTTCTCTTGCGGGCGATGATGATGACAATGCAGATGGTGAAAAAGTTTTTGAATCTTCAATAATTGATTCAGCATCGTTTCCAAAAGATTATTACAGAACATCATTAATGGAAGTTATTCCACGAACAATCACAATTGCATACGGTGAAGAACTTGAAGGTACAAGCTCCATCACATTCCCGTTTATAAAAAACGACCAAAGAAAAGCGCTCGCTGGTGTTAAAATATCTGAAGATATAGATTTTGATGCTCTAGAGGACTAATAAAAAAAGAAGGTCTGCCCTGACCGACTAAACATACTTGATAGATTTTTTTTGATTTTTTGTGACATAGGCCTATTCAGACTTATGTTCAGGTTGGTTTTAGAAATTGTTTTGACAAGTACAATTTACTTAATCCGATCAGGGCGAAACCTTGAACCAACCGGCGTTACCATGTTAGTTGCATAAACGATGCCAAAAAAACAGAACATTCTTATCAACCATTTTCAATGAGTTACTTGATATAGTGGGGCCATTTGAGCATCGTGCGGTGCTTTTTGAGAACATGAAAAAGAACCAGTTTTTCAAAATGACACCAAGATGAGAGAAGTTTATATTTGGCATCTGGCAAAGAAACAGTATTTACCCATCAAAACTTTTTTTGTATAGTCATACTCGAAGAGGAAGGTACCATGAGTGATCGTAAAGTTTTCACAGCTTCTAGAGATTTTGAAAAAGGTCTTGATGAGGCGATGAAGTTTTTTAAAGTAAATAATAAAGAGTTGATTGAACATCGAGCAACAGAAGGAAAGAAAACTCTGTTTGGACTTAAGAAAGGAGAGATGGAGTTTGAATTTTTCCTAGCAAATGATCCACTACTTTTAACTGATGAATTTTTAAATACTTTGTTTGAAAAATCTGGAATTAAAACTGAGACATCTTTAGAATTAAAAAATAACACAGTTATTGTTGCCATAAAAAAGTCAAGTGATGATAAGCTTTTCGCTGATAACGATGGTGAGCTAATTAAATCTATCGAACACTGTTTGAAAATTTATTTAAACAAGGTAATGAGATGTGATTCACCAATAAGAGCAAGAGTTGAGAGTGAGACATTTTCAAGCGAACACGAAGCACAACTTCACGATCTCGCTCTAAAGAAAAAAAAACAAGCACTCAACAATCAAGCTGATGCTATAATTAAACCTCTATCACCATCTGATAGATATATTATTCATCAATTTTTAGACAAAGATCCACAAGTTACAACTGTCTCCATAGGAGAAGGACATTTTAAACGAATTAAAGTTAGTCCTATTATACTAGAAGGTGACGACGCTAACGAAGATTTTTAAGTTGAAACACACTCCTTAAAAAATCACTATACCAGTGATCTTCTGAAAAACCATAATGGCCACCGCCATCAAGAATGATCACCCTCGAATCATTCAATGGCCAACTATCCTGATCGTTTAAAAAATCATCAGTCGTAGTAAGGGCCATTGACTCAATTCCATGTTCCTCAATCTCGGCCATAATTTTAAGAAGATTATCCTGATTTGAGCCAACCCACATTTCACTCTTCTTATGATACATTGAAAAATAGCTCTTAAAATCTAGTTGAGCGGCCCATCTCTTATATGCTTTGCTTAAATTTCTCAATTCTCTACCTGGTACCAGATTTTGATTACTCATCTCATCATATAGCAGGGTTGATTCTTTCAAACTCCTTACAAAAAAAACATACGTCATGAACTCTTTAATTTTTTTTATAGTATCTTCGTCTGGATTTTTTTGAAACCTACTAGTGCAAGCATACAGCATAGAGGGCAAATAGCTAACGATTTTTCCCTTTCTTAATCTTGATGGAAAATCCGCAATAAACCGATCAATCTTTTCATAGGCCACTCCTAGCTCGAGGGCAGGGGAGATTGCGATCACCTTTTTGATTGGTATAGTTTTTTCAGTAGCACCATTTCGAGCAACAAGAGCTGCTAATGCCGCTCCATAACTCACACCAAACAACGAGACATCTCCAAATTTTTCACTTTTATGAATCTCTACTAAAGCTTGATAGTACTGTTTTGCTTCATGATCAGGAGATATTGGTGCTGCCCCAATTTTAGATTTTATGTAATCAGTTCCAAGCGGATTTGGAAATATAATTACAGAATAACCCAAAGAGTAAAAGATTGAAGATAAATATCTCGGTTGGTAATCATCTGTATTAACAAATGACCCAACAAATATCGCCATAACGTGTGGCCCTTTGTTGTTCTTTAAAACTTTTATTTCAAGCGATCTTTTAGCTATAGAATCAATAGCAAATTTGTAATCAATAATCTGCTCAGTCAAGTCCTCATAATTATAACGTTGATCAGCAGGTAAACATGCATTCCTAGCAGCTAAAACGTATGGATTTGAAAACTGAGTCTTGTACATTTTAGCAAAATCGAATGCTTCTTGTGGCCAAGCTGAATAAATAATATTTGAATAAAAAAACAGTGACACAAACACAACTAACTTCATTGCAATTTACCGGCATTAAATAAATTAATTACGTGATAATAAGCCTATCGACTATTATCAAATAACCTTTACTAACTCTTGCGGTAAAACTCATCTATTAACAATTTTAAGAAGAATAAGAGTCCCTGATAAATCTTTAAGATACAAAACTGGCCTCGAGGCATTTAATTGACCTGTCTCAAACTCTAAACTCTTTCCAGTGTTGCTATCTAGCACACCTTAAACACTATACTCATTTTTATTTAACTCAACAACCAGACCTTTTAGTTCTGAATTTTTTGCCGACTTATGTTAATGATATTTTCATTAAGTTTTTTTTGAGATATTGAACTCTATGAAAAACGACAAACAATATCTATATTTTTTAACAATCCCAGGAAATGAGTCTTTACTCAAAGAAGAGATTAGACTTAGCTTGCCCAATTTGAAATTTGCATACTCATGCAAAGGTTTTTGTACCTTTAAAAATAATGGTTCGCCAATTTCACTTTATGAGCTATCGAGACTTAATATAATTTTTGCTCTTACTTATGGTGAAACAGCTGCCAAAATAACCCTTAAAGATGTTGCAAATGAATACCATAGATTAAGTTCAGAATTGAAAGCTACAATTAATTTTCATCAAACAGAAAGTATTCAACAAGCGATGTCGAAATGGATTCCAGAAAAACAGATAGAGTGCTCTGGCGATTTACAAATTGATTTTATAAGAACTGATAACGATTCAGTGTTTATCGGAAGACGCGAACTAGACCCTTGGAATTCACCACTGCTTCGCCGCTTTTCACCAATTAGAAACGATATTATTTCAAGAGCATACTATAAGGCCGCCGACGCTTTTTGTATGTTTCCAGTTAACCCAGGACGGCACATTTTAGAGTTAGGTTGCGTACCTGGTGGCATTACTCAGTACTTATTAGAAAATGGACACGTCGTAACCGGAGTTGATCCCGCAAAAGCTAACGAGGTGATACTATCCAACCCAAATTTTAAGTTTGAAAATATTGGCGTTCATGATTATCGGCCACCAAGAAACGAGTTAATTGATACTCTTATTTCTGATATGAACCTTGCGCCTAAAATAGTTTTAAAAGAGTGTATTAGACTTTCTAAAAATCTTCCTAATCTCAAACAAGCGTTTATCACCTGCAAAATTAATGGAGAAAAAATGTTGCAAGATTTAGATCGCTACAAATCTCTTATGCAAGAGATGGGTTTTAAGACTGTTCACTTTGTACAACTCCCGTATCACCGACATGAGTTTTTGGCATATGGAATTTTACAGTCAAGCCGTAAAAACAAGACTTAATTTTACGGCTTGACTGTAAAATATCGACATGGCAAGATGTAATACATGGAAAACATTAAAAGACACTTTACTCCACCAAGTAATCAAAGCTACTTCTTGTTTGGCCCTCGCGGAACGGGGAAAACGAAAATTTTACGTGAAATATACCAAAATGCAGTTAAAATCGATCTGCTAGATGAAAGAAAAATATTTGAGTTTAACGCACATCCAGAAAATCTAGAAAAAATTGTCTTGGCCATGAAAGATGGAGAGCATTTAATTCTAGATGAAGTACAAAAGGCCCCAAATCTTTTGGCAAAAATTCATCAAATGATGGAATCACCTGAATACCCTCGTATCATCTATGTGCTCACAGGTTCCAGTGCAAGAAAACTTAAACGAGATGGTGTTGATCTACTAAGCGGTAGGGCCATCATTAAAAATCTATACCCTTTTACAGCAAAAGAGCTGGGTGGAAAATTCAACTTAGAGGAAAGGTTAAAACTTGGAATGCTACCTCTTGTTTGGGCATCTACAAATCCCGTCGATACGCTTGAAAGCTATATTGCATTATACTTACGTGAAGAGATTAAATTAGAACGAGTAGTAAAAAAATTAGAAACTTTTTCTAGGTTTCTTGAAGCAATGGCATTTTCCCATGCAGAACTATTAAATATATCAAATGTATCAAGAGAGTGTGGTGTCAAACGAAGCACATGTGATGGCCACCTTGAAATTCTTGAGGATTTGCTTCTTGGCCACAGACTTCAACCATTTAAAATTAAAAATCGCAAACAGACTGTATCTTCAGAGAAATTCTACTACTTTGACTCTGGCGTTTTTCTATCACTACACCAAGTTGGACCACTTACAGATAATCAATCAATAATGGGCCGGGCACTTGAAGGATTTATCGAACAGCATTTACAAGCATATCTTGCCTACAGAAACTGTAACGAGAAATTATATTTTTGGAGAACTAAAGCCGGCGCAGAAGTTGACTTTATTCTTTATGGCAAGGATCTTTTTCATGCAATTGAGGTAAAGGCCAGCAATAAAATTATTCCGCGAGACCTCGTTGGGCTTAAATCGTTTCTAGAAGATTACCCTACTGCTAATGCAACACTCGTTTACAACGGAAAGTATAAAGTAAAACATGATAACATCATGTGTATTCCTGTTGAAGAGTTCCTTTTAAACTGGCCTACTATTTAATTATTTTATCTACAAAATGCATAAGAGATAAGTAAGGATGTGGGATAAACATTCTTGGCCCAGAGAATCGCATTACCTCTTTAATTTTTTCCTTCATCAATTTACTATAACAATGAGTCGGGCAACTCTGACAATCTGACTTATCATCACCATAATGACAAGCATCCAATCTCTTTGTTGCGTAAGCTAGCAAAACTTCACATTCATTACACAACTCCAACTTATTGCCGTGTTTGTTGCGACAAAAAATTTTAATCATTGTCATTACTGTTTTCTTTTCTCTAACTATATTTCCCATAACTTTTACTATTTGCTTAGCTCGTAAAAAAAATCGTAAAAAAAATCTATCACCTTATTGTATTAATCGATTATATTCTTTTTGATCCTTGCAGTAAACTAGTGAAGAAAGCTTAACAAAGGAGCAGCAATAGATACCGTTGCAGCGTTTTGAGTTCACCCCATAGATGTTAAGACTAAATTCAAATTTATCAAACAAATACTATTCTATTGGTTCACAAGAGTGAATCAAGTTAACTACACAATGTACAAATCCATCTGTAGATGACCCCGTATGCATCAAACTTGTAACTGGTATAAAATGAACAGAAAGATTCATCGCATGTAGCGTATTACTTAACGATTTACGAAAAGCTTCGTTACCTGGATCTGCTAAAAAATAATGCCCATTAATCAAAACACCATTAGTTAAACTTGGCAGCACAGACACGGCCAATTGTTTAAACACATTTATTCTTTTATCACCTTTATTGTTGAATTTAGTCGTCAAAAACAAGGCCGGCACAGGAATAAAATTAACAACACACTTTTTGTCATTTTTATAAAGCTCTTGCAACGACTTCTTACTCTCGTTTATCTCTTTCTGAATTATATTATTCCATTTTAAAATATCACTACTCTTATTTATCCACTGTATAACATCCCGATTCGTTGCTTTTCTCTTCCCGTTTTGCAAAAGTTCAACAGAAGATGGAAGTTCTCCATCTCTCAAAATATCATAAAATGGCAGATCTAGATTGTCTGCAAGTAGCTTCAAGGCAAGATTTGTATCAACAACTAAAGCAGATGCTTCACAACTATCTTTTGTTTTCGTTAACCCTATCGGCACAAGTACTTCATCAATATGTCCCAAAGGAAGCCATGAAGTCGACATTGAACCCACATTAATACCGGGTAAAACATCTTGCTGAAATAACATCAACTTTTCTCTTGTAAATTCTGAAGTCCCAACCACTCCAAAATTCTGAGATATAACCTCAATGTTACCACCGACGCCTCCAAGCCATGCCTGTTGTGTAGAGAATGCCTGGCCAGAAACTGCCTTAATGCCAATATTATTTAACGCTGAAATTAAAGAACTTAAACTAGGACCTTTATTTTGCGGGAGGTATCCTTCACACTGTCGAATGACGACACCTCCATCTGGATTATGGTAAGTCTGAAATACATCTTGTTGCCACAAAATAGGTCGGTCATCATCCACATGTATAAGCTTCGCCGCTAGATTCTCGCCTAATTTCGACTTATCCTTAGCAAATAGTAATTTTTTTAGCTTAGCAAAAGATACCGCTCTTCCACAAAAAAATATCATCGGGGTATCATTCCCCAAAACGTGCAACAACGTTCTCGCAATCTCAAGCGGAATCTTGATTGAATCATCAGACACCACTGCCGTTCCTGACTCTGAGATAACAACCACCTTTACTGGATAATCATTGGACAAAGGAGACACATTACGAGGACAGTGATACAAACCGGCCCTCGAAACAAGTGAATAGAATAAACAAAAGACACACAAATATTTCAAAAAACTCATACCTTCACCTTTTGATCTTTGCAGTAAATTAGTACCGAAGCTTAACCAAAGGTTGGTGTAAGGCTAAGTGAGCTTATCTAATAACTCAAACTGATCGACTAATTTTTTAAAGTCAGTTTTTAGTAACTCTATATCGGTGACCTGTTTCTCAATATTACGAGTAATTTTGTCAACAGTGTTAGCAGTAGTAGATACCTTTGCAGCGTTACTAGTTATCTCTGTCATACCAAGAGAGACATCTTTCGTAGACACAGCTATTGTCTCTACCTTTGTCCTGATAGAGTCTATACTTTTTGCAACTGATCCTACCGCACTAACAGAATCTTTTACAGTGACCGTTACATCGCTCGTAATTTTGGACTGGCCTGTGACAGTATTTGACACATCAGTATTTTTTTGTTGAATATCATCAATGATGTGAACAATCTGTTGAATTCTTTCATTGACAGCTCGAGATGCTTCTTGGATCTCTTGAATTTTTGTTGCGATATCTCCTGCTGAATTACCAGTCTGACGAGACAGCTCTTTCACCTCATTTGCTACAACCGCAAAACCTTTTCCTGCATCTCCGGCCCTAGCTGCCTCAATCGTTGCGTTTAATGCAAGCAGGTTTGTTTGTGATGCAATATTAGTAATCACGCCAATAAATCCTTCAATACTTTCAAATAAAACATTTAATTTTTCCATCGATGTTACAATTTCACCTGAGCTAGAAGATGCGTTCTGAGCTATATTTGAAGCAACATTTGTACTTTCAACAATAGACACAAAAGCAGCATTAAGCGAATCCATCGAATCAGAAACACTATCCATTCCACTTTTCATCTCTTCGGCACCTGCTGCAACAGCGTTTGTCTCTTTTGACGACGATGACGCCTGGTCTGCAACATTTGTAATACTTGCAGTAACCTCTTCAACTGCTGCAGAAGTTGTACTGGTCTGAACACTCAAACTAACTCATTTTCATCTATTTCTCTCTGAATATATTTATATTTTAAGTTTAAGTTTAAGTTTAAGTTTAGAACGAACTAAATTTT
>DYOQ01000007.1 GCA_020720455.1 Bdellovibrio sp.
AATTGTCAATTTGCCCTAGGTAATGACCTACTACCAATAACTTAACAAGCTAACGTACAAGCTAACGAAAAAAAAACAAAAGTAAAACTTTACGACAAATTGGAACTCCATTAGCATTCTTTCACATTAGGAGAGATATAATTTTATGCAGGTGAAATCTACACGATTGGTTGTTTTGTTGTTGTTGTTAGGAATAGTAACGCCTTGTTTATCTGCTCCGAGAAACCTCGGTCCTAAATACTGGCCATATCACGCAGAAGGGTGCATGAACGCACGGGATCTCTATCTGGCGAAGTCTAGCTTAACAACAAACATCAAATTTACCAAAAGAGGTCAGTTTGACTGTCATATAGAGTCAGGGAAATGGGTCGATTATTTTACTGAAGAGAGCATAAAGGACGCCAATGAGGTGATTTTAGCTCCTGCAATACCTATCCAACATATAAATCTAGTAACTAAAGTTAAGTGGGATCTTCAAAAGTTTCATGGTTATGTTCACGATGAAGAGAGTTTCATTACATTTAAAGTAGGTTCAATTGGCGAACAACGATATCTTAACAATGTTAAAACACTTCTAGCAAGGCCGGATGATTATTTTCATGGGTGTGAACTTGCCGGAAAATGGCTAGATTCAAAAATAAGGTGGGATATTCCCTTTTCAGAAGGAGAAAAAGAAAACCTTGTTAAGGTTGCATTTAGCTGTATCACTTCACATAACTACCGACGTGACATTGTCTACGGTGGGTGGAGAAAAGATGCTGATAAAGAGTGCAATACAAGGGTTGAAGTTCTCGTGAAAAATTCACTCATTCCGACAACCCCGCTAGAAAAATTTAAAAATATCCCATGCACTCCAAAACTTCAGGGTAAATGGCACGATCCATACAGCGATACAGATTTTGATTTGGCGGAAGTTTTAGATATCGACCACATTGTTCCACTTAAAAATGCGTACAACAATGGAACTTGGAAATGGCCGTACTGGAAAAAAAGAAATTATGCAAATGATATGATTAATCCGTTTCATCTGATTCCAGTTTCTGCGAGCGAAAATAGGAGCAAGTCAGATAGTGCGCCAAACGATTACCTACCACCAAATGACAGCTTTAAATGCGAATATATTGAACTCTGGGTACAGACTAAATTAAGATGGGTTATTAAGTTAGAGAGCGAAGAGTTAAGCTTTATAAAAAATGAGATAACCAGCTGTGGTGATACCATCAATAAAGAAGAAATTCTTGAAGCGCTAAATCTGCTACAAAATCAAAATCCTTGGTAAAAAAAAGTTTAAATTTCAGATAAAATATAAGTATAATAGTCAAAGTATATTATTGAGGTGTTTTATGAAACTGCTTATTCAGATACTATTTGTACTAGCTATAACTATTAGTTGTACTAAACAGGTAACGGAAGTGACCGCCGCAAACGTAACAAATAGCAATGAAATAACGGAGAAAAGAATGGAAGGAAAAGGAAAGTTACTTTTTTTCATCAACCCATCAGGGATGCCTTGTCAAATGCAAGACCAAATTTTAAATAAAATCAAAGATAAAATTAACAGCAAAGTTGATATTGTCTATTACCAAACAACTACCGAGTCAGATCTACAACAGTTCTATAAATATGGAGTCAGAGCACTTCCTTCAATCATAGTTTTAAATAGTAGCGATATGGAGTTCAAAAGATTTCCTCCGGGAATCCAATCTTCTGAATCTATAATTGAGACAGTAGAAAAATTGTAACAGATGGAAGATATCAATATAACCACCATGTATACTGCAATTTTAGCTGGCATTTTAAGCGTTGCCTCTCCATGCGTTTTTCCTGTCATTCCAATCATTGTGACAGGAAAAAAAGATGACTCCATCTTTCGGCCAACCTTAATCGTACTTGGAATCTCAATCACATTTATCTTAATGGGAGTTCTCTCCTCTTTATTTGGTTACATCCTTGCTGGAAAAATGAGATACATAGAGTATGTTGCTGGTGCGTTTATCTCTATTATGGGTATCCTCATGGTATTTGATATCAATCCGTTTAAAAAACTAACCCTCTTTAATAACATAAATAGCAATTTTAACGGTGCGTTTTCTGGACTACTTCTTGGACTTACGCTTGGACTAATCTGGATACCTTGTATTGGCCCAATGCTCTCAAGCATTCTTACAACGGTTGCAACTGATGGTAAAATTTTAACCGGAATAACCCTCTTAGCTCTATACTCGCTCGGCTTTTCTGTGCCGATGTTAATTATTGGCCACTCATCACTAACCTTTAGGCAAAAAATTAAGACCATTAATAAACATACGGCCACAATCAGAGTAGTTAGTGGGCTAATCCTTACTATTTTTGGAGCATATATTGCGATAAAAGGTGCAGTTTAAAATAATTTTGGTGGCACATAGATGGAACTAAAAAAATTAGCTTCAAAAATTTCTAGTAAGGCAAAAAAAAACGGTGCCTTGCAGACGTTAGAAACTAAATGCGAAATTTTTAATGATCCAAATTGTGACATACCTTTTATTATTAGAAAAATGTCAGATAACAGTAACAAATTTTTTAGTAAGAGTGTTACAAACTGCTGCAACAAAGATCCTTTTCTTTTTCCAGAACAAGAGCTCATCGTAAAAGAACTAGGGCCGACTCATCTTTTAATTTTAAACAAATATAACGTTGTCAAAAATCACCTATTAATTATTACTAAAGAGTTTATAGATCAAGAGTTACCTATTACTAAAAATGATTTTTTAGCTCTAAAAATGGTTATGAAAGAAATCGACGGACTGGCCTTTTACAACTCCGGAAAAATTGCTGGAGCAAGCCAGTCCCACAGACATTTACAACTGGCCCCAACTCCTCTAGCAGAAAAAGGACAACCAATTCCAATTAATGATATTCTAATTAGAGAGTGCCCTCAAAATTTAGGTCAACTAAAAACACTTCCCTATCGTAATCTCGCATGTCTAGTGCCAGATCTGAAAACTAATAACTGGGAAGAAAAAATTTTAAAAATCTATTCTGAATCTTTAAAGTTATTAAATCTAGTTAGTGAAAAGAGATTACTCCCATACAATCTATTAATAACTAAAGATTGGTTTTTAATGGTTCCAAGAGTAAATGAATGCTATCAATCAATTAGTATAAATGGACTTGGTATTGCAGGAACTTTTTTAGTTAAGAATCAAGATGAATATGATCTTTTAATAACTACTGGGCCATCAAAAATTCTGGCGCATATATCATCTGGGCCGATGTAAAGCAGAAGCTTGCGTTAGTAAAATGCAGTTGACTTTAAATCACTCATGAGTAAAATGACATATACATCAAATCACTAACGAGGTATCCGAGGTATTCATGAAACACATACGACAACTATCTAACGTAATCATAGAAGACTTAGAAAAAAAAATGATCTTTATTGGTGGGCCCCGCCAGGTCGGAAAGACTACCTTAGCAAAATCTTTGACAACGAATGAGGCCTATTTAAACTGGGATTTTTCTAATGACCGCCAAAAGATTTTAAAAAATGAGATTCCCACCCATTATAAAATTTTAGTTCTTGATGAAATACATAAATATAAGAATTGGAGGTCTCTCGTAAAAGGATATTTTGATAAATATCATGATAAGTTTAAAATTGTTGTAACAGGATCTGCTCGTCTTGATCACTTCAGAAAAGGTGGAGACTCGCTCATGGGGCGTTATCACTACTATCGCTTACACCCATTTACCTTGTCTGAGTTATCATTTTTAAAAGAGAAGAGAACAATAATTGATTTATTGAATTTTGGTGGATTCCCTGAACCGTTACTGGAACTTTCACAAAGAAAATTAAAACGTTGGCATAACGAGCGAATATATCGTGTGATTAATGACGACGTAAGAGATCTTACAAACATTAAAGAAATTTCGCAAATTGAGTTACTGGCCACCATTCTCCCAAGCAAAGTAGGATCACCTCTTTCATTTAAATCTATTGCGGAAGATTTACAAGTGGCACCTCGAACGGTGGAATCATGGATTGGTATTCTTGATAATCTTTATTATTCGTATCGTATTGCCCCTTACGGCCCTCCTAAAATTCGAGCTGTAAAAAAAGAGAATAAGCTATATATGTGGGACTGGTCTTCTGTTGAAGAGATTGGCCCACGTTTTGAAAATATGGTTGCAAGTCATCTCCTTAAATATTGTCATTATTTAGAAGATTATCACGGTGAAAAAATGGAATTACGCTTTTTAAGAGATACAGATAAGCGTGAAATTGATTTTGTTGTAATAAAAAACAAAAAACCAATTTTTGCAGTAGAATGTAAAACTGGAGAAAAAGAGCTTTCTCCTTGGATTAATTATTTTAGGTTACGCACACCAATTCCTCTGTTTTTTCAAGTTCATCTAGGAACCAAAGATTTTGGAGTGGCGGAAACCGGAAGAGCTATGCCATTTGAAAAATTTGTTACGGACTATCTTAAAGTAGATTAAAAATAATTTTTAATGGACACTAGTAAGTAAAGAATGAAAGATTTCTAATTTTATCAACATTGTCTAAAATCATCTTATCACCAGTAAATCTCATTCTGATATAGACATCAATCTTCGGCCTAACCTTTGATATTTTAACCATACTTGATAGATGATATAACTTATTTAGCACTGTAATTTTTTGCCTTCTATTAATAAGAAATGGCCGACTTCTTTGTAGCTCAACCCAAAGGCTTCTTGCTCCGATTTCTCCAAGTAAAAATTTAGCAAACGTTTGATAAATTAGAGGATCAGACTCAAAGTTATCACCAATTAAAACCAAATGATCTGGGATACCTGTTAAAAAGATAATATCTAAAAGGTGGTTCAGTTTATAGAGGCCTTGCATCTTAATATCTTTTGGAGTTAACTCTCTTTCAAGTACTGCCAGAATTTTTCTGTAATCCTTTAAAAAAATTCCAGCGCTATAAATATTATTCTGATATAGCCAATCTCTGATAGAGTCTTCATAAAAATGAGGAGATGCCGAAAGAATAAATGGATGAAGTCCTTCATTAATAAGCTGTCTAACAAGATCAACACTCTTTTGAACAGTTGGAAAATGCTCTAGTGGATTTGTAAGCGATTCATACATCTCTTTTGCTGTAGAATATTTTGTATCGACAAGAGTCTTATCGAAATCGCAAATCAAAACTTTTTTAGGGGTAACAATAGTTAATGGTATAAAGCTTCCAAGACAGAGTTCAATGCCATCTGAATATTTCGTCTCATATACCCTAATGGCGCTGAACTTTGAAACAATCTCTTTTCCAAGCGGAATCTTTATCTCTAAAACACCAAGACGATCAGTATCTAAATTTTTAGCAAATAAAATATCACCATTTTGATCAACACCTTCTAACTTAATCTGAAAGGTTAACGACCTCATTAATACAAAAGATTGTAGAGGAAGCCTTGGCGTAAATGTCGGATACCCTTTAAATAAATCGTAATCAAACTCTTTTAAAGTTAGTGTCGCATTAATAGCGACGGAATCATTTTGCTTTATCGCAATAAAATGAACGATCGTTGGTCTTTTCATACTCACACTTAAAATTTAAATTTTTTCTTAAGCCCTTTAAGTGCTTTTTTTCCACTCTCTTCTAATTTTTCTTCGGCCTTATTCATATTTTTGTTTTTAGCTTCAGTAATAAAATCAGCTGCTCCTTTTTGATTTTTATCCAAGACTCCTTCTAGCGATGCTAAATCTCCAGAATATTTTCCAGCAAACTTAGAGAGGCCCTCTGTCAAAAGTTTTTTAGGGCCATCTAACTTAGCATCGAATTTTGCTTGCAATTTCTTTTTTGCATCAGCTATTTTTTGTTCGACGGCAATTGAGACACCATCCTTGATCGCCGAAGCGATATTTGATTTTACCTGCATATCCAAAGAGGTTAATTGACCTTTAAGTTTCGAATCAATAGTTAAAGGGTCTGCCTTAGCTGAAGCTGCCTCTAAAACACTCTTTAAAAAATTTGATTTTGCTTCAATATCATACTTATTTGCAGCGGCCTTAACTCCAAGCTGTAAATCCATGTACCCTTCGATAATTGGGCCGGCCACTAGCAATGAACCGGTGGATTCTTTGATCCCAAACCTAACTCCTTTTCCATCAACAAAAATCAGATTTTCAATTGGAAAAGAGTTGACCTGAATGCGAATATCATCTCTAGCTATTCGTCGATGGTCTAATACAATTTCGCTCTTAAAACCAAGGATTTTGCTCTTGGGGAAATCACCAGACAACGCTATTTTCGTAGGAACACCTGCAACGTTTTGATCACTTGTAATATCTGTAAAGACTCCTTTGATGTTTCCACTATTTTCTGAATATTTTGTTGTTGAACTAATTTTAATAGTTTTAAACCAAAAAAGAGGTAATGCCTTCTTTTTACCAAAGCGATAATCAACCCCATGCTTCCTTGGATGAGTGGTAAACTCTTTTCCCTCATCTTTTTCTTTTGGAGCAGGCATATACTCTAAGGCCATTTCAACATACTTATAATTGGGCCCTAGATACGCAATCAAATAATTTCTAAAGAGCTGAGTAGCTAGGCCACTAACATCTAAATCTGGGATTTTAACTTTACTAGCAACTCTGGCATAATCTTCTTTTGCCAGCCTTTCAATCTCTTTTACTTCCGTCTGAACAAAATCGACATCTATTTTTAAAGCTGCTGATGCTTCAGTAACACTCTTTTTTTTCTGCTCAATCTCTTTTATTAATTTATTTGCCTCTTCAATAGCAGAAATAATCTCTTGTGGATTTTTCAGTTTTTTATCTTTTAGTGCCTTAATCTTATTGTTAAAATCTTCAAGACTACTCTTATTTGGCAAACCTTGAACCCTAGTTTTCCACTGCTCTTCTTTTTGTTTAACTAGCTCTTCTGCACTCTTTGCTCTCTTTAAAGATTCCAAATCATCATCTGTAAGCTCTAAGGCCTTTAACGGATCATCACCCTCTATTATCTGAGCTAGATCACCTAAAACATTTCCTTGGTACTCGTTTTGTAATGTACTTGAAGCAACTTTATTTAAATCAGGAGAAGCGTATAGATCAGACACAACTAATGACAACGGCCCGTTACTTTTGCTTACAGTTACGGTTTTTTCTAAAGGAACTCCAAACTCAATCCCTTCAATAGATGCCTCATTAACAATAAACTTACCTCTTAAAAGTCCATCCCAAGAAAAATGAAATTTCCACTCACCAATCCCTAAACGTTTTACTTTTCCATCTTCGCTCTTAAGTGAGACTCCCTTAATATCCATTAAACCATCAGTAAATGATGTTTTAAAGCTCTCAACCTTAACTTCACCACCAAGAAATTTTGTTCCATATTTTTCAATCGCCCACTTCACATGGTGATCAAAAAACAAAGAGAAATATAATGCTGGAAGAACTAAAATTATTGTTAGTGGAATTATCGCTTCGAACCTAATTGGGCCCTTTGCTTTTTTCACGTTATTCTTTTTATCACTATTTATTTTTTCACTCATATAGCTCTCCTCTACCTAATAAAGTTCATTATATTTGTAATACCATTTATAAAGCGATGTCGTCTGAAGGGCCTTAAACAGTTTGGTCCCCTTTATTCTTGCCACTACTAGCTCGCGATATTTATTTACGAGATACTTTGTAATAAAAAATATAAATGGCGAAAGGAAAATTGCTACGACAAAAGATCCCATTACCACACTATTATTAAATTTAGAAAATGGGACAATTGGCATATTATACATAGTTGTATAGATTCCTTGAAACGCATCAACTTCTAGCACCATTTTTCCAACTATATGAAACACTCCATCTAGTAAGTAGGCCGGCATCGCAAACGCAAACGCTGCAATAAACGCTGCTCCTATTTGAATCCTAAACATAAAAAGAAGAATCATTACAAGAATGGTCTGAGGAGAAAACGCAGGCGTTAACCCAAGAAAAAGACCGCAGACAACTCCAAAACTAATCGAAGTTGTCCCAACATCTGAATTTAGTAGTTTTAAAAAGGCAAATAGTTGCTTTAGTATCATGGCAAAAACTCCAATGTAATACATGTTAAAATTTTATTTTTGATTATAGCAGTGACTAATTAACTAAGTAAAATAGATGGCGCAAAAAAAATGATGTACCCAACAGAGAGATAAAGACCGGTTTTATGAAGTGATCTGGCCCTTTGATCACCATATTTTGAACTAATCTTTGAAGTGATCGGCAACTTTGCCAAATCCATACCGATTAACTCAAGATATATCCTACCAAAGGCCAAAATCAGGCAGATTAAAACCATCGGATGATTGCTTTCAGAGAGTATACTGTTTAAAATTGTATCCATGTAACACCACCAACCTTGGAACTAGTTTGGAAGAGATTCAACAACTCCCACTTTTAGAGCTTATCGGCGATCCGATAGAAAATTTTTATCAACTTGGCCTAAAAGATAGAGAAAATATCAATATTTTAATTAACCACATGAAATCTTTGGCCAAAACGCCATGGCCTAAGCTTACCAACATAATAGAAAATACAATGCAGCTAACTGCAAGTTCTATCCTTGCTCAGTCTGAAATAGCAAAAAAGAAAATCGCTGCTTATGCTGAAGGATTGGCAAAACCTACAAATGAGATTGTCTACACACTACTACTTCCGGAACTGCTATCGTGTATGTCTAACTGGTATCCTGAAATTCCAAGGCTTCTTTACGGCTGTTCAAGTTTTTTTGCACTCGATACAAAAACTAGTCGGCCCATTCATGCTCGAGTTTTAGATTTTTCATTAGTAGGAAGTTATGATCAGTTTGAAAGAGCGCTCATCACTAAATATACAGGAGAGGCAAAAATTTTTTCTTACTCATCAATAGGACTTCCATATCCATCACTTACTGCAATGAACGAACATGGTGTAACACTAGCACTTCATCAAAAATTTACCAATAAATTTGACCGAGCAGGGACCCCTATTTTTGAACTTGCCCACCAACTTATTGCTAACGTAAAGGATAGGGACGATGCAATAAAATTTTTAGGAAGCTCAAGAACCCTTACTTGCTGGTGTTTTCTTTTAAGCTTTCCAGATGGCAAAATACTTATCGCCGATTTAATGGGCAAAGAGTTAGTAAAAAAAGAGTTTACACTTGAATCAAATGAGGTTTTATACTTTAATAATATGCCACTAAGTAATGAGATAAATCAAAACAGCATGCTACCTTATGGCATGGCAAACTATTGCCAAATGAGAGAAAATTCGGCCCAAATTATTAAAACAAAAATCTCTCAAAGTAATAATATCTGCCAAGAGACAATGCTTAAAGAGATCGCGGCCATTAATAGTTCAAAGGGTGATGACTCTTCTAAATGGAACTTGTCTCCGACTACGCCATCAAGTTTAACTGTAGCAACGCTTGTTCCAACGCAAGGAAGTTCATCATACATTCCTGGAATGGCCCCCAAATTTTTTAATAATAAAATTTCAAGAATAGATGAGATCTGGGAAGGCCCAAAACAACAGACGACTCTAACTACAACAACCATTGATCAACGTTACATTCAAGGGGTACGAAAACTCTCCCAGGCCCAAGCAGCATTTGATCTCGGAGATATTCAAGAGACATATCACCTATCTCAAATGGGAATCGCACTTTTAAAAAATTATCCTGAAGCAACAATTGGCATGTTTTTCTTTCTCGTTTACCAATTTATCCACGAATCAAATAAAAAATGCCAAGAACACCTTTTGGCCGAGTTTAAAAAAATTAGAGATAAACTTCCAAAATACTTAAGAGATCATGCCTCACTTTTTATTATGAGACTTCAAATCATCACTACTAACGAGAGCGAGATTAGTGAAAACGATATTGAAAATGTAAATCTTAAACGAGTGTTAAAACTTGAACAAAAAATTCCAAAAAGACTGCTCCGCAAAAGCGTTTCAAAAACTTTAACTCCAAGATATGAGCTACTTGATGTCATCGGAACAACATAAGTAACTTGACGATAGTTTTAAACCTATGGGATAATATTCTATTCTTTTTATGGAGAAAAAATATGAAATTACCAAACAGACTATTAACATCTTCTGCACTCTTACTCGTTGTAGCATCAAACGTATGCGCCGAGGTAAAGATCACTCCGAGTATCTACTCAAGAGGAGGAATGACAAGATCAACTGATCTAAAATCAAGACACACTCTAGATAACGGTGATGATCGAAAAGATTTTAACCTTGGAGCATGGGGAGATGAATCAAACACAATTAGTGATGATTTAACGGAGCTCACAGCTAAATTTGATTTAAACAGTAACTTCTACTACACATACGGCGTTGATATTAACGGTAATCGCCGATTTTTAGAAGGAAACGAGACAGCTGATCATAAATCGCTTGATGAACGGTTAAACTTTTTAACTTTTAAAGATAACGATTTTTCTCTCTGGGTTGGACAAAATGCTTATCGAGGAGATGGTGATTATTTAACAAGAAATTTTCCATTTGATGAACACAACATGATGGGTGGAGGTGTTCGAGTAGAAAAAATGGGCCCAATTAATATTGAGTTTGCCTATGGAGAGGTTACACAAGGAGTCACTGATCCAAAAGTTGTCAATTTGTTTATCAACAAAATTGAGTATCCACTTACAAACGGGAAACTTAAAACAAACCTTGAACTTCATAGAATCAATGCTACAAGCGATACTAATGAGTCTAAAACATTTCTAGCTGGAGTCCAATTACAACGTTGGGGAATAAAACTTCTCGATGGAAATTTTTATCACATAATGCTAATTAATTACTCAAATGGATACGTCTATGGCGGACAGATGCAAAGCGGATACAATGAAATTAGCAAAGATCTAGACGAATCTAAAATTCTTGCACAGTGGGCCGGTGACTGGAAGTGGGCAAACGAAAAAGCGTTATACTTTACCGTTAAGTATCAAGAACATTCAGGTAATAATGACAACCAAAAATGGTCATTTGTAGATTATTACGTGAGACCTGTTAAAAATGTAACGCCAAACACGGCCATAGGACTTGATCTAGCACAACGGTTTATTACCAAAGAGAATAAAGATTCAAATAAATCATGGATGGAAAACGGAACCAATAGTAGAGTAGCGCTCATGGCATCTTATCACTTAAAAGATAAAATGTTTGAACTACCTTCAGTCTCACTCTTTGCTGGTAGAATATTTAAAGATAAACCTACCCAATTTTTTACAGATAAACCATCAGCAAGAGAAGAGGATTTTCTTCGCTTGAATTATGAAGTAGCGTTTTAACTAGTCGCCAACTCCTAGGGTGGAATCTTTTTTGAAATAGTTCTTATATCTATTTAGATCAAGAACTCCACCCTCTACTTCCATCGTTCTTTTTAAGTGATCATTAAACCAGTCACTCACATGCCAGAAATTTGGGTTACTTCTTCTTATCCCATATTTATCGATAAACTTATGGAACTGCTCGCTCTTATCATTACCATTTAATCCTTGAAACTCTCGCAAAAACTTATCGGCCTCTTCCATTTTTACAACAAAGAAAAAGTTAGGATAACTACCAACATGGCCTTTATAGAACTCAATCTCATCCTCGTTCTCCATATATCGCAATTCTTGAAAAAGCATAAACGCTACGTTTAAGTGAGACCTGTTTTTAATCATTGTATAGACTAAATCTTTTCCGTCACTCTTAATAAATCTTATCAGTGACATCTCTGGTAACGCTTTAGGGAAGTGGTAATTTAACTCAATCGATTGTTCCTTTGTTTTTTCCTCCGACAAAGAACTAAGTTTTTTCAACTCTTGATCTAGCTGGGCCTCAGTTCTAATAAAACCATATGAGATATGTAAATTTTTAGGACGCAGGCCAAGGTTTATATTATCAACAAAGAACGTCTTGCTTAGTCGTTGTTGCCGATCAATCACTTTTTGATAAAACTCACTTCTACTATTCTTCGTAGTATAATCTATCTCACTATCCGGAAACTCTTTAAGATCTCGGCCCTCCATAAAAAGTCGACCTAAAGCACCTCGATACCAATACTCTCTAAGATCATTGCGATCTTTTTCAGGCAGGAATGCTAAAAACATCTCCTCTCCCTCAACTCTTAAAAGATCCATATATAAACGAGTACCAACTTGATGTTGAACGTTTCCAAAAACATCAAAGTTTGCAACTAGCGCATAATAGATACTCTCAGTCGTTACATAATCTAGAATCATCGAACTCTCAGGATAATCACCATGAAAACCTGCTTCAACACTTCCACTATCTTCATGCCGATATACTGATAAAACTGCTTGATCTTTATTACTTTTTCCACCGTCCCATAAATCATTCAATCTTAGATGGATATTTAGATCATTATAATAGTCAGCTTTTTGCTCAACATACTGATTTCTATTTTTTTGATGATCAAAAATTCTAAAAGGAAGCGATGCCTTTTCAGAATAGTTATAAGGAAAATCAATATCCTTAGTCTGAAGCTCAAACATATTTGAATCTCTAACAAGCGGATCAGAATCAGGATTTATGAACATAATCCAAAAATGATCCTCAATTACATTTAATGCCACACTTCCCTTACAAACAGGGCCTCTAATAAATGTCCTAATGATGTAAAGAATATCATCTAATAAAAACTGATATCTTGCTTTAGGAGGAATGGCCTTAAAAATTTCAAAAGGGTTAGCGTTATCTGCAATAGAAACATAGCTAGGAAGATCTGTATCTCTAAAATTACCCCAGTTACTATTGTTAAAAAACAACTCATTGTACCTATCCATCTTGGCCTTACTTAGTTTGTAAGTAATATGAGTTTTGTGAACAATTGTTGAAGTTATTTTTCTAAATCTATAAAAGAACTCTGAACCTGGATCATCGGTTGGCCGTACCGTTGGGATCTCCTTTACCTCATAAGGCGCAGCTGAACGAGACCTTACCAATCTATAATACTCGCCAGGCCTACTCTCAAAATAAATTTCGGCAATAAATAAGTGCTCATAAATATATCTAGAAACTAATTTATGCTTTGAATCTTGTTGATTGAAAAATTTCTCCCAGCTCTCAACAGCGTCATCCGCATATTTACTCCCTTCTAATATCTTGTTTGCTGATTCACTAGGCCCATGTCCACCATCTACAAGCCACTTCTCAAGTACCTCAAACTCATAATCACTTATGGCCGGAAAACCAAACGGCATACCAGAGTTTGGATTATCTTTAATAAACTTTGATAATTCATCATTACTTGTCGAACAGTTTAAATCATCAGCTTCAGGAAAATATTCTCCATCTGGAACTTTACCTTTATGAAGTTCAATTAGGCGGTACATTGGTGAATCTTTCCCCCCCTCAACTACAGGAGCAAAGCTTGAAAGTTCATGCCAATCTTTTGCTGTTTGATAATCTATTGAAAGACGTGTTGGTTGAATATTGCTCAATCTAGCACCATCATATACTTTAATTTTTGTCGCACCCCTTGCAACCCCATCATATGAAGAGAGCTTTAGCTGACATGGCGAATTGTAACAAGAGTGACAAACAACACATCTTTGATCGAGAATTGGTTGAACCTGATCGAGGTAAAAATCACCTTTTGAATAAGCAGATATCGAAATAAGCACCACTAAAATCATGTAAGTTAACAATCTCATTAAACACCTCTATCAAAACAAATATATTAACTTTTCGATAATCTTATACTAAGCATAAGTTCAAATATATAGCGAACAATCCTCTGTGAAATATTTTCACACTGCTAGTATTATATTTAAGCATTTTTTGCCGTGTGAGATACTTACTTAAAACCAACTAGGAATAACTTATGATAACTTTCTCAAGGGATCAATATTTACAATTCTTAATACTTGCGCTTATTTTATCCGGATGCAATGAGCAACAAAATTTATTAATCCCGCAACAATTTGAAACGAGCTCTTCAAAAATAGTAATGGGTAAAGATGATCGTACAAATTACAGTGGCGACCAGGTAACAGAAAAAACAGCGCTAGCTGTTGGAATGGTTTATGGAGAACTTGATGGCAAGGGTTTTAGCTGCACAGGAACTCTTATTGGCCCAAAACATGTGCTAACTGCGGCACACTGCCTATATAGTGCTGAGAAGAAAAAGTGGTTAGACAATATCCGATTTCACCCTGCTGTTAACTCAACTACTTATTTCACTAGCGATTACGGATACGAATGGAATAGAGCTTTTATTCTCAAAGAGTATACTGCTAATAACAATCAAAACACGAACGATGAGGATATCGCTCTTCTTGAGCTAAGAGAAAATGCAGGTAATAAATATGGTTGGCTTGATTACGGAGATTTTCAAGCGGTTCTTAAAAATCAAAAAACAGTATCTACAACCATTGATGGATATCCAAAAGATAAACCAACCGCGACGCTTTGGCGATCTACATGTGATGACGAGATATTTCATGGCAATGGCAGAGATGAATATGTATATGATCATAATGATAGAATAGTGTTTCTTTCTTGTGACATTCAAAGCGGAAATAGTGGTTCAGCGCTTAGAACTAATATTAGCACCGACTTCCCAGACGCGATCTATGGAATCCTGATTGCTCACTACGGCCATATAAATATCGGATTTTATATTACGCCTGAAATTTTTAAAATAATTAAAAGTTGGGAAAATGAGACTTACGCATCAGATAAAAAAATCCTTGATCAAACACTCATAGGATCTAACAAACAAATATATGATAGATATAACCTGACATTTATAAATAGATGCGATAAAGAAGTAACACTAGCTATCCGGTACAAAGGAGTTGATGATTTGTGGCACGTAAACGCTTGGTACAAACTTCCTCCGAAGGGAAAAAGTCAAGAGGTTGAGGCCGTAACAAAATCTTATCAATATTTTAGTATGACGCCTGAGAATGATGAAATTACGCAGGGGAATGTTGATATCGACATCCAAGGAAAGACTCATTATTTTCAAGAGGGCCAAATTGATCGAAACAGTTTTGGAACCTGGGTGCAAGAGATTCGTTGTGATTAAAGTTAATGTGGAGAGATTATGAAATTTGCTTTGCTACTCGTCGTTGCTGCTGTTTTTTACAGCTGCTCACCAAAAAATCTAAGTTATAACCGATCAAGTAATGACTTGTATGCAAAGACAGAAAGAACGGCGAATCCCTCTTTAACCTCAGAACATACCACTAGCATAATTGAAGGTGTGAAAAACCACACGCTAGATGGAACAAACTTTGCGTTCATCGGAATTCTTTACTTTCAAGATAGTCCAATTCATCGAGATAGAATTATTCATTGGATTGAAAATTGTGGCGGAGAGATTTTATACGAAGATTTACGCTTTGGTTTTTTAGACGCAAAGCTTAGTTGGGAAAACTTAGAAAAACTAATTAGTGATGAATCACAAATGGACAACGACACTCGGTCAGTCTTTAGACTAGAACTAGAGTATAATGGCCTCGCCTCTAATCCTACTACTCCCGAACAAGAAAACAGTACATTCACAGGTCCTGTTCACTCGGCAGGATATGGAAGTAACCTCGATAAATTTAAACTAAAAGTAAAAGAAGGTTTAGGTATCTCCCCTGAAGGTGCAGGAACAACCGTCGCAGTGTTTGATGGAGGGCTTGATTTAAGTTGGGCAAATGTTTTTGGAAATAGATTAAAAGATTATATCGTCACCGATGAACTTTATTGGAAAACTCCAACAAAAAATTTAGAAGAGTTTAAGAGCGAAGGAAATAGTACTAACGGAATAGAAAATCCACTTGAACTCGAAGGACTAAAATTTTTAACGATTAGTGAAAAGGAATTTCCAAGTGCAAACGGCCCTTACGATATAAATGGTTCAAAAAATATTGATAGTTTCACCGTTGCCACCTATAAACGAAATGGAAAAAACATTGCGAGATTTCAAATAATTAAAAATGGGAAATTTGGAGATGAAATTGTTGATATAAAAGAAGCAGTGGCCAATAACGAGAGCGGAATAGTTAATATGTTTACAGGTAAGCAATTACCACTTAGCGAGAAAAGATTAACCACAAGCGCTGCGGCCATTAAGTTTAGAGAGGTAAAAGGTGTAGTCCAAGTTGCTATCGTGGGAACGGCCGAATCAGGAGATCATGGGATTGCCAATTTACATATGGTGGGCGGAAAATTTTCAGATGAAAAATCTATTGGAATTTATAATGGCGTTGCCACAGAGACAAATTTTATCTATATCGATAGTTTTGCAAGAGCAAAGGGACGCTACGGACAATCATGGATCTTTTTATCTCGAGGAATGATTGAAGCTGCAAATCGCGACGTTGATGTTATTGATCTAGACATCTACACTCCAGGAACAAGATCCGGTGAAGATATTTTATCAGCACTTGCTTGTAGGATTAGAGCAAACAGTAACGCAATTACCATTGCAGCTGCTCACAACTTTGGACCACTTCCAAACACTATTCAAAGTTTGGCCCAATCTCCATGTGTTCTTGGAATTGGAGCTTCTCACTCTTATGGCGCAGATAAATACGGGTTTTATAAACCAGTATTAGATCAAATTGGTACTGAGACTAGTGATACATTTCTTAAAACTGCAAGCTATAGCGGCAGAGGGTTTGGCCTAAATGGAACACTCAAACCAGATATAATAACTCCAGCATACGGAAGAACGCCGTATGGAAAAACAATGATGGCATTTAATGGAACCTCTGGAGCGACTCCAACGACTGCTGGCCTAATCGCCCTATTGAAACAGGTCGCAAAGTTTAAAGGTAAAGATCTGACTTTTTCTCAAATAAAATATCTTCTTCAAAATTCTAGTGAAAGAAGAGTTGGTAAAGATATCAGAGATGGATACGGTTTTGTAAATATGGAAAAAGCACTAGACCTTCTTTTAACCAATCTTCCTGGCCCAATATTTATTAAAGGAAATCAGCAAATAAGTTACCCCTCCATTGATAGCGTGCCAAACAGTAAAAAAATCCAATTAGGGATTGGGCCTGAGCTTGGTGCGACTAACAACGTAACCAAAATGAACTTCTCTATTGAGTATCAGGGAGCATCAAAAGGTAGCGAACTAAACTGGTTATCGTTTAAAAGTTTTGATGATGGACAAACTGATGAAACATTAGAAGCGGAACTACCAATCCTAGGCGAACAGGCCAAGATAGAAATTGTATTTGACAAACACACGATCCAACGACTTCCAGATGGAGATCATGTAGCACTCATCATTGGAAAAAGAGTTGATACCCAGTTTCAAGAATTTTTGCTACCTGTATCTTTTACTAAAACAACGAAATTCAGTGCAAAAAAAATCTCAACAACTCCGCTTTACATTGAAGATGGAGAGCTCCACTATTTAAATGGAAATATAGGTGACACCTTTTTAATAAGAAGAGGGTTTCGTTGCGACGGAAAATATCTTGATGGCAATAGCGATTTAAGTTTTACCGCTCCGCTTGCGTTACTAATTAACAACCAAAAAGATAGTGACTATACACACGCAAGCAGTGTCATGAATACATATATGTCAGAATTATGGTCTGACATGCCAATCACTGTTGAAGCAAAAAATAGTGTTACGACTGTTGCAATTTATCGCACAGGTAGTCCCGCATGTATTGGACCAATAGTAGGAAATCTAGACATCAAACGAGTTGGATTTGAGATTGATACATCAGATTACATGACAAACAACAGCTTTAAAAAAATGGTTACGCTAAAACCGACAGGCTTTTATCCTCTATTTGGTAATAACGATGCAACAAACACTGGCTGGAAATTTTCTTCAGGTGACGCCATGACTAGCTTTAAAACTACCGCACAAGGTAGCTTTACACTACCTCAAGGAAAGGAGTGGAGAAATATTAAATTTTACTCAAACACAAAATCACAACTTCAAGGAGTCGCTGTTTTAACCAAAGAGAACCAGTTAGTTGGAGTTATTAAGAATGAAAATAGATCATATAGCTCTGGAGTAACGGCGACAAAAACAGAGTTTGATTTTAATGATATTTCTAGCACCACTGCTGTTACATTTATACCTGCAAACTCCAAGCAAAGTTATACTATCGAACTTAATAAAAAAACAGCTGCTAACATTCAACTGACAGGGTCTTTTGGCCCAAGCTTTGGGCGAGTAGTTGTGGAATCTCCAAACGATACTGATTCAGAAAGCCTAACATTTATATCTACATTATCTAAAGAGTGGAAATATGGAATAGTTGTTCCAATATTGATTATTCAACAACCAACTTCTTCTGACTTATCAAACCTAGGAGTAAATGGAGAAGAGTTAATAATGTGGAAACATCTTTTAGCTTTTCCAGAAAAAGAGTTTAAACAGAATTAACTATGCTTGCCTTAAACAAGCTCTCTAAGCACATTTATATTCCGATTGATTTATTCATCTAAAAAAAATACCTGATCAACGTCATACAACAACTACTTGCGATAAAAAAACATCCCTTGTACCATTTTTATTATAATGTTTTTTTGGGTAATTTTTTGGATAATATTGATTATGTAATTTTTTCTGGGGGGAAAAGTATGAGAACCAAGATTGTAGCAGGCCTGCTGTTAATTTTCTGCTTATCATTAAGCAGTTTTGCAGCAAAAGTTGATCATAAAATGATGATCACAACACCATTTAAAACACCTCAAGAGGTGACAGCAAAATGTATAATGTGTCACAAAAAACAAGCGGATGAGTTTGGCCAAACTAGACACTGGAACTGGGAAGGAAAACCATTTAAGTTAAATGGTAAGACTATTAAGCTTGGAAAAAAGAGCGGAATGACAAACAATTTTTGCATCAACATTCAATCGAACTGGCCAAGATGTACAAGCTGTCATGCTGGATACGGATGGAAAGATAACAGTTTTGATTTTAGCAAACAAGAGAACATGGACTGTTTAGTTTGCCACGACACAACTGGTACGTATAAAAAATTCCCAACAGATGCCGGATACCCTGTTTACGATGTTGAGAAAAAAATGTTTGAAGAGACTAAAGAGTTTCTAAAGGTTGATCTCTTAAAAGTTGCTCAAAGTGTCGGTAAATCTACCACCAAAACATGTGGAGCTTGTCACTTTTACGGAGGTGGTGGCCATCAAGTTAAGAATGGTGTCTTAGATAAAAGCGCAACGGAAGGAGACCCAGAAATTGATGTCCACATGAATAAACTAAAAATGAGTTGTGGTGATTGCCACGCTGTTAAAGGTTCACATAAAGTTAGGGGAGCTCTTCACGCTTCGATGGCCGCAGGAGATAACCATTTTGACTGTACCGTATGCCACACGAAAGGGCACAAAAATGGAATGGCACCAATACTTGATAAGCACGCAAAGAGTATTGCCTGTCAAACTTGCCACGTTCCAACTTATGCAAAAAAATACCCAACTAAAACTTGGTGGGACTGGACAAGCGCAGGAGACAAAAAACGTAACGAAGAGAAAGATGCTGATGGAAATATCACTTATACTTGGAAAAAGGGTGATTTTAAATGGGCAAAAAATCTTGTTCCAGAGTATAGATGGCATAATGGAAAGACAGATTACATCACCGTAGACACACCTATTGCTGATGCTTCAAAGATTGTGGAGTTTAATGCATTAGAGGGTAATTTTAACGATGCTAAATCTAAGATTACTCCTTTTAAAATCATGAGGGGGAAACAGTACTACGATCCAGAGACAAAACTAATACTTGTGCCAAAACTCTTTGGCCCAGATGGTTACTGGAAAACAGCTAACTGGCTTGAGTCTTTTGAAAAAGGTATGAAAGAGGCTGGATTAAAGTTTAGTGGTAAATTTGAACCTGTTGAGACTGTTATGTACTGGCCACTTGACCACATGATAGCACCAGCTAAAAGCTCACTAAAATGTATCGACTGTCACGCTGAAAAATCTCGAATCGATTGGAAAGCTTTAGGCTATCCTGGAGATCCTCAGCAAACAGGTCAAAATCGTACAACAATGAAAATTATTAAATAACAAATTAGTTATTTTGCGGGCCTATAATTTTAGGCCCGCTATTCTTAAGTGTCATTTCCTTGACAATTTTTTTTAAAAATATCAGTTTTTAACTATACAATTCTATTTTATCGCTAAACAATTATATTAAATTTTCAAAGGAGTTAAAATTGAAAGTATCACTTTTCGTATTACTAATGTTAGTAGCAAGTAACGCTTTTGCTTCTAAAGCTAGACTCGAAGCGTTTGGCGAGAGTAAGTATGGTTCATTTATTTTTGACGATTACCGAAACATCTATCTGAACATGGCCGCAATTAATGATTACGTTAATTTTGCAACTATTGAACTAGGTGCTTCTACAATCGCAACTACAAATGCAACGGCCACAGCGTCAGCTGATAGCGCTTCTAATCCAAAGGGTGAAGCAGGTGTTACATTTGGTGCAGGGAATATGGTTTACGGTTTACACTACGGTTACGTATCTGATGCTTTAACTAGCTTTAGAAAAGGAATTCTAGGAGTTTCTAATTTAACAAGCACTGTAACGTCTGGAGTATCAGCAGCATCGAATAGAACTAGAGATCTGTCTGGTCAAAACGCTATTGACTTAATGATGGGCTCAAAAACAGCTAACCTAAAGTGGGGGGCCGCGCTTCAAGTTAGCCAATCAAAAGATGAAAGCGTTGCAACTGATAAGGTTAAGCAGACAGCTGCTGCTTCAAGATTTGGTGTTATCGCTGGAAAAGCTAGAGTTGGAGCAATTATCTCTTTGGCCAACAAGGTAACCGCAGATAGAATAGGTTATGACTTAGATGGAGATGGTGACTATACCGATACACTTGGAATAGGTTATTATACTCAAGCAAACGCTGAGTTTAAAGGTAAGCTAGGTTTTGAGTTTAATGGTTCATTTGATCTAACTGATACGATGAGAGTTTTTGGTAAATACCAATTTCAAAAAGCAGAAGGAACAAACTCACTTCTTACTGAGATGAAATATACAAAAATGGAAGTAGGTATTTCTAACATCTACAATTTTTCAAAAACAAACTTTATGTTCGTTAAGTTTGATGCAACAAATAGCAAAACAGAAAAAACAATTAACAGTAATGCTGTAATGACAGCAGTTGCAAATGGACTTGGATTATCAACAGAATCAAAATCACTTCAGTTTCCTATCTCTGTTGGTGTTGAAGGTTTAGCAAGAGAGTGGCTAAAGCTTAGAGCTTCAGCAAGCATGAACCTTTACTCTACGGAAGAAGACAAAGGCGAAGGAAAAGTTGCTGGAACAGGTAACACAACGCTTGGTTCAGGAGCAACTCTTGTTTTTGGCAACCTAGATATCGATGGATACGTAGGTGCAAATACAACAGGAACTCTTGAGTTAGATGATCTACTAACAAGAGCTTCAATGACCTATAATTTCTAAGTAAAATTAGAATATTTTGTTTTAGGGTGGGGCCCCATGGATTGGGGCCCTTTTTACATAGGTGCCTCAATGAAAAAATCTTTTTTATTTCCAACTATTTTTTCACTCTTAATCATCTTAGGCCAACCATCTTATAGCTCCGAACTCTTTCATGTCGATGAAAACAGCTTAATCGAAGCGATCGAACAAAATGGAGTACCTGAAAGAGAGCAGGTTTTTGCTGAATATTTTGGAGCTGAGTCTGAAAAACTTTCAGCGCTAGATAAACTCGAATTTAAATTTAACTCTGAACTCTCCTATTTAAAAAGTGATGAGACCTCATTTTCTGCTCTTAAACCTGCTACAGAACAGGCAAAATCTTTTAAAGCAGGAATTGAAAAACCTACAAGTTACGGTGTTAATTTTGGCATCAAATATTTAAGTGAGCAGTTTAGTGCCGGAACTCTTCATGATGCTACGAACTCAAGAGTTTTTGCCGAACTTTCTGCAGATCTTTATAAAAATCTTTTTGGAATGGTTACAAGAAACCAACTTAACGCTCTTGACCTCTACACAAAAGAGGCAGAGTTGCTAAAAAAAATCAGACTAAAGGGATTAAGATTAAAAATTAGAAAGCTTTATTGGGACTTTGTTGCAGCAAATGAAGCCTATAACGTTGCAAAAAAATTGGAAGAGTCCGCTAAGAATCAGATTAAAGATATTTTGGATCGAAAAAAGAGCGGAATAGCTGATAACGGTGACCTTGCAAGATTTAATGCTCAACTTACTGAGCGAAAAGCTCAAGTCATCCACTTTAAGGCCAATCAATCAATAATAATTGCTAAAATTAAAGAGCTGATCCCAGAGCTTCAGGGCAAATCACTACGGTTAAAACCGTATAATCTCAAAGAGAATGTTAATAATTTTTATGCCTGTTTAAATGTCATATCTAAACATAAAGAGGTTCCTCAAGAGTTTACGCTCTATGATGATATAATTAACTTACAAAAAGAGAGATTTGAACTCCAAAAGAGGGTTACGAACTCTTATAACAAAATGGATCTTGTCGGATATGTTCAAAAAGGAATTGATGGCAAGGATAACTCAGTTAGTGGTGCTAATGATGATATGCTAACGAATAAAAGAGATTTTTATGCCACAGGTATTAAACTTAATATTCCTCTTGGAAACAGCTTAAATAAGACCTATGAAGCTAAGGCAAATCTCGACTACTCTACATTTATCGCTAAATCAAAAGCAATCGATTTAAAACTGACCTCCTTTCACGAAACAATAGTGGAAACTATTAATCTTTTAAGAACAGTAATAGATAATCGTGTTGATAATATTAAACACTCATGGATAGGCCTAAATGATTCAAAGAAAAAATATCGTCAGGTCAGAATAACCTCTCAACAATTAGTACACGAAGAGGATCAATATTTGGCCAATTCACTAAAACTTATCGATGTTGAAAACTACGTTATCAAAGTTATGTTTGATTATTTTACTCTTTTTACAGAGACTCCATGTAAGCTAAACTAGGATAAACTTATGAAAGCGATAATCCATTTTTTCACTGAGAACTATAAACTAACGATCATCTTATCACTATTTCTTATTGTCTACGGAGCTGTTGGAATAAAACAGATGAATGCTGAAAAATTCCCAGCAGTCAGTATGGCCACTGCTAAAATTACTACTCAGTACGAGGGGGCCAGCGCAGAAGATATCGAAATAAAAATAACCAAACCTCTTGAGGATGAAATAAGAGGGGTTGTTGGAATCAAAGATATTAGCAGTGTCAGCAAATCAGGACTTAGCATGATTACAGTAAGAGTTGACATGGATAACTACGTAGTCAGAGACGTTATGGACGAGATTCAAAAAAAAGTTGATGGAACAACTGGCTTACCAAGTGATCTTAAGGATCGCCCTGATTTTTTTGAAATTAACTCGGAAGAGATGCCTGTTTACAACATTGCCATACTTGGGCAAAATCAGAAAAGAGAGCGTGATATCGTAGCTGAAGATCTTCAAGAAGTACTAGAAGATATTGAGGCCATTAAGAGCGTCCACTTAAGAGGGTATTCAGAAAGAAGATTTCAAATTGAGCTAGATGCTAGCAAACTTGAAAAATATCACATCTCCATTGCTGAAGTCTTAAATAAAATTAGCAGTCGAAACGTAACAATTCCTGGTGGGCAATTAAAAAAAGGAGAAGATGATTCACTTGTTAGGGTTGATGGTAAAATTCAAACAGATGAAGACCTAAGAAACTTTGTGGTCCGTTCAAATTTTGCCGGCCCTAAAATTTTACTAGGTGAAATTGCAACTGTTACCGATGGCCAGGAACAAAAACGAATCTATACTAGGTATAACGAAGAACCATCAACCGAACTTATTGTTATAAAAAAAGCTGGGAAAGACTCTATCAAACTAGTTAAAGAGATTAAAAGTAAAATAGAAAATTTTAAAAAAACAAGAAGCGAGCAAGGGATAAAAATTGTCACCTTTCTAGACGCGTCTAAAGAGGTTGAAAATAAACTTAACGTTCTTCTTGCAAACGGAATAACAGGTCTCATTCTAGTTGTCTTTTTTCTCTTCCTTTTTATGCCAGGAAAAATTGGGTTTGCTGCAAGTATCTCTTTACCTCTTGCTGTTATGGCCACCTTTGGAATCATGCCACTTTTTGGAATGAATCTAGACTCAATTACAATTTTAGCACTAATTATCGCCATCGGAATGCTAGTTGATAACAGCGTTGTCATTAGTGAAACATATACAAAATATCGTGAAGATGGCATGTCGCCTAAAGAGGCCGCAAGATTAGCAGTAACTGAGCTATGGGGAGCGATTACAGCTTCTGCTCTAACAACAGTTGCTGCATTTTTGCCAATGCTAGCAACCAAAGGGATAATGGGAGCATTTATTTATAGCATACCAATTGTGGTTACAGTTGCCCTACTCTTTTCGCTTATTGAAAGCTTCTTTTTACTACCAATAAGATTGATGTTTTTTGCAAAAAATATAAAAATAAAAAAAGAGGCAAACAGTGGCATTTACATTAAGTTTGAAAAAAAATTTACAAAAATTTTAAATTATTGTGTAAACCACCGCTACTTGATGCTTGGTGGTTTTTTAGGAATTCTAATTATAAGTGGTCTCTTTATTGTGGTCTTTAACAAATTTGTTCTCTTTCCAGCAGATGAAACTGAAATCTACATGGCACGTTTTGAAACCAAAACTGGAACCTCTGTCGAAGGAACAGATCAAATTAGTGCCAAACTTGCAAAACAAATTCGTGAAAAAATGGGTGATAAAATTGAGTATGTCACCGTCAGTTCTGGTGAACAAAGACAAAATGCTAGCGATCCAAAAGGAGCTGATGGCGCAAATATTGGTTTAATAAAAATTTATGTCACAGAAAAAACTAAATTTAATATTCACTACTCACAGATTTTGCAAGAGTTAAGAACCATTCAAGCACCATATCTAAAGAAGTTAAGCTTTGAGGAGATTATTAATGGCCCTCCCGTAGGAAGTGCCGTTGAAGCTAAGCTTAGGTCAAACAATCAAGACTGTTTAGTCAAAATGGCAAACAAAATTGTTGATGATCTGATGAAAGTAGAAGGAATAAAAGATGTCAAAGTAGATGACATATTTGGTGAGAATGAAATTGATGTCAAAATAGATTTTATGAAAGCTGACAGTGTAGGCCTAAGTGCCAAAGAGATTGGAGACACAATACGAACAGCTATTTCAGGTAAGATCATTTCTCAAGTAACCCTAAATAATAAAAATGTTTACTTGCAAGTACGAGTTAGTCCAAGCTTTAGAGAAGATATTAAAGATCTTGAAACTCTTAAAATCCTTAATGGTAAAGGAGATCTGATTTCATTAAGTACCGTCGCTAGTTTTCAACAAAAAAATGGGGCCCCTCAAATAAAACGTTACAACGGAAAAAGATCTAAAACCATCGTAGCAAACGTTGATTCATCCATCATTACTTCAAAACAAGCGAATGATTTACTAAAAAACTCATTCGATAAGCATCAACAAACAATAAAAGAGGTCACTCTTTATCAAGGTGGTTCTGCAGAAAGCACTTCTGAATCGATGAATAGTTTGACAAGCGCTTCAGTAATGGCCCTACTTGGAATTCTTGCTCTTCTTGTATTTATGTTTAAAAGTTTTTTAAAACCAGTAATAATTATGACCACCATCCCTCTTGGCCTATTTGGTTTTTCTGTTGCATTTTATTTACACAACCGCCCAATTAGCTTTTTAGCACTGATTGGAGTAATTGGCCTAGCTGGAGTCATTGTCAACTCAGGCATTGTTCTTATTGATCACATCGATCATATGAAAAAAAATAGTACCCTCAAGCTTAATGAGCTTTTGGCCGTTGCCTCAACTGATCGACTTAAAGCTGTACTTGTTACGTCACTAACAACAATTAGTGGGCTTTTTCCAACTGCGTATGGCATAGGGGGAACCGACTCTGTTCTTATACCACTAACGCTTGCAATGGCATGGGGACTCACTACTGGAACAATTCTAACTCTTATATGGGTTCCCTGCGCTTACGGAATCCTTGAAGATATGTCGCAGCTATTTAAGAAAGCGAACAATAAAAAAAGTTACAATAATACTTAGGGTTGAGATCAAGAGCATGGCGATAAATTTATAACCGCTATCTATTCTAGGTAAAACTAGATAGGGAACGATATAAAGATATAGCGTAGAGTGAAACCCACCAATTACCACTAATTTTTTTATTCTTTTTTTTACCATTTAACCGGCCCTCTATTTCTGTAAAACATCTGTACACGTTTAATCAGTAATCTGTCTAATTTTTATCCAGTTATCAAGAAAAATACTCATTTAAAGAGCTCTAAATCACTGATAACAGACGCAACAATTGGCAGCTCTTTTGCAACTAACGTTATGCTGGCCATTTAAGGCCGTCATAAAGCTTTGTAAAGGGATTAGAGTATGCAAGCAAAAAATTATTTAAACCGAATCATCTTAGTTTTAATAATAGTAACGCTCCATATCCCATTTGCTAATAGTAACGATTCTTTTGATAAAACTATTCTAACATCAGAGTTCGTTGGTTGGGGAGTATCTCCTACCAATACCCAATCATCAATTAATTTATTAAATGCGTGGAAGCAATCCAACATGAAAAAAGATGTTGTCGTTGCTGTTATTGATACAGGTATCGATCCAATACACCCATTCCTTAGGAATAATATTTATGTAGAAAATGGAATAGCAAGCACCATTAATTTTGGAGTCGATTTTTCAAAAAACCATAAAGAAAAACTAATGCCAACTGATAATCATGGCCATGGAACACACGTTTCTGGAATTATTAAGAGTGTATTTCCTAAAGTTAAAATCATGGCCCTTAAGTATTACAACCCTAGTGCTTCAGGAAAAGATAACTTAAAGTCTACAGTAGAAGCGTTAAGATATGCTGTTGATCATAACGTAGACATTATTAATTATTCAGGTGGCGGTTCAGATCCAGATGTAGAAGAGTTAAAAATACTAAAAGAAGCTGAGAAAAAAGGGATCGTAGTTGTTGCAGCAGCAGGAAATGAAGAGTCAAATATCGATATAAAGTCAAACGCATACTTTCCTGCTAGCTATGGACTAAGTAATATTGTAACTGTATCAGCATACGGCCCAAATCTAAGAATTTTATCATCTGCAAATTATGGTGAAAAAAGTGTCGATGTTTTAGCTCCTGGCCAAAGAATAAAATCATCAATGCCTCATGGTAGATCAGGTTTTCTTACTGGAACAAGTCAAGCGACTGCATTTGTTTCAGGTGTAGCAGCTCTTATCAAAGCAAATTTTCCCGATATGAGTGCTCATCAAATAAAAGGGGCCATTGTTCAATCATCAAAAACAGAGGTAACGCTTGAGGGTAAGACTAGGTCTAATGGTCGAGTTGATGCTGCAAAAGCGATTGAACTAGCAAACTCTATGATGCCAAAGCTAGAGGTAAAACAACCGGCGCCAAGAAAAATTGCAACTAAAAATGTCGCCCCAATACACTTGCCAACTAATAGCAATGGAAAAATCATCTACCGATTCAAGTAACTACTTTTTACCATATATGAATTAAGCGGAGCTTCTTGTATAGTAAGTAAGATCAATATAAACTCTTATATATGCAAGATATAAAAAAAATTTATCGTTTCGTTATAGCGGCCATTGGTGGGTCACTATATGCATTCGCATTTCCGACTAAAATTGGTTTCTTTTTTTTCCCTGGACAAATTATTGGCCTAACACTGCTTCTTGCAATACTAATTCAACCAAATCCAAAGATAAGTTTAAAATCTTTGTTGATCTTAAATATCTTGCTTGGACTGGCCTTTTCATTTGGATATTACCAAACAGGATACTATTGGATTCCTTTTACCGTTCAAGAGTTTGGTAATCTTCATCCCCCTCTAAATTACATAGTGGGTATTTTATTTGTTTTAGTCATCATGCCTCACTTAACTTTTTTTATCTGTATTGACTCTTTTTTGAAAAAAAGATTTTATCAATCTAAATTTATTCGGCCAATTACAGTTAGTGCTACAATTTTTACTCTGTTAGAATATTTTATCCCTCAACAATTTCCTGCTCATCTTGGACACCCTTGGATGCATCTAGCGCCCCATTTAGGCCTAGCTCCAATTTTTGGTTATTCCGTCTACTCATTTATCTCTGCTCTCTTTGCTTTTGCCATTGCTAAATTTGTTTTAGAAAGAAAACTGGATTTTTTTGGAATTTTTACTGCGACAATACTATCTGTTTTAAGTTTTACTATCTCTTTGCCAGAAAATAAAATCGAAACTAAAAAAACTACAGCTGTCCGCATGGTTCAGGCCAACATTGGAAATTTTATGAAGGTCAACTCAGAACGTGGAGACGATACAAGCTTAAAAGAGATCTATCAACGCTATTATAATTTAAGTACTCACGGTAACAACGTAGGTGAAAACAACTTTAAACCTGAACTGATCATCTGGCCTGAAACGGCGTTTCCTGAATTTATTAATAGCTCACTAGCAACGTTGGATCAATTGTATACCCCAACACTACTTAGAGAGATTGTAAATCAAACAGGCGCTGAACTTTTCACTGGCGGGTATGAAGAGGCCAAATCTTTTGCTGGATCTGATTTTAACTCACAATATAATGCTGCTTTTTTAATTTCTGCTCGTGGAGTATTAAAAGATTACTACTATAAAATAAAACTCATTCCATTTGGAGAAGGATTACCATTTGGCCCTTTAAACAGGTGGCTCAGTAATATCATTACAAACATATCATATTTTGCAAGCGGAGATAGATTCCCACTCTTTGAGACAAAGAATGGAGTCAATTTTTTTTCACTTATCTGTTATGAAGTACTCTTCCCATCTTTTGTCAGAGATTATTTAAATAGATTACAAGGAAACCCATCGTTCTTGATCAACTTAACCAATGACTCTTGGTACGGTAACACCAGTGAACCTTTTCAGCATCTATTTCTCGCAAAATGGAGAGCGGTTGAGTTTAACATCCCGATGGCAAGAATGACCAATACTGGAATCACATCGGTTATTTATCCCGATGGACACGAGAGTGATCGAATTAAATATGGAGACACGGGTGCTCTTGATCTTGAGCTTGTAACATATGAAAGAAAAATAACTCTATTTCAAAAATTTGGGATTATAAATTTTCTTCTTTTAGCAACAATTACCATATTAGTTTCGCTACTTAAAATCCCTCTTTTAAAAGATCGTGCAGACGTATAAATCCAACAAATCTATTCTTATCTCGAATTACTGGTAAAACATAAATTTGACTCGCACGACGCTCCATCAACTCTAGAGCAAGGTACGCAAGCTCACTCTCTCCAATTGAGATTGGAGATTTGGTCATAACCTCTTTTGCTTTAACTAAAAGGTTTGCTCCCCCTTTTGCAAAGTAACGCCTGATATCTCCTTCTACAATAATTCCCAACAAGTTTTCACTCTCATCAACAATTGCGGCCCCACCGACATTTTTTTGAGTCATTCCTAATAAGACCTCTTGTAAGGTTGCATCCTCTTTAAACATTGGTGTTTGATCAGCTCTCCACATCAAGTCTAAGACTCGCATTTTCAGTCTTTTGCCTAAAATCCCACCAGGATGGTTTGAGGCAAAATCCTCTTTGGAAATACCTATAAACTTTTCATAAACGACAGCTAATGCATCACCTACCGCAAGCGCTGTAGTAGTACTCGTTGTTGGTGCTTGATTTTGCAAACAGGCCTCAGATTCAACATGACAATCAAATGAAAATTCACAATTCTTCGCTATCGGTGAATTAATATCTCCAAGGATGGCAAACCTCATCTCTTTTTCAATGGAAATAAATGGTAGAAGTTTTAAAATCTCTTCAGCTGTTCCAGATTTACTTATAAAACAGATCGCATCTCCAGCACAGATATTACCAAGGCCACCATGCAAGGCCTCGGTTGGATGAACAAAATATGATTTTTTTCCTAATGAGGAGAAAGTTGCTGCTAATTTTTCTGCAACAATTCCCGACTTCCCCACTCCACAAAAGATTAACGACCCACCACTCTGACTTAATCTCTTAAAGAGTTCCACCGTTTCTAGTACTAACTCTTTTGTCAATCGCCGACTGGCCATTTGTATAGAACTTGCCTCAAGTTCTAATACGTTTTTTGCAATTTGAAAATAATCTTCCATACTATACCAAACCTATGATGACAGCTACTGCCCTTCTAGACCACAATACTAAAAAAGGTTATCATAATAGTTATGAGTTTAAAAAATATTTATAAAATTATACCCATAATTCTTATTACGATCGCTACATTATCCTGCACTTCATACAAACAGTTCCAATATATTGTAGAAGAGTTTGAAATGCCATCCCAGATTTACAAAGCAGATTACAACCTAACATGGAAAGCTACTGAAAAAGTGATGAATGAGTACGAAACTCCTGTTAGAGACCAAGAGGCAGGCATAATCTCAACGAGCTGGATCGACAACACAATTGAACTAAATTTTACTGACTCATTTGGAGGTAGTGATACTGCAAAAGCTGCAAAATTTAAAATTTTATTAAATGTTGTAAAAGGGTATAGCGGATCAAAAGAGGTTACCAAAGTGACCATATTTAAACGTCAGCTAGTCGAGTACGATTTTCTCCAAGGATACAAAGAGCAGCACTCAGATGGAATCTTAGAAAAGACAATTCTATATAGAATTGGAGTAGTCCTCAAAAATGATCAAGAGCTTCAGAAAATTGATAAGAAGCGGATGGAAGAAGCTGCCGAATCTTTCTAGATCGCAGTTTCAGGAAGCGCCAACTGCTGCCAAAAACGTTGTTTTAATTGCATCGTTGTTTTAGGAGATTTTTTACCAACTATCTCTTCAAGAGCGTAATCAATATCTTCATGAATATCTTTATATTTCTCTTTTTGAATCATAGCAAGTAATGGCCTCTTGGCCTTTCCAAACTTTAATAAACCCACCGTTCTAACAATAGATTTAACAATGTGTGCTCTTTTTGTTGTTTTAGTTCCTGTATGGTAATTTTTTTTATCATAAAGCATCGCCCATACATTTGGAGCGAACTCTTTTAAATTAAGCCTCGAAATATTATCCAGCGCCTGCGACCTAACAATCATTGAGTTATCATTTAATAAATTTGCATACTGCTTCCCATAATTTTTTTGTGAGAGCGCTAACAAAGTTTTTAAACTCGCCATTCTCATCACCCAATTTGGATGTTCTAAAAATTTTGCGATAAATGGCCCAGACTTTTTACCCATAATTTTTCCAAGCATAAATGTAGCAACCCATCTATTCTTTCCAGGAAACTTATCGCTCTTCATCACTTTGATTAGAACAGGCACCGCCTTACCATTAAGGGCAAGCGTCTCTTTTCTTAACTCTTTAATGCCATCTTTTCCAGTATGATTCTTTTCATATAAAGCAACCAATTTTTTGTGAACGACATCTCCGGAACCAAAACTCTCCACATTTTTTTCAGCTGGCCTAATTGCAGCATCAACAGAAAGAACGGCAAGTAAAGCTACCAGTGACATAACAATTTTCATATCAATTCCTCGATGTAGAGTTATCATTAATTAACCTAGCATCTTTTCAAATTCACTTAGTAAATCGTCTGCTGATTTTTGGCAAGATCCATCAGGAGGCGGAGCTGGATCTAGTGCTGGTGCTGCGGCAGGAGCAGCTAGCTTTGTGCTCTTGCTATCTTGAATAGCTGCTGCCATCGCAGCTTCTAAATCCTCTTCAGGAGCGACAGGTTCTGGAGCTGGTTTTATTGCCGCAGGAGGTACCACAGCATCAGCAACAACTAATGTTCCACCGGCATCGGCCAAAGCTTTTTTCAATGACTCATTCTCTTGTTGTAATTTTTTCAAATTAGCAAGATCTTCTTCAATTATTCCATACTCCATCAATCTCTCTTTTAACTCATCTCTTTCTTTTGTAACAACTGCTATCTCTTTCTTTAAAACCTCATCACCTGAACTATTTTTCACAGCGGCAAGAGAGGATTCCGCAGATGTCAATTTTTTCTTCGCATCATCTAATTCCAATCTTAATGACTTAGTTTCTTCACTAGCAGAAGCAGATTTTGCGTTTTGCAAATCCTTAAGCTTTCTCTCTAAATCCCTAATCGTTGCATCTTTGTCTGCTAACAGTGACTGAACTGCCGCAAGCTCCGCTCTCTTTTGGTTTAACTCCTGAATTGTCACTTGATCAGCAGTAATGTGGCCAACCGCTAAGTTTTGAACCGGCATCACAGAAGGAATTCCACTTCCAACATCACTCCCACCACCTCTAAACAGAGAGGATTTTAGCGCTGATGAGTTTTGAATAATTGAATCCAGATAATTTTTTACAACACTTGCAGGAATTTGATGAGAGAGATCGTGATACCTCTTTCTGTTGTATAACCAGTACGCAATAAAAGCTACTAGCACCATTCCTGAGAGCGAACTTGATATAACCAAGGCCTCAACTGAAAAATTTGAAAGATAATAAATTATATCGTCTATGACCTACTCCTTCCTTGGAACTAAGATACTTATACTCTAATTATACTTGGCCACCTAGATCGCTGTCAAGTACGTTGCTCTTTATCTTTTTCTTTAGTTTTCATTGGCAATAAAACAGTGACCTTTGTCCCTTCATTAATTGCACTCTCAATTCTTATTAATCCCCTACTGGCCCTGACTATTCCAAGTACTGCTGCCATTCCTAGCCCTCTTCCTGTAAACCTTGTCGTAAAGAACGGATCATAGATCCTTTCTTTTACCGTTTCATCCATTCCACACCCATTGTCGATGATATCTATAGAACAGTACATCCCTTCAACTAACCCCTCTTTATCAAATGGAGGTTCAAATGAGCTTGCAAGACAGACAACTCCACTCACTCTCACATTAATTCTTCCAGCTGGAAAATCACCAATAGCATCTACACTGTTTGTAAAAAGAGCAATAACAACCTGCTTTAGTCTGCTAATGTCAGTTTCAACAAAATAGTGCTCTTTATCCGCTACTATGCTAGTAATAATATTATCTGGAGCATACGAGCGAAGAATTGAATCTAACTCTTGCAGTAACTCACCAACATCAATAACCTCTTTATGCATTGGTGAGTGGCCTACAAAGAGTAACATATTCTCTGTGACCTCAGCAGACTTCCATGCTGCATCTTCTGCCTGTTTTAAGTGTTTAGCAATTACTTCGTTATTTGGATCAATTAACCTCATCGCTTTTTTGATATTATTTATTACGACTGTTAGCCTATTATTAAAATTGTGGGCCATCGATGTGGCCATGGCCATCAACCCCTCCATCTTTTGTGACTTTAGTATCTGTTGATATAAACGATGTTTCTCTGTCATATCCCTATTAGATATCCTGATACCAATCCACTCTCCGTCACCATTAAAAACTGCTCTAGACATTCTCGATATCCAGTGTTGCTTACCAGATTTATCAATAATTTTAAAATCTATCGTGCTGATTAAATCGTTGTTTGCAAAACCTGCATTTAAACTCTCTCTCATATGAACGCTAACTCTATCAATATCGTCTGGGTGGACTAAATTTAAGAATAGATCTGGCGACTTAAGAAACTCATTTTGCCGGTGGCCACTAATCGCTTCACAAGCAAGTGAGATGTAGTTGACCTTACCATCAGGTGAGACTAACTCTTCCCAATCACACGTGTAATCTAGCAAGAGCCTAAATTTTTCTTCGGTGTCCACTAACCTCTTATACGCAAGTTCATGTTCATTTCTAACAAACCGGTAATGAACAACACCAAGAAAAATTAGTAATAGCCCACTAAGAAAAATAATGATGTGAAAAGTAAGCATTCCCGCATTATCATTTAGAACGCTAGCGTTAATAGTTTCAGTATTAACAGCAGCACTAATCCCTCCAGCTAACTTGCCGTCAGCAGCATCAGTTCCGTTATGACACTTTAAACATTTTTGTCTGAAATAGACCGGAGTCATCGCTCTAAATGCATTTTTGCCACCAAATGGAGCATACTCGAAAATTGGACTACTTCCACTTCCGTTGATAAAACGCTCCAGCGCATGTTTTTCCCACTCATCTGGACGGTTCATTGAGTTAAGGGGAACAACTCCTGACAAATGGTTATATATTCCAAAATTAATCATTAACTCTTCATTTAAAAGTTTAACGAAATATGTTCCGGGAATAAAAACGAGCTTACCTCCATTTTCAGTTTTAACTACACTTAAATCACTTGGGACATACTTACTTGGAATAGCGTGTGGCCCAAGTTTTGCGTAAATGCCACCAACTCTACCGGCCCAGTTAATCACTGTTTGCTGCATGTTAATCATCGTCTTTGTTTGCCACTCGAGAATTGTTCTATTTTTCTCCTCTTCAATATTCATATGCCAGACCAAAGAAAAAATAGTAACAGCAGTTAGCATTGCAATTGCCAACAAACCGTAAACATAAATAGCGTAATGTTTAAAAATATTTTTCATATTATTCATATTATTCATATATACAAACTATATTGTAACAGGATGCAAGAAACGAACAACAGTCGAAAATTTCCTATCGACAAAATTTCAGACTATTTTGCACGGATAATTTCACAGATACCAATCTGGCATTTCAAAAGCGGAACCACTAAATTTATTTCCAGTAGCTTGATCTTTAATTACCCTCTTTAAAACAAAATCAAAGAGTAGCGGATTAAAAGAGTATATCTCGTTCACTAGCTCACGCTCTTTCTCTGTAAGAAATCCCATATCAACCAATTTACCTGTTTTATAAATAATATTGACTCCAGGAAGTGGATAATCACTGCCATTTAACAATCTTTTATGAAAGTGTTGCCTTGATAAAATATCCTTCAAGTGATCCACTCTTGTATGAATAGTTATTCCAGAGATATCACCAAAAAGCAGTCCCTCATACTTTGGTTCCTCCATCATTTTAATGAACAGTTTATAACAACTCTCAACTCTACCTGGATTATCAAGGTCATCACAATCTCCAAGAGATGCCATATGGGCCACAATAACTTTAACTCCTAGATCAAGAGGAAGCCTAAGCAACATTGGATTTCCTAATGCTTGAGATTCTTCACCATCGACAGCTTTTTCTTCACCACCATGAGATAAAAGTGTAACCTTTAACTCCTTCATCACTTGATAAAAAGGTATTAACGCTTTATCGGCAGGATTAATGCCTTGTGAATTTGGCAACCATTTAAGTTTATTAATTCCTTTTCCCGCCCACTTCTTTAGTTCAGAAATAGCATCTTTTCTATATGGATTTATGGACATGACTGGAACAAAACGATCCCTATATTTTTCAGAAAGCTCATACACGTACTCATTAGGAACATAGAATGTTGATCTTTCAGCATCAACCATTCCATTTTTATGATAAAAATAATCAAAGGCAAGAATATGCATTTTAAACTTAGGCCCAAACGGAGTTGCTAACTTTAATAACCTTTCGACATATTGTTGATCGGCAATTTCATCATCGGTTACACCTGAAGCGCTCATATAGACGTGATACTGAATTCGGCGATAAAAATCCCAACCAGAAGTCATTGAAGGATTGATCCATACGCCACTATTTCCTGTTCCAATTCCGGCCAAATGAGTATGCATATCGGCGAGCCTACTCTTATCAACACCTTTAAACGAATCTTCTACCAAATCTCTTGCCTCTGCGCTAAGCATTCCCATCTCAAGCGGATCGTGTCTAAAATTTCCACCAATTGGCCTAACAAGTAGCGTACAACCAACCATAAAAGCAATCAGGAGTATCCAAACATATCTAATTTTCATAGAGATAAATCCTTACTTATTTAAAATAGAGTCAAACCTTTTGCGCCATTATACTTGATATTTATAATAGATGTCATGCTCGTTGGAAAATAATCGCTCTTAATCATCCCCACCCCTACAGTATAGGCCCACGTCCCTCTTTTAAGTGATAAAAAAAATACTGACATTTCTGATTTACCACCGAGACGATCCATCTCATTATGTTGGCTTAAAATACCTACTGAGAATCTATCGTTTAAATCATGCCCTATCACCGAGGTTAAAACTATCCGTTCATCACCACCTTGCTGTCCAAGTAACAATGCTTGTTCATCAACAAACACTCTATCTTTTTTCCCTAGAGTTAATTTCTCAACCCCTAATTTTTCTAGCACATAAACATTTTTAAATCTTAGTCCAAGCTTCGCACCATAATGTTTTCTTGTTAAACTCCCATCGCAAGCATAGGTGTCGCAATCGAACTTATGTAAATCCTTGCTACTTCTTGCATAATAATCTGCCCCACCCCAAAATCCTAAAAAAGAGATTGGGAAAATCTCTAAAACACCGCCGGCCGAATTAATAAGGACACTTGTTCGCACATTGGTTGCCAACCGAACATAACCGTAATTGACACTACTCTCATCACCCCAGGTTTTTAGACTCTTACCAACAACTCCTGTCGTGTAAAATCCTCGAGGCAACGTTCTCGCTAAAGTATCAACTGAATAGTCGACACTGGCAACTGCGGTAAAACCTATACAAATAGAGCTCGCCAAGATTAAAAAAAATAGAACTTTATTCATTAATTACTCCAAGTTTGCAACAAACAAATCTATCATTTGTTCTATAGCTTGGACAGGCTTAAACGAATTTTCTTCGACAGAATTAACCATCGTGATTCCTCTTACGGAATTAGACATAAATAGAGCATCACACTCTAACATCTCTTCTAGCGATATATCGGCAACTACGACTTGGCAATTTAACTGCGTAGTAAAAAAATTAATTATCAAACGACGGGTAACTCCAGCTAGCACATCAGGGCCAATTTCAGGCGTAAACAGCACCCCTTTTTTATATCCAAAAATATTTGCACGAGAACACTCGGAAACAGAGTTATCATCTCTAAAAAAAAGTACCTCATCAAATCCGGCATTAGATCTTTCTTGTAAGATTTTATGAATAGGAAGTAGTTTTCCCCCCTTGATATAAGGAGGAAGCGAAGATCTTCTTTCTATATTAGACAACGCTACATTTGCACCATGCTCGCCTTTGTTAATAAAACTTCCATTTATTGGCCTAGTTAAAAAATCCATTTTAAAAACACCATCAAACATCATGATGTTGGGCCGTTCCATTTCAATCCAACATGTAATCCGCAAATATACATCCCCATCCAAGAGACTAGATTCTATCTTTTTTAATTTCTCATCAAAATCTTTTGAGATCTCGTCTAAATCAAGATAAGGCCACCAATAATTAACCCCACTAAGCACTCTCTCTTTATGAAGATTAATTCCAAAAAATTTCTTATTAACACTTCTAAGTGATGTAAAAACTGAACATCCGTATAGATGTGATGAACTATTCCGTAACATAGTCGCAATCTCCTCAAATCTTAATCTCTATCATATGATTCAAAATCTAGGGTAATATTAAATTTATTTTTTGTAGCTATTACATATTTAGTTCACATATGGTACGTAATATGAATGAAAACAGTTTCAATCGTAGGTTTTGGAAATCAGGCAAAAGCATGGGCAAATAATCTACGAGACTCTAACTTTCAAGTAAAAATTTACCTCCAAAAAAATAGCAACTCTATTAAATTTGCAACGGAACAAGGGTTTGAAACAGTTGAAATAGAGACAACGACGATAATACCTTCACCGATAATTCTCCTTATTCCTGATCACCACCACTTAGACTTTTTTATTAAAAACCAAGAAAAGATTTTACCTAAAGGTAAAATAGTATATGCTCACGGTTATAGCGTCTACAAAGAACAACTCCCTGCAAAATACCCGCAGTTTTCACACCTTCTACTCGCACCAAAGGGGATCGCTACTGAGGTCAGAAATCAATATTTACACAAAGGCAAGCTGGGTGCTGCCTTTAGTCTCGAGAACTCTTTATCTAAAGACGATGACTCAACATTAATTCACGATCTTGCTTTAAATATTGGAATAACCGCTGGGCCATATCAAACTACATTTGAAATGGAAACGATTGCCGACCTCGTTTCTGAGCAAACACTGCTCTGTTCAATTATTCCCTACACCGCTTTAGCTTCTTATAATACGTTAAGAAAAAGTGGAACGCCAAAAGAGATTGCCTACATGGAGTGTTGGTACGAACTAAAACTAATTGTTGATACGCTTGCGAAAATCGGGCCCGATAAATTTTTTGACCTAATTAGCCCCAATGCCCTAATTGGCTCAGAAAAGGCAAAAAAAATTTTTTTTGATGATAATTTTTTTCAAAAAATTGAATCGCTAAAATCAGATATCGTAAACGGCATCTTTTTTAAAGAGGTCGAAAACACCGATACCAATGCGCTAAGAGATCAAGTGAAGCAATATTGGAAGAACGAAGAGTTAACAAAGGTTCATCACGATCTTGCAGAGAATATGTTTGACAAATGAGCTAGAAAGAAAATAAAACTAGAGCAGAAATATCCAAGGTGAGTAGTTTGAATAAAACGATCCTGACGACAAAAGAGATTGTAAAACAAAAAGGCAAACGTCAGCTTCAAATGCTCACATGTTATGACTTTCAAACGGCCACGCTACTCGATGAGACACCTGTAGATTTCATTTTAGTTGGTGATAGTCTAGGAAACGTCATTCTTGGTTACGAGAACACCATTAAAGTCTCACTAAATGAAATGACTATTTTTGCAAGCGCAGTCAAGCGTGGAGCTAAAAAGACATTCGTCATTGCAGATATGCCATTTGGCACCTACTCTTCATACGACAAAGGTGTTGAGTCAGCAATTAACCTATTCCAAACAAGCGGCGTTGAAGCGGTAAAATTAGAAGGAGTCTCTGATACGAAGCTACAGATTATTGCTAGTTTAAACGAAACAGGAATTCCGGTTGTTGGCCACATTGGACTTACTCCACAATCTGTCCACCAGCAAGGCGGTTATTATACCCACGGGAAAGATGAAAATGGAGCAAAGAAGCTCTTAGATGATGCAAAAAAACTTGAGGCAGCTGGGGTATTCTTACTTGTTTTAGAATGCGTCCATCCACCTGTAGCTGAACTAATTACTAAGCAGTTAACAATTCCTACAATCGGAATTGGCTCAGGTAATAAGACTGATGGACAAGTTCTAGTAATTAACGACCTCTTAAGAATGGGAAAAGAAGAACCTCCAAAGTTTTGTGTTCCAATTGCCAACCTTTATCAAACAAAGTTGGAGTTAATAAATAACCACTTGAGTAAGCATGGCCAACCTCTCCAGTAAAACCTACACCTTTGATATCGGTAACTCTAATCCAAGCTTTGGTATCCATATAGATGGAACCCTAAAATCTATCTACCCTATAAGCAAATGGGAGACACCTCCTACTAAATTTTGTGCGGTAAAATCTCAAGTAGGAAAACCGTTACCAGAAAAAATAGTTACCGAAATTAAAGATAATCTCGTTGAACTTCCAAAGTTACATAACGGAAAATTTCTTGATATGCCAGTAAACTATCAGGACAGCTTAGGTGTCGATCGACTCTACTCTGCCTACTATATATTTAAAACAATGCTTCAAGCATACCATTCTATACTCTTAATTGATGCTGGAACTTTTACAACAATTGATCTTGTAAATAATTCTGGGTTTAAAGGTGGCCTAATCTTTCCTGGGATCAATCAATACCTAAAGGCCTATTGTGCTGGTTACAACCTACCACAGATTGAGTTACCAAAATTCAATTTAGAACAGATCAAAACCTTACCTACAACGACAACCTCGGCGATAACATCTAGCTTTATGTTACAAGCGGCAGCAGTTTTAGATCATCTTATTCACAATGTTCACCCAGATTTAATCATCGTTACAGGTGGCAAGCACGAAGTTTACAGAAACATTCTTGAAAAAATTCACCCAACATCAAAAGTCAGCGTTTTGCCATCTCTAATTCATAACGCTCTTTTCTTTTTAGCTACTAATTCATCCCAGATTTCATAGTAAGGAAGGATTAAAATATCTCCTTCGCTATAGGCCTGCTCTCCTTCATATAGAAGAATAAGCGTGCTCAAGCTATTCTCTTTTTGAAACTCAAGAAGTGACGTAAGATCTTTTTTAACAATTTTTTTCTTTGCCTTAATTTCAATTGCATATAGAGGTTTTGATTTCTTAGATAAAATCAGATCAACTTCAAACTCACCTCTTTCAGTTCTCCAAAAATGAAATTCATAATCTGATTGAGCATAGATAGAAAAATTTCGAATCTCATTGATAAGCCATTGCTCAAACATTTTTCCTCTAACCTCCGGACGCAAATTATCTTTTAAATTTCTCAATATGGAGTTAGTGATACCATTGTCACACATATAAAATTTAGAATGTTTCGAAAAATGAATTTCATTGGTTAGCTCTGGTATCTTTTGAATCTCATCAATGAAGAAATACTTCATCTCTTTTTTATTTATTTGAAATTCAACATCTTTTCGAAACTGTTCTGGAGAAGAAAGATAACGACGAAAATACTCACTTTTTAAGAGATCAATTTCAAAATATTTCTCGTTAGAAAGCATGTGGCGAATAAGCGTGCTTTTACCGCATTGTCGAGGGCCAAGCCAAAGGGATGAAGCAGACTTATTTAGCGTTTGGAGCCGTTCAATATACACAAATACCTCACTCCACAAAATGTAACATTTTATGGAGCTTGGTACAACAATAAAATACCTAAAGTAATTATTAAACCTGACCGATACAGTTGTTAGGATGAATAGAATAAGCACACACCTAGTTATTATCGCAATTTTGCTCTTTATCGCTAAGATTTCAATAGCAGACCATCTAAGAAGCACCACCGCTAGGTCAAATGGTGTCCAAAGTTTTGACATAGAAAATAGATAAGAAATAGAGAGTGATTAATCTTCGAAAAATGTTTCCCGAAATTTTCTTCCTCTTTCAACGTAATTTTTAAACTGATCAAATGATGGAAATGCCGGTGAAAACAGTAACACTCCATCAAACTCCTCTTTTTCTATGTACTGCTTAACGCCACCTAGATTATCGCATAGTTGGTATTTGGCCACACCATCTAACTCACTCTTTAAAAGTTCAGAGGCTTCACCTATAAGTAGATATTTTTCAACTCCTGCAAATAAGAATATTAACTCACCTAGCGAATCACTTCGCCCTCTTAGTTTTCCTCCAAGCACAAGCCAAATTTTCTTATCAGGGTATGTTTCACAGACACTCTTCACTGCCGCAACCGTAGCGTCCCAGTTAGTACTCTTAGCATCATTAAAAATAGTACATCTACGATTTTTCACTCTTTGCAACCTAAAATCTACACCACTAAAAGTATCAATCGTTTTTTGAATTCCGCTATCACACTCATCACCATAAGTAACTCGCACACAAGAGATTGCCACCATCAAATTTGCTAAATTATGTTTTCCTACCAATTGAAATTTATCAATAGAAAACTTTTCAAAAACTCGATCAGGAGATGTTATTGAAAGTAAGTGTAACGAAGGACCGTTTATCTCATACTTTCCCCAAAAATTATCGAACGTAACAAATGTTTTGCTATGATCCATGTTTTTAACGATATTAAGTTTAGCATCAGTATACTCTTCCACTGTAGCGTAACGCTCACCATGATTTGGCGTAACATTTAGAATTGCAGCAACATCTGGAGTAAACTTTTCAATCGATTCTAACTGAAAGCTTGAAAGCTCCATTGCGACGACATCATAACTATTTTCATTTCCTACAATATCACAAAAAGGTGTCCCAATATTTCCACACACGAAAGGGCATTTTCCTGCGTTCTTTAACATCTCTCCAATTAGTGTAACCACTGTCGTTTTGCCGTTCGTCCCTGTAATCGCAATAATTGGAGCATCACCAATTCTAAGGCGAAATCCTAATTCAATTTCACTCCAGATCGGAATATTTTTACTTATTGCAGATTTTAACAGCGGATGATTTCTTGGAATACCTGGAGAAAGAATAATTAATGAAGCTTTTGAAAACTCATCTTCACAGCAAGACTCTTGGGACAAAAGCTTAATGTCTGGTACTTTAGATAATAACTCACTCTTACTCTCCCACGTACTTGGTTCGCCTTGACTTACCATAATAGAAGTAACACCTTTTTTAAATAACGCCTTAGCTGCACTAACTCCAGATCTGGCGGCCCCAAAAATGTATACGTTTTTCATTAGAACTTGCATACTCTTTCCTAGATAAAGAAATTGGTATAGAACACTAATATGAACATTGAAACTCTATTTACAGATATTCACTCTTTCTTGGTATGCTATCAAAAAATAGTAAATGAGGAAATTTTAATTTTTTTCCCTTCATCAATGAAATCATACCAAAAAAACTGGATAAAATCGCTCCAGCAAATTAATAGTGAAGACCTGCTGGATGCTTATAACGGAGTTAATTACTCCCCTATGATCGATTCCTCGCTCAGCGAAATCTTAATCAAAGCAAACTATTTTTATAATCAAATTAAAAGCGTCACGCCACAGAACTCGCTAACAACACTTCCGCCAAGAGCGTATGTTGGAATGAAAGAAAAAAAGAGACATGAAATCGATAATCTTAGATCTAGCATAGTTCAAATATGTAATGAAAACAGCTTAAATGGCGTCATCGATATAGGAGGAGGTGTAGGCCACCTACCAAGAATCCTTGCGCAACACCACGGGATAGAGAGCTTATCTATTGACCAAGATAAGACTCTTCAACAACAAGGAGTAAGTAGATCTAATAAATATCCTGTCTCTTCAAATGCAGCAAAAATTTCATTTATTAATGCTACACTGAATAAAGTTGAAAGAGTTCCAATTCCATCAGGTCTTGATAATTTATTATTAGTTGGGTTACACACCTGTGGGCCACTTGCCAACATTTTGCTTAGTGAAGCGATAAAAAATAGTGCTATCAAGGCCGTCTTAAATTTTGGATGTTGTTATCTTAAACTTGATGGTGTTAGCGATATAAACATCTCACAACTAGCAAAAAAAACAGGGCCAATTAATCTTTCAAAATATGCACTAACATTAGCTACAAGGTCTCATGCCTCTTTAACAACAACTGAATTTAATGATACAAAAAGAGTCAAAGATTACCGTTACAGCTTTCATTTACTGCTTAATCAAAAGCTAGGAATCAACGATTTTTTAGCAACCGATAATGTCTCAATGAAAATCTACGCTGGCAGCTTTGAGGATTACGCAATCTCCATGCTAAATCGTCTAAACATCACATCAAATCTTACAAAAAAAGAGCTTCAAGATTTTTATCTATTTCCTGAGACAAAAAAAATTGTAAGCGAACTTTTTATTGCGTCTATCATTCGCTGGCAGTTTGGAAAAATTATTGAACTATATATTCTATTAGATCGTGCACTCTATCTGAAAGAAAATGGATTTTTAGTCACTCTTTATAAATATTTCGAGGGAAGAATCTCCCCTCGAAATATCGGGATACTTGGAATTCTACCTCAAAAATAAAAGGTCATAATATTTTGGAAGGGCCCAAAGTTCACACGGAATGATCTCTTCTAAAACATGACAATGTTTTGCCAACATATTTGATTTTGGCATAAGCTTATCAGCAATATAATGGGCCTTCTCTTTATGGGCCCCTTTAAAATTTTCAAGATCACTCAAAATCTCTTTTGAACCTGAGCAAGTAGCAATTAAGGCCCCTTCTAACTTACCTAGAATTTCCTTCTCTACCACACTTTTCTCACCTATATCAGATTGAAGCTTAATCGCTTGACACAATTTAATTTTATAATCAATCGCCGCCGGAATTACAAAATGATTAATCATAGAAGTAAAAGTGTTAAACTCAATCTCTCGAATTGTATTATACCTTTCAATATGGATGTTATACCTAATCTTCAACTCATTTGGCCTAAAAATTTTCTGATTGATTAAGAACTTTGATCCTTTCTCATCAATTAACACTTGAACAGCATCGGGAGTGGTTTTAAAATTTGGAAGGCCACGTTTTTTTGCCTCTTCAACCCACTCTTTACTATATCCATCGCCATTAAAAACTATTCTCTCAGCATTTTCCATCCACTTCTTCGTTAGCTTTCTTAATGCAGCATCAACGCTCATTCCATCTCTGTTTATCCACTCTTCAAGCAGACTATTTGATTCATCTAAAATTTCTGAAACGGCAGCATTTAAAATGGCAAGTGGAAACCCAATTGATTGATCCGAGCCAACCGCTCTAAACTCAAACCGATTAGATGTAAATGCAAATGGTGACGTTCTATTTCTATCAACATCATCTGCAAGAAGCGTTGCTAAATGATCAACCCCAACATCTAGCACTTTTTTTTCATCTGATGTAACATCGCCACCACTAATAAATTTTTCAAATATAGCTAGCAGGGCCTTTCCTAAATAAACAGAGATGATACTAGGAGGCGCTTCATTTCCTCCTAGTCTGTGATCGTTACCTGCACCACAAACACTCATTCTTAAAGCATCACTATGTCGATAAACAGTCTCAACAATCATCGAAACAACTGCCAAGAATCTAGCAGTATCCATTCCTCCATCACCTGGATCTAAAAGGTTTGTTCCATGATCATCCACCATTGACCAGTTCAAATGTTTTCCGCTTCCGTTAATATATGAGAATGGTTTTTCATGAAGAAGAACATGGAAATCGTGCTTGCTCGCAATGTTTCTAAGTTGTGCCATCAGCACTTGGTTATGATCTGCTGCCAAGTTTGCCTCTTCAAAAATAGGAGCAATTTCAAACTGGCCAGGAGCAACCTCGTTATGTCTAGTTTTAGATGGTATTCCTAAACGATAGAGTTCAACATCAAGCTCTTGCATAAAGGCCAAAACTCTAGCAGGAATTATTCCAAAATAGTGATCCTCTAATTGTTGATTTTTCGCACTCATCGATCCAAAAAGCGTTCTACCTGACATCACCAAATCTGGTCTTGCAAAATAGAGCGCCTTATCTACAAGAAAATATTCCTGCTCGGCCCCACATGTAGCTTTTACCGATTGGACTTCTGTTTTCCCAGTCAAATTTAAAAACTTTGTCGCAACTTTATTGAGTCTCAAAGTACTTCTAAGAAGCGGGGTTTTTACATCAAGGGCATCACCATTAAATGAAACAAACGCTGTTGGAATACATAAAGTCTTACCGTTTGTACCCTCAATCAAAAAAAGAGGTGAGGTAAAATCCCAACTCGTATAACCTCTTGCCTCAAATGTTGACCTAGAATCACCATGTGGCAAACTTGAAGCATCAGATTCACCTTGCAACAACTGACTAACACCCATCTGATCAATAGGGACTCCGTCATCTGTTAGTGTTAAAAATGAGTCATGCTTCTCTGCTGTTTGTCCTGTTAACGGTTGAAACCAATGGCAAAAATGTGTTGCACCTTTTTGCATTGCCCATCTAGTAACCTCTTTGGCAATTAACTCTACATCCTCTCTTGCTAATTTTTCACCACCCTTAGCAAGATTAACTATTTTATCTTTTATACTCTTGGGAATACCTTTCGCAGTTTTAACATCAAATGTGTTTTCTCCAAAATAATCAGATATCCTCAAATATTCACCAGCACTATTTATCTGCTTTTTTCCCTCTCTAGGTTTCCTCGTTCCCAAAAATGCTCTCTTCTCAAACATGTGGCCCAAGCTCATGAGATACTCCTTATTAAAATAAGATAAAATAATAGCATAAGAGCTCTAAAACGAAACTATAAACAACTAGCAGGTATCTGAATGATTTTTTCACTCAAGTATTGTGGGCGTTCGCAGTTATTGATAATAATACCAACTGGGCATTTCCGATCTTCGACAATTTTTTTTAAAAACACAATACTCTCTGATCGAACGGTTGTACCAAATTTAATTTCAATTGGAATTAATCCCATCTCACCGTCGAGAAGTAAGTCGATCTCTGCCAGATGCTTCGTCCGAACAAAATAGAAATCAAGTAAAGATTTTTAAAAAATGACAAATAAGCCCTGTATCTCGAAAAGAACCCTTGGGATTTTTTATAAACCCTTTAGTTGCATCACCGGCATTGAAAGATTGCCATTTTCGAAAAACAAAAGTCCCTTCCGCAATATCAAGATAGTTAGCAACAGTTGGTGAGGAAATGCCTAAACTAGCTGCTCACTGATTAATAACGGGCCCAGCTCATAAATTCCAACTCTTCCGGCCAAAGAGTCAGCGACCTCTTTTAATAGTTCAGGAGAGCTTGAACCAGAGAGTAAAAATTGGCCATTTCTTTTTCGCCTCTGATCGATGCGCACTCGCAAAGCAGAAAAAAGTTTTACCGACAACTGTGCCTCATCAATAACTATTGGATCTTCATACTGCGACAAGAAAAAATCTGGATCATTATTGATCATTTCAAAATCACTGCTACGCTCTAGTCAAAGAAAGGTGCCTTTTTGAAATTGGTTCTGTATGTCGTGGAATTAAACCGACCATTTTTAAAGTGTGTATTTAAAAATCGCCGGGGTCAATAAAAAATGTTGCCACATAAATAATTAGTTGTAATTAATTCACGCCATGCACAACTGCTCTCATTTTTTGATATAATAATCTCTGATTCTTACGTCTTGCAATTTATAATTGGCCAACTTAACGGGGTAACAGATGAAAATTATTAAGAAAAAATCAATAATAGTGGCGATGACAGTGGTACTCTCTCTTCCTATTCTGGCAAATGGGGCAAGTAACAACAAACCAGTACCTCCTGAAAATGGATTAAATGGCCTGATTACAGATTTGAGTAAGGTCCTAACACCGTTTGATCCAAGAATTGATATCACCATGAGTATTGACTCAAAGAGAGGATTTCAAATTGAAAAACTTGATTCATTAATTGAAGTTGGGTTGCTAGATGAATACACCAAAGATCTTTATACAAACGAAAAAACAAACACACTAAATACAACACTCGTAGTTGGTAGAGAAGGAATTCTTGGCCACCTTCACGCTTATGGTGATGCCAAACTACTTCAGCTCGATATGACATTTACTGACCTAGAAGATAAAAACGTTACTTTAGACGCTATTGTAACATCAATAAATAGTCGGTACGAACAAACATTTCATATTGATAAAGTAAGTATAACATTTACCAATCTAATCTCCTCGACTGCTCCAGATATCGTCATTGATGGAAAGTGCGATGCTACTTCTGAGTTTCTTAATGCTAAAAACACTATGTTAAAAAAAAGACCAGCAACTCATTTAGAAAAAATGAAAGAGTGTAGCTTTAAATTTACTTATAACAGACCAACTGGTGAGTACGTTTTTAAAACAAGACTTAACAACTTATAGGTAACAAGCAACAATGCAAAAAAAAGAACTATTTTTTTTCATGATTCTTCTTACACTCTTTTGCGCATCAGCGTTTGCAGACCCGGTTGGATATAATCTAATTAACAAAAGATTTAATATCGATAAAGTTCTGTTTGAAAAATTGGGAGTAAAAGTCGTCCAGTGTACGACCAAAAGCTGGTTTAAGTTTGATGAATTAACCAGTGACAAACTTGGGATCTGTTTATACCAAGATTTTCTCCGTAAAAGAACGACTGGCCTTGAAAACGAAGAGACTGAACTTGTTTACACAACAACAGCAGACCCAGAAATACTAAGAACTGCTCAAATAAGATGGATTCCAGTTCCAAGGCAAGATAATTTTATGAGAGCTGATTATGGTGTGCTCAAAAGTTCATACGTTTACTGGAAAGAATTTTTCAGACTTTTTTATCGGCCATTAAATCACAAAATCGAGATCACTTTTGAAGAACCTCTAACTCTTCAAAATGGGCCACTAAGATACTTACAGCACTTGCTTAAAAACAAACATAGCATTACAAAATTAGGCTTTGACCATAAAAGAGTTGAGAATAAAAATAGTGAGTGGAACTATTTTGGAGTTTTATCTATCTATACTAGTAATACAAAGATTCCTGATTACTCTATTGAATTAGAGCATAATTTAAAACTTCGTTATATAAAAACTGGCGAAAAATTTGATGCTCATATCGAAGGTAACGATCTTGGCCAAGATATAGACGAGGTGGATTAATGAAGCTAACTGTTTTTCTAGTATTAATCTGGCCTTTACTCCCATTTTCCCCTAGCTGTTATGCTAACGCTGATAGTTTTGTTGGATGCAAATATAAAGAAGATGAGGTGGCCGAATTATTAACGAAAGTGGCAATTTCAGATATGGAAGAGTTTGGCCAAATGCAGTACTCAAACATGGTTCAAACAGATATTGATACAATAACGACCAGTAAAAAAACTGAATACACGGCAACGATTGAAGGTTACATTCTACCTGGCAAACATACTCTTTTTACCATTCCAGTAATCAATCTTGGCTTTAACTTAAATCAAAACGACATCGTATACATCTGCTTCCATGTCGATAGAGAAAACAAAGATAATAACCATCTAACGCTACTCTTTCTTCAAGGAAAGCACATTCGCAATGAGAGTTTAAATATTTTTAATCTGCCACCCAAGGTAGTACCCTCTCCAACAACCACAAAACTTCAAACTATAGAAGGAATTGTAGATACTATTGTCGATGCGCTACCAACTCTTCCAATATTATCAATCCTCTTAGATTTTTTTAATTTATTCATTCACGAAGCTATGGATTTTCTCCATAAAGCAATCGATAAGATTATTGGTTTAGGAGTAACAAAAGTTGTAATAAAACCATATGAACTAAACCTCTATTACGGTATGAAACTTCTAAATCAGATCATTATTCCTGGAAAACACCATTCTGATCAAGACAACCCAGTCGTAAGTGGAAGAATCGAACAACAACCGTAATAAAAATTAATCTATGTTTCCAATTGGGCCAAAAAATTTCCAAGAGGGAAAATTTTGATATTTTTACTAGGTTCTAAAATCTTATCGGTATTTAGTACAATTTGAAATGATTTAAGAGGTGAAAGTTTTTGGTGATAATAATTAAGAGCTGGTTGCATATTCGTATCACTCAATTTCACTTCAACTAAATACTCTAATTTATTATTTAAGACAGTAGCAAAATCTATTTCCCGTCTCTCTTTGTCTTTAATGTAAACAAGCTCTGCGCGCTCACCTAACGTATCAGCTAGAAAATGTGACCTCTTTAAGAGGTGACATGCGACCAAATTTTCCAACCTTGCAGCATCACCATTTGTAACTCTTCCTGTATCAAAAAAGTAAACCTTTGGTTCTTTGACAATTGCCTTGGCAATATTTCTTGAATATGGCCGAACGATGAAAATCACATATAAGTTTTCTAAAATTTGCAACCAATGCTTGACCGTATGTGGTGATACCATTAAATCTTCTGCCAAAGATTTATATGAAATCGGCCCACCGACCCTATCGGCCAAAAGATCGATAAGAATCTCAATACTTTTCACATCTCTTACCTTCTCTAAATCGAAAAGATCCTCTCTTAAAATCACATCTAAGTGACTTTTTCTCCACATATTTGCGGACTTTACGCTCTCTTTAATAAAAGGTTCAGGAAAACCACCATACATCATAAGTTTTCGAACCGTCTCATCTGGTGATTTATGATTAATCTCTTTTACACTGAGTGGATGCAACCTAAAAAGATGGTGCCTTCCAGCAAGAGAGTCTCCTCCTTTGCGATAAATATCCATCCTTGCTGAACCAGTGACTAATAGATGAGGTGGAATACCCTCAACGTCATAAACACCCTTAAGCCATCTTTTCCAATATCTCATTTTGTGAATTTCATCAAAAACTACTAACCCCGAATCTCTATCCCACATTTTATTTGAGATAATTTTCCGGTGAGAAATATCATCAAAATTTAGATACTCAAACTTTGATTGAATCGTTTTTGATAGAAAAGTTTTACCCACTTGGCGTGGGCCCATTAAAAGAGTTATTTTATCTTTTAAAGAATCTTCAATTGCCGGCAACAAGGTTCGTTTTATTATCATACTGATAAAAATTATAACATAACACCACATTTCGAACAAGACCAAAATGCAGAGCTTTGCATTTTAGTCCGGACTTTTATGCAGTTCGCTGCATTTTGGTACTATATTAAATAGGCCTTGCTCATGCACATAACACAAATAGCAAAGAAGAAAAATGCGACTTTACCTAAAATCAAAACCATCTCGTCTGGAAACATACCCAATCCCCTTCCATTCATCTTGATGACATTAACTTATTGCAAAAGAGCAACAATTAGGCAATAAAATAATTCTAACTTGTAATTATGACAAATAAAGTATGGACTACAGATACCTTCAAGCATTTATTTTAACCGCAAAGTATTCTAGTTTTTCAAGAGCGGCCAAAGAGTTAAACATTGCCCAATCAGCAATCAGTAGACAAATAAAGCTGTTAGAAGAGAATGTTGGAGAAGAACTGCTTGTACGCTCGTCAAAAAAAATGGTTCTTACCCCAAAAGGAAAGGACCTCTTCTCACTTGCTACAAATTTTGACAAACAGGTAAAACACATTTTTGATGAAGAAGAAAAACATCCACTGCGAATTGGCACTCTCCACGGACTACTAGAAAATTGGCTATATCCAAAAATTGTGAAGTATTACAAGAAGCAGTCGAGGGAGATATCGATAACAATAGATGCTCCAGATAGTTTAAAAGATGGAATCAGTAACGGTGTTTATGACATTATTTTTACCAACCAAGAGATCCAATCAGACCTCATCTCATCTCTTACTCTTTTTAATGAACATCTAGTTTTAATTAGTAAAAATGAGATCGACGTAACCAATCTCAAAAATTACAGATGGATCATCTACAATGACGACGATAATATTTTTAAAATAAATACTACACATAGTAAATTTCTTACTCATGTCAACTCAATAACCGCAATTATTAAGCTAGTTAAGTCAGGAGTAGGAATCGCGGTTGTCCCTGATCACCTATTGACACCGTCCGACAAACTATTCCAATATAGCTTTAAGGAGCTCGAACACGCTAATATCTATATGACTACTCTTAACCATAAAAAACTGCCAACATATATTAAAGAGTTAGTTGAATCACTGAAATAATATAGTATCATTTTCTTAAGGAATTTTCTTAAGGAATTTTTTATGAAAAATAGGCCATTACCAAAATTAAATTTAAAATTTTTCGATGTCATCCTTGGGATGATCATAAAACCAAGAAAAACTTTGACAGATATTACCTACAGTGTTGACCACTCAAAATGGGTAGTTTTAATGTTTGTCGCTCTTACGCTTGAAAGATTGAGCAATGTTGTCTTTAGGGCCACAACAGAGCCCCCTTACGATCCAACTGTCATCTGGCTCGAAATTATTGTCTACATTTTAGGATTTGCTGTTTTTACATACCTAATAAACCATGTACTTGCCTCCATTTCATATTTTCTTTTTAAACTATTTAAGATCGATGTAGATCTAGATGAGGTCAGAGTATTCCTTCCGGCCACCTATATTCCAGGTATTTTTATAAGTATCGCTTTGATGATAGGTTTTGCTTTCACTCCTGCTGGCAATAATGAAATTAGGAACTTTCTAGTATTTGCTCCATTTTTAACAATACTTTATGGTGAACTGCTTCTAGCTATCGCTGCGGCAGATATCTCTTACTGTTCTAAGCTCAAGGCCCTCGGTAGTTATATGATAAAAATGCCGATTCTTTTTGGAATCTGGTACGGATTAAATATTTTTACAGAATACACAATCCTAAAAATTATTCAGGCAAACGTCTGTTAATTGGCGAAGTTTTAGTTACCTTCTCTATTTGTAATAGCGTTGTATAAATCGATTCTACCGTTGGTAACACTACTTTTTACCACTCTTCTAGAGATCCCTACCGATGTATCCATCAATCTCTTTTTAAGAGCTAGAGGCGATAGTGTTGGCGCTCTTGATAAGACCTCTGCAGCGACCCCTGCTGCAACAGGTGATGCCATCGACGTTCCAGACATCTCACCATATGTCCCCCCTTTTAGAGTAGAATAGATACCACTACCTGGTGCTGCAAGATCTACTGAAACTTTACCATAGTTTGAAAAAGTACTATATGTTCCAAGACTAGTAGTTGAAGCAACAACTAAAAGGTAATCCGTTTTAAACGATGCTGGGTACATTGGATTTGAATCAATGTTTCCGTTATCATTTCCAGCAGCAGCAACAACTAAGACACCATACTGCTTCCCAATATGGTCGATAGTATCATTGACGGCCATACCGCCCTCATTCTCTCTCTTTCCAAATGAACAGTTAATAATTTTGGCCCCATGTTTTGCCGCATATAAGAATGCTTCAATGATATCTACATCACTCTCGTCTGCATTATTTGGAACAGTTCGAAGGGCCATAATTTTAACATTTGAAGCAACACCAGCACTTCCAGAATAATTATTATGACTAGCTCCGATTATCCCAGCAACGTGAGTTCCATGATCGTGAGTATCTAAAACATTGACAGTTGCCTTACCTTTTTCATCTCTAACATAAGTATTGATTCCATGAATATCATCGATGTAACCATTTTTATCGTCATCTATGCCATTCGCTGGGATCTCTTTCTCGTTTGTCCACATAACCGCTTCTAAATCACGATGCTTGTAATAAACGCCCGTATCAACTACAGCTACAATTATAGGTTTACCTTTTGATGGGCCAAGTTCTTCGTAGGTTTTATGAACGCTAATTCCAAACTCAGCATCATCACTAAAGAACCAGCTTCTATCAACTCTTGGATCATTAAAATAACCACCGGTTACACTTTCATCACTACCCAAAGGCCGATCTAAAATAATTTCAGACGAAGGGAAAGGTTGTTTTATTGAGCGCTGATCAACCTGAATGTACTCAACCTCATCCATTAAACGAAGCCTTGAAATTTCTGACTCATCGGCTTTTATAACGTATAAATTTCCGAACAGATGTTTATAATCAGAGTGATCAAAAATCTTAAAAAGGTCGACTCCACCGCTCTTAAATTTAACAATAACTCTTTCTTCAAATCCGGCTGCAGTTAAACATGCAACCAAAGAGAGAACAATAATCAACCTTTTCATAAGAATCCATCCTTAAAAAAATTATTAAAAATTATACAATTTCGTTTTTATCAAAAAAATAAGAGATCTCTCTCTCTGCTGAACTCTTCGAGTCAGAACCATGAACAGCATTAGCTTCGATAGATTTTGCATAAAGTTTTCGAAGTGTCCCCTCTGCTGCTGAAGCTGGATTTGTAGAACCCATAATTTCTCTATTTTTATCAACAGCATTGTTGCCTTCAAGAACCATAAGCATAACTGGGCCACTTGTCATAAAACTAACGAGCGAACCAAAGAAAGGTCTTTCTTTATGCTCAATATAAAACCCTTCTGCTTTCTCTTTTGTAAGTTTGACCAGTTTTGCAGCTGCTATTCGAAGGCCCTCTTTTTCAAATCTCGCAATAATATTACCTATGTTGTTATCTTCAACTGCGTTTGGTTTAATAATACTCAATGTTTTTTCAACTGCCATTTTTCACTCCCTCATCAATATACCAAATAGTATAATAAAATTTAATTCTTCTTCTTTAAAACCGATTCAATCTTCTCACCAAGTTCAGCAGGGCTTCTCGCAATAGTTACCCCACACTCTGCCAAAATTCTAAATTTTGCTTCAGCAGTATCATCTCCACCAGAAATAATGGCGCCAGCATGTCCCATCCGTTTTCCAGATGGAGCACTTGCTCCTGCAATAAAACTGACAACAGGCTTACTCATATTCTTTTTGATCCAACGAGCTGCATCTGTTTCTGCATTACCACCAATCTCTCCAATTAAAATAACTGCCTCAGTATTTGGATCTTTCTCAAACATCTCAAGCAAATCGATAAAATTTGTGCCGGCCACTGGGTCACCACCAATACCTATACAAGTTGATTGGCCAATATCTCTCTGAGTTAGCTGATAGACCGCTTCATAAGTCAATGTTCCTGATCTTGAAATTACACCAATCTTTCCTGGCATATGAATATGGCCAGGCATAATTCCAATTTTACACTCACCAGGAGTTATGATTCCAGGACAGTTTGGCCCAATCAATCTAGATTTTGAATTTTTTAACACAGCTTTTACTTTAACCATGTCAGCTATTGGAACACCTTCAGTAATACAAACTATGAGTGGCATCTCCGCCTCAATACACTCGAGAATTGAGTCAGCAGCAGCTGGTGGTGGAACAAAAATCATCGCAGCGTTTGCACCAGTTTTACTCATAGCTTCTGAGACAGTGTTAAACACTGGATAACCTTCGTGAACTGTTCCACCTTTTCCTGGGGTTACACCACCAACAAAAGTCGTTCCATAATCACGAGACTGAAGCGAATGAAATGTTCCTTGCTTTCCGGTAAATCCAATCGTTATAAGTTTTGTATCTCTATTTACTAATATTGCCATAATCCACCTCTTCTTTACTTAGCAACAGCTGCTACAACTTTTTGAGCAGCATCGGCCAAATCACCTGCTGGAATAAGATCTAAACCAGAAGCGGCCAAAATCTTTTTACCAAGTGCCACGTTTGTTCCTTCAAGCCTAACGACGAGAGGAACTTTTATTCCTATCTCTTTTGCTGCAGCAACAATACCTTCTGCAATGATATCGCATTTCATGATACCACCAAAAATGTTGACTAGGATTGCTTTAACTTTTTTATCGCTAAGAATTATCTCAAACGCTTTTTGAACAGCTTCTTTCGTCGCTCCACCGCCTACATCAAGAAAATTAGCAGGAGTCCCGTTGTATAGTTTAATTATATCCATCGTCCCCATCGCAAGTCCCGCACCGTTGACTAAACATCCGATATTTCCATCAAGGGAAATATAAGATAATCCATACTCCTTTGCCTCAAGCTCTTGCGCACTCTCCTCAGAGACATCTCGTAGTGCTTCAATCTCAGTGTGTCTAAAAAGAGCGTTATCATCAAAATTTAGTTTTGCATCTAACGCTATAACATTCCCACTCTTCGTTGTTACGAGAGGGTTGATTTCTGCTGTTGTACAATCTTTATCGATATAAAGTTTATACAAACCTTCAAAAAAAACACCCGCTTTTTTTGCTATATCACCAGACATACCAATACTATAAGCTAGTTTTCTTCCCATAAACGAGGAGAACCCAACTGCTGGATCAATGTTTACTTTTATGATTTTCTCTGGAGTCTCAGCTGCGACCTTTTCGATCTCAACACCACCCTCACTTGAGGCCATCATTGTAACTTTTCCTATATCTCGATTAAGAACTATTCCAACATAGTACTCATGAGCGATATCACATCCTTCTTCAACAAGTAGAGTTAGAACCTCTTTTCCCTCTGGCCCTGTTTGATGAGTCACAAGTGTTTTTCCAAGAATCTCACCTGCATACTTTCTAACCTCATCTAAGCTTCTTGCTAGCTTAACACCCCCGGCCTTACCTCTTCCCCCCGCGTGAATCTGAGCTTTAACAACCCAAATCTTTCCACCAAGTCCTTCAGCGGCCGATACCGCTTCATCAACACTCTTTGCTACACGGCCTTTTAGGACAGAGATCCCTTTTTCTCTCATCAAATCCTTGGCCTGATACTCATGAACGTTCATAGAGTTCTCCCAAATTGTTTTGTCTTAAAATAAGTAATGACTGAAATACGTTTGCAAAGGTTAATGGAAACGAAAGAAGTTGGCAAATGAAAACTCAACTTATATATTCTCATTCTATGAAACTATACTGCATCCAACCAGCAAAATTCCGACTCGACGGAGGAGCAATGTTTGGGATCATCCCAAAACCGCTCTGGGAGAAGAGTTCACCTCCTGACGAAAAAAACAGAATTGATTTGGCCCTTCGCCTTATCCTAATAGTCGACGAAAAAAGAAAAATATTAATCGATACAGGAATAGGCGATTATCATGATCAAAAATTTATTGGTAATTTTGATATAAGAGGCCAGGTAGCACCTGTTGATGAAGCACTCAAAGAGATAGGCTTAACTAGCACCGACATAACCGACGTAATATTTTCTCATCTTCATTTCGATCATGCAGGTGGGATGCTAAAAATTGAAAATGGAAACAGTGTTTCAAATTTTCCAAATGCAACGTTTCACATCCACAAAAAACATTATGAGTATGGCCTAATGCCAAACGCAAGAGATGCTGGGTCGTTTCACTCTCACCACTACGCTTCAATAATCAAAGAACATGAGGCAAATAACAAAGTTAATTGGCTTAGCGAAAATGCCGGAATTATCATGATACTCTCGACCGGTGAACTACGCTATGTATGTTCACACGGCCATACACCTTACATGATACACCCATTTAACGATAATTTTATTTATCTTGCGGACCTCATTCCAACCTCAAACCATATAAAACTCCCCTGGGTGATGGGATATGATATGAACCCAGCAATCTCAACTGAAAATAAAAGCAAACTGCTATCACTCATCTCTGAGCGAAAACTACTGGCAATCTATGAACACGATCCAATTTTCTATGGCAGTTTTATTCTTGCTGACTCAAAAGGACGCTATGAAGCAGTGAGTAAGCAGAGCGATCCAGAAAAAAAATGTGTACCGATTGACTATAGCTTGCTGCTAAAAAACTTATTAGGATAACGGTTGTGTCGAACTGTAACAAATGCAAACATTACTATGTGACCTGGGATAAAATTGCTCCACACGGATGTAGAGCTTACGGATTTAAATCTAAAGCAATGCCTAATTTTGTCGTCAAACAAAACTCAGGAGAAGAATGCCTCTCCTTTAAAGACAAAACTAACGAGAAGAAAAAAGAGTAATTCTGGCCAAAAAAAATGTGACAACAAATCACAAACTGTTGTAATTTAATTGATTATATTTTCATTTAATTTGCTAATACTAACATCATCTTAATTAAGGATAGTTATGAGTAAATCTTTAGAAGCAAACGTTGATGAATCAAAAGTTTTAGGATGGATCAAAAAAATTGGCACAGAACCAAGTGCTTCAGTTCCATTATTACAAGAGATTCAGTCAGAATACGGTTATCTCCCAAGAGAGGCGATGGAAATCGTCATAAAGAATAGTGCGATCACCTCATCACAACTTTATGGTGTCGCCACTTTCTACTCTCAATTTCGCTTAAAACCTATTGGGCGCCATTTAATAAAAGTCTGTCACGGAACTGCTTGTCACGTAAGAGGAGCAGACAGGCTTGATACATCTGTCGAGCATGCACTAGGACTAAAAAAAGGGCAAGATACTGCACTAGATGGAAGCTACACCGTAGAACAGGTAGCGTGTGTAGGTTGTTGTAGTTTAGCACCAGTAATGGTGGTTGATGATAAAGTTTTAGGAGACCTAACAGGCGCAACAGCAAAGAGAGCTCTTAAGGCCCACGCTAAAGAGAACGACGAAAAATTACAGAACTAAAAACTAAATAGGACTGAGGTTTAAAATGTTAAAAATCAGAGTTGGAGAAGGAACTTGTGGTAGAGCGGCCGGAAGTGCAACAGTGTTAGAGCTGCTAATGAAACAATTTCCAAATGATAAAATTACAAGTGTTGGTTGCAAAGGAATGTGTCACCGAGAAGTAATCATCGAAGTAGAAGATAGCTCTTCGAATAAAAAATATATGTTTGGTGACTTAACAAATAAGAACGTTGAACAAGTTGTAAAATTTTTAAAAGGCGAAGGACAGCTACCTTCAGATTTAATTATCAACTCTTCTGATGAGAGTGATACCACAAAATTTCGCTACCTCTCTGGACAAAAAAGAATTGCGCTAAGAAATGTTGGAGAACTAACCCCAACCTCTATTGATCAATATATTGAACGAAGTGGTTACGAAGCTATTAAAAAAATTTTTAATAAAGGGATGAGTCCTGATGATGTCATAAACGAGGTTAAAGATTCAGTAATTAGAGGAAGAGGGGGCGCTGGCTTTCCAACCTACCTAAAGTGGCAATTTGCCAAAGGTGCTCCAGGTGATACCAAATATCTAATTTGTAACGGCGATGAGGGCGATCCTGGCGCATTTATGGACAGATCACTTCTTGAAGGCGATCCCCATAACGTCTTAGAAGGGATGATTATTGGCGCGTACGCAATTGGGGCCAACCACGGATACGCATACATCAGAGCAGAGTACCCTTTAGCTGTCAAAAATTTTGGAATCGCTATTGTCGATGCTAAAGAGAAAGGTTTTCTTGGAGAAAATATTTTAGGAAGCGGATTTTCATTCGATATAAAAATCAAACAAGGAGCTGGGGCTTTTGTTTGTGGAGAAGAGACTGCACTAATTGCCTCAATTGAAGGACAAAGAGGAATGCCTAGGCTTCGCCCACCATTTCCAGCTATCAAAGGGGCGTTTGGCAAACCAACAATTATCAACAACGTTGAGACACTTGGAAATATTCCGTGGATTATTTTAAACGGTGGAAAAGAGTACGCTAAATATGGAACCGAAAAATCAAAAGGGACCAAAGTTTTTGCATTAGCTGGAGCAGTAAAAAATGGTGGACTTGCAGAGGTTCCAATGGGAACTTCGATTAGAGACGTTATCGAAAAAATTGGAGGCGGTAGTAAAACAGGAAAACCACTTAAGGCCGTTCAGTTAGGTGGCCCAAGCGGTGGCTGTATTCCAGAAAGTTTATTCGACACCATTATTGACTATGATGCGATCAATGCGACAGGTGCGATAATGGGCTCAGGTGGAATGATTATAATGGACAGTTCAACCTGTATGGTTGATTTAGCAAAATACTTTCTCGAATTTACCCAACTTGAATCTTGTGGAAAATGTACATTCTGCCGAGTTGGAACAGTTCGAATGAAAGAGATTCTGACACGAATTTGTAATGGTGAAGGCAAGATGGAAGATATTGATACGCTAGAGGATCTATCTAGCAAAATTAAAACTTCCTCTCTTTGTGGCCTAGGTCAGACAGCACCAAATCCAGTTTTAACCACTCTTAAATATTTTAAAGAAGAGTATCTCGAACATATCAAAGAAAAAAAATGTCGGGCCGGTAAATGTAAAGCACTTATCACCCACACTATTTTAAAAGATCCATGTGTCGCTTGCAGTCTGTGTAAATCAGCTTGCCCTGTTGGCGCAATCACTGGTACGCCTAAAAAACTAAGAAGTTTTGAGATTAATCATGAGACCTGTATTAACTGCGGAATGTGTGTTGAAGTTTGTAGAGACGACGCTATTGAAGTTAAATAAGAAGAGGATGAAGTTATGAGTAATAGTATAAGCATCACATTAAATGGAAAAAAAGTAGAGGTCAAAGAGGGCTCAACAATCCGAGAGGCTGCAAAAGCGCACGGGGTCGAGATTCCAACATTTTGTCACGATGACCGACTAGAGCCATTTGCCAGCTGTTTCCTTTGCGTTGCTGAAGTTGAAGGAGCAAGAACGCTACTCCCTGCTTGCAGCACTAGAATAACTCCGAACATGGTTGTTAATACTGAGAGTGAAAGAGTTTTAAGCACCAGAAAGATGGCCCTAGATCTTTTACTTTCAGATCACGCTGGAGATTGTGAAGCACCATGTGTTCACGGATGTCCTGCTCAAACAGATGTTCAAGGTTACGTTGCTCACGTAGCTAACGGCGAGTATCAAGAGGCCCTAAAACTTATCAAAGAAAAACTGGCCCTCCCTTTTGTTTGTGGAACAATCTGTCCTAACCCTTGTGAAAATCATTGTCGAAGAACACTTGTTGATGAATCTATAGCAATAAGAGATATTAAAAGATTTGCATCAGAGTATGATCTTGCAAATGGCCCCTATCTACCAAAGATTAAACCTGAGAGCGGGAAAAAAATTGCGATAATTGGAGGCGGCCCTGCCGGTCTTGCGGCAGCTTATCAATTAAGAAAAGATGGCCATGGAGTTGACCTCTACGAGGCACTTCCAGAGCTTGGAGGGATGGCACGCTACGGTATTCCTCGATTTCGTCTCCCTTGGGAACAGATGGATGCTGAGATTAAAAGCATTATCGATTTAGGAGTAAATGTTCATCTCAATAAGAGACTTGGTAAAGACTTCACTCTAAGCGATCTAAAGAAAAACGGAGCAGCTGCTATTGTCATTGCGATCGGTGCTCACGGATCAAAAGCGATGCGAGTTGAAAATGAAAACTGTATTGGTGTCATTGGTGGAGTGGATTTTCTAAGAAAAGTTGTTTTAGGTGAAGAGGTAAACGCAGGCAAACGAGTTGCAGTAATTGGTGGTGGCGACGTTGCAATGGATTGTGCAAGAGTGGCAAAACGGCTTGGCGCTGAAGTAGAACTCCTCTACCGAAGAACACAAAAAGAGATGCCGGCGCTTCATCATGAACAAGAAGAGACAAAAGAAGAGGGTGTCCAATTCCGCTACTTGATCGCTCCACTTGCAGTAATCGAAGAAAATGGAAAAGCAAAATATTTAAGAATTCAAAAAATGGAACTTGGTGAACCAGACTCTTCAGGCAGAAGAACACCTGTTCCAATTGAAGGTAGCGAAGAGAACCTTCAATTCGATCTAATTATAAGTGCAATAGGACAAGACCCAGACATCAGCTGTCTTAATAACGATACGCTTGCGCCTAAAGCTACAAAATGGAAAACGGTTGATTACAACCCTCAAACGATGGTTACTTCAACTGAAGGAATTTTTACAGCAGGAGACTGTGCTTTTGGGCCAGATACTGTTGTTAGAGCGCTTGGAGAAGGTAGACGTGCCGCTGAAGCAATCAATCTTTACCTAGCAGGTGCCAAAATTGAGTTTAAGGAAGAGTATCGAATCTCTCGAGGAGAAAAACTTTCTGATTTAGATACAAATGATTTTGCCCCTAGATATGAACATAAAAAAAGGGAATCAATCACTGTCTATCCTGCAGAAAAAAGACTTGCTAAAGGTGGATACAACATAATCTCGAAAGGGTTCGATTCTATCCAAGCAAAAGCTGAAGCTTCAAGATGTATCGAGTGTGGTTGTAGCTCTAGATATAATTGTGATTTAAGAGATTACTCAACTGAATATAGCGCTTCAGAAAAAAGATTTGCAGGACAAGTAAGAAAATATGAAGCGGACAAACGTCACCCTCTTATAAAAATAGAGTCTGACAAATGTATCACTTGCGGTAGCTGCGTTAGGGTGTGTAATGAAGTTAGAAATATCTCTGCGTTAGCATTTATCAACAGAGGTTTCACTACTCATATCGCTCCAAGTTTTGAAGAAGCTCTTCAAAAAACAAATTGTGACTCTTGCGGAATGTGTATCGATGTCTGCCCAACTGGAGCAATTGATCAAAACATCGGAAAAAATATTGGCCCATGGAAAGGTCAAACTCACGAATCAACTTGTACCTCATGTTCAATTGGTTGTGGCCTTAGTGTAAAAACAAGTCATGGGAAAGTGATCGAAGTAGCATCTCTTTCAAGTGATCCAGTGAATGGCGCAATCATTTGCAAAGATGGCCGTTTTAGTTACATGATTACAAATGGTGAGGTAGCAACAGTTAACGACCTCACTTCTAAAATCAGTAACGCAAGCAAGATAGTTCACAAAGCTAAAAATATCGGGATTATTATCTCTTTATCTCAAACCATAGAGACAATCTTCGCCGCTTCAAAACTCTCGCAAAAAGTGAAAGGCAAACTCTACTACATTCCTGGTGAGAAAAAAGAAGGAAAATTTCCAAAGTCAAAACTATCTGGAAGCGCAAACATCTCTCTTATTTCTAAACTTGGTGGAATAAAATGGGAAAACAGCAAAAATCATGACTGCCTAATTTCTGTTGGAGCTTACCTTGGAGGTATTAACTTTAAGGGCGACATAATTAATATTGGTAACTACAACCCAGGGATAAAAACAAAAGAGAGTATTCCGGCAGAAGATCAGATTCATAGTGATGGGACATTCTTAAATAGAGATGGGCTAATTCAGAAACTGTACTCACCTCTTACTTTTAAACCTGAACCATACTCAATCATTGATAAAATTGGGAATTTGGATTTGGGCCCACTTGAAACGATTCGAAAAAAAATAGCTACTGAAATAGTTGAACTAACTTCCATTATTCAGTTAAACGATACTACGACAAGATCATTAAAGTGTGGACTCACTCCAGTGATTGCAGAAGTGGCAATGGATGCTAAAGAACACGCATTTGCAGATTACTATAAAAACCTCTTCTAAATATCAGAAGAGGTTGCTATAATAAATTGTTAGAAAAATTTTCCATCATCGCGGCGTTAGCTCAGTTGGATAGAGTAGTTGGCTTCGAACCAATTGGTCGGGAGTTCGAGTCTCTCACGCCGCGCCATTCTTAAACGCAGACGAACTTTTAACCGTCTGGTTCGAGATGGCCGCTAATCTTCTAAGAGATTGGTTGATACCAAGAAAAGAACTGGCCGAAGGATTTTGTCCCTCGGCCAATGTTCTCTCATTCTTCTGGTTTTCAGGTCTATTCAAAATATCCAAATGATAAAAAGTCTTGATCCCTTCGTTTGTGTAAACGAGACAATCCAACATTCGTCTTAAAAACCGTTTTTGAAATTCTTGCACATACTACATAAAAGTAGTATCTTAAGTTTTGTATGATTTTTATAAATTTTAAAAAACAGCAAGTAATCTTTATTATTTTCGTAAAACAAAAAAAAGCGATTTACTTGTGTCGTTGTTAAAATATGTCCAGATGGTAATTTTGTATCTACGGCACTGACTATGTATATATATTATGATGAGAAAACAGATTACTTAGAAGTTATTGAAAAAAAGATTCAGAACTACTCTATTCCACTAAAGAATGGGATGTTCAAAATTCTATCTGAAAAAAGTAAAAAGGTGATAGGGTATGGAGTTGAGAGCGCGTCTACGAGACTTGATGATCTTACGATGTTTAATCCATACGTCAAATTATCGATCATGATTAAAATTTCTAGACTGAAACACAAGTACACTCAACAACAGTTGGCAGAAAAAATAGGCATCGGGCTTTTACCATATCAACGATTAGAATCAGGTGGAAACA
>DYOQ01000008.1:0-7992 GCA_020720455.1 Bdellovibrio sp.
AAATATGTTTAACTTGCTCATTCCTCAAACTCCAATTGGATTTTGAATCCAAGGAATTTGCTTAATTTTAAAAGTGTCGAGAGCTTTACTTCTCTTTCCCCATGATTACTTTCAAATTTGCTAATTCCATTTATCGATAAGTCAGAAAGCCTTGCTAGATCGCCCTGAGATATTCCGAGTTCTTTTCTTCTCTCGACTAGAAGAGTGACAAGGTCTTCAATGCTTCGAATATTTTTTATAGACATACAACGATCTCCCTTTGGGGAGATTATATCACTTACTTCAGCAAAAACAAGCAAAAAGTCTCCCTGAAGGGAGTTTCCATAGGAGGAACTATTAGATACGTGCGCTAGATCTCCCTATAGGGCGGGGGATCTAGCGCACAGGGTGCCACACTTATCCAGAACTACATACTATCAGCGAATGATATTTAAATGAAATATCTATTACCCGATTTTTTTCTTAGGAAAATAAATCTTAGTAACAAGGTCAAAAAATATCAATGCAGCTCCTGCTATAATCATCATATCTGGAACAATCCTTACCTGTTTTAAAAGAGTCATATGATTTAAAGCTTCTGGAAGTCTTGCAAAATAATATCCTAAATCATGAGCAATCTTTCCTTGTTCAAATCCTAAAAACAAGAGTGGCAAACCAAATAGAACAACGCCGACAGTTAGTAGCCAAAACGCTACTGTTCCAATTTTATCACTCCATTCATAGTTTTCTGCCATCGCATTTGCTCTTGCTGTCATATAGATAAATGCAATTGCAATATAACCAAACGCGCCTAGTAAAGCAGCATGGCCATGAGGCATTATAAGCTGAGTACCGTGAGTGAAATAATTAATTGTCGGTGTATTTATCACCATTCCAAGAAAACCTGCACCATACCAGTTTAGAATTCCAGAACCTGCAACCCATAAGAATGGAAGGCCAAACTGAAAACTCTCTCCTTTACTTGAGATATGTTTTCTCTCTTTTATTGCTTCAATCATTAAAAGTGCTAAAGGAAGCGGCTCAAGAGCAGAGAAGATCCCACCTATTGCTATCCAGTACTCATCTAATCCTTGCCACCAATAATGATGTCCAACACCTAAAGTACCACTAAGCATAATTAGAAAAAGTTCAAACAACATAACTTTTTCAGCAGTCTTTCTAGTAACAAGACCTAAGCTCACAGTGAGGAATGCTAAAACACCAGCTGCGAAGAGTTCAAATGTTAACTCAACCCAAAGGTGAACTACCCACCAACGATAATAATCATCAACTGTGTAGTTTGGCATAATTTTATGTAGTGGCATCATTCCGGCCATATATAGCGTTGCAATTCCAAATGCCGACCAAATAATAGTTCCAATAAAAATATTATTTTCTTTTGCTTTTCTAATAACAGAAAATACCATCCCAAACCAAAGCACAAGACCTACTACTAAACCAATGTCCCAAACCCGACCTAGATTTAAAAGCTCTCTCCCCTCATTGCCAAACCAGAACCAAATATCACGCATCCAACCTTGTGCCCCAGCATAAATACCAATAATCCCACCAGTTCCCACAACAAGTAATGCTACCCATAAAACATCTACTAGCCATGGAAATTTTAAATCTTCTTTAGATACAAGCGGAGCAATAAGCATTCCTCCCACTAACCAACCAATCGCAACCCAGATAATTGCAATATTTGTATGCAACGCCCTCATTACATTAAACGGTAGAATCTCTTGAGGGATAATGAAATTCTCGATAGGATTGAAATAAAGGTGGGCAAGGTAGCCACCAATTATTACTTGTATCAAGAAGAACAAGCTAACGACTGGAACATATTTTAATAATTTTTTTTGCGAAGGGAATAATTTCGTAATAACAAGTGGTTTTTCGAGTTCGTCATTACTCTCTTTTTTCTTAAGGTACTCATAGAAAAAATAAATAACCATAATCGTTACGGCCCATAATAATAAAAACTCCCAGAGAGAAACCACATGAACATTCCAGCTCTCACTTTGATCAAGCATCGGTTCTGAAGGCCAATTATTTGACCAGGTTCTATTAGTTCCTGGTCGAAGAGTTGAGGCAACAAGTTGTGACCAATCAACAAAAGCGGCGATTTTCATTGCCTCTTTCTCATTGATGATTCCACCTCTCCATGCTCGTGCTTTATCTCCATTAACTAAAAAATTTACGAGATAAGCAACATTTGATTTATAAGCATGAGCTGAACCTTCAGAGTAAGTAACACCACTCTCCTCTAGGGTTGTATTCTTCTTAACATCAGCAATTGTCATCGACTTAACAACTGACTGTTCTTCGTTTGATAAATCTTTATAAGCTTTGGCAAATTTTTCATTACCAAAATAATCATAAAGAAACTCTGCCCTCTTATGTAAAAAATCAGTTGAGAAATCTGGGCCCATATAGGCCCCCATTCCAAGCATTGTACCGTAATCCATAAGATCAAACTCTTGGAAATAGACCTTACCTTCGACGATATCGTCGTAAGTATAAAGCACCTCTCCACTAATCGAGGACACCTGCTTTGGAAGCGGTGGAACCTCTTTGGCCAAATTGGCAGTATAATAGATCAACATAGAAACCATAAAGATTCCTGCGATCCAAAAAGACGCATAAAGCCCTTTGCGGCTTAAAAATTTATCAAGCAATGTCATTTTGCCTCCTCTTAGCAATGGGGAATAACTTTCTCTGAACAATATTATTGTATTTAACTACAAGCTGACAAGCAAAGCATTGACTTAAGTCAAGAGTTGCAAAATGGTCCTAAATTTGAGACTTAAACTTTTGATCAACCTTTCGTTGTTCAAGATACCTTTGATAAAATATTTTTTTATGTTTCAAGAACGATTTAAACTCAATTTCTGCATCAAAAAGTTTCCTCAGTGTCTCCATGGCATCCTCTTCAAGCGCCTTCATTTTACCAATGCCTGGCGCTAATCTGCTATACTTTAACTGCTCTTTTAGCTCCACAAGGTCTTTTACTAAATTGCCTTCAATCGGTAAAATTTTCAAAACCTTATCTTCATTAAGCTCTAATTTGATCAAAAAATTCCTTACTTCAATAGTCCACTTATTTTGGTAATCTAAACTCTGAACAACCTCTAAATATCCTTCAGTATAGATAACATTATCAGTATATGTTTCCTTATACTCCTTAGAATATTTCTCTGTTTTTTCTGGACGATAAATATCATCCTCTCGTTGCTTCTTTAAATTGTTTAAATAAATCTCTTCTGCTGATGTTTGTTCTTCAGCATGCTTAATAAATCTTTTCCCAAGATCATCTATTATATTAGGATTTGAAATAAATACCCCAAGTAACATTAGTAGAATTGTCACTATAGATATCCGCTTAATCCAATAAACCCTTATCCTTTTACTGTTAGCTGGATCATACGATGCCATGTTTTTCAACTCATCAGCATATCCACTTGCCTCACCAGCAAAAACCGCTCTAACTTTCTTTTTTATATCATTAATAAATGCCTCTTCTTGCTCTTGAGTTCGATCAACCTTAGCAAGCACTGGAATATTAGATTTTAAAAGAACTCCTACATTACGAGTAATCTCTTCTATTTCAAACTTCCTTCTCGCCTTGGCCTTCTTATCTTCTGCTTCTCGCCTCTCCTTATCCCTTTCCACCTCTTTTACACGTTTAGTAGCGAGATCTTGATTCATATAGCGCTCTTGCTCTTCCACTTCTTTTATAAGAATATCTTTTTTTGACTTAAATTCTGCTTCAATCACCATAAATTTATCTTCGCAATCTTTTTCTTTCTCATGAACCTTACGTTCATACATCTGTTCAAACTCTTGCTGTTTTTTTAGGTAATCAGTATCAAGCTTTTGCAACCTAGTAGCATGTTCTTCTTGCGAGACTTTTACTATATTTTCCGCTCTATATTTAGCATCGTCTAAAATCTTCGCAACTGTTTTATCAGCTACCTGCTGAACCTCTTCTGAATAACTGCTAGCATCTAATTTAGTCTGTTTAACATAAGCATCAGCACTATTTTTAACATCAATGGCATAATCATCTGCTTCTTTTGTAACCGTATCAGAAGTTCGATGAGCATCATCTAATAGTTTATCCCTCTCTATCTCCGCAATCCTTTTTGCTTCTTTGGCCTCAGCTAGTGCTTGAAGCGTATCTTTAGTGGCATTATCTTTAATTGATTTTATTTCTGAATCAATATTATCTCTTGCCGCATAGGCTTCACTCAATATTCTACTACCCTCTTTATTTGCGTCTGCAATCAAAGTATCAACATTGGCCAATGTTTCACTTTTTTCTTTTTTTGCTTTATCTAAAATTTGATCTGCCTTATCTTTTGCATCTTTTACCAGTTGCGCTCTCTCTTCGTGGGCCCTCTCTTTAAGACTTAACTCCTCTTTTTCTAGCGCTTTTATGCGTTTTCTTATATCAGACTCAACTCCTCTTGCATCATTAATTAAATTGTCAGAATCAACTTGTGCCATCCTTAAAATCTCGGCACGTTCATTATCAACATTGGTTCGAATTTCTCTTGCTCTAGCGAGCAGAGATTCTGCCTCTTTTTCAGCATTCTTTCTTAAGTCAACCGCCTCACTCTCAATTCTTGATTTTTTGATACTTGCTTCTTCAAACTCTTTCTCTACTTTTGTTCTTGCTTCTTGTAACAATTTATCAAAATGAAGGGCATGCATCTCAGACTGTTTTGTATTATCATACTCGGCCATTTTCCTCATCTCTTCAGCATCTTCCTGGGCCTTCCTTACAAAAAATTCTGCTTCTTTCTTGGCTTCATCTAAAATCTGTCTAGCTGCTTTTATCTCATTTTCAGTTAACTCTTTTGTTTCAAACTCAAACGCCTCTTTTATCTCTAAAGCCTCTTTTCTTGCATCTGATACAATTCTTCTTTTTTCTTCTTCACCCTGTCTGACTAAAGCTGCTTTTGATATTTCAGCATTAGAGATTATCTCTTGGGCCTTAGCTTCAGCATCAACTTTTATCTTGTCTAGCTTCTCTTTTACAAGGTTTTCAACATTTGTTTTGGCAGCTAGGGCCTCTTGCTTAAGTGATTCGGCCTCAGCAAGAATTGATATTTTTTCTTTTTCAGCTTCAAGCAATACCTGGTTCTTTGATTTTTGAATTTCTAACTTTTCTTCTTCTAGGTGGGCCTTTGCATTTTCAACAATACCTCTTGCTTCTGCTTGTGCCTTATGTATCTCTCTATCTCCTTCGAGTTTCGCTAACTCCACAACTCTTCGGGCCTCAATTTTATCAGCTTCAATCTTATTTTTTTCCGTTTCTATTGAAATACTTGACTGTTCACGCATACGCTGACACTCAATCTCAACACTCTCTCTAGTTCTATCTGCACTCTTTCTCGCATCGCTTATTATTTCAGCAGCTTCTTTTGTCTTGGACTCAATCTCACGTTCAATCGTAGCAGTTCTATCTTTAGCAATAGACAAAACACGATCAGACTCCAACTCAGCTTTTTTAACTATCGACTCGGCCTTAATATTAGCACTCGTCTCGATCTCTTCAGCTACTCGCTTTGCATCGCCTAGAATATCCTTGCATTCTCGTTCTATTGATTTTTTCTCTGAAAGCAAATCGTCGACATCTCTTACGAGAGAGAGCTTCCTCTCGCTAGAATCTTTAACCTGTTTTTCTAATTCTAAATATTTAGACCGATAGTCATTACTATCCGACTTAACTCTTGCTAAATTACCTTCAACTTCTACTATCTCATGTTGTTTCAACTCTATCACATTTGAAACAGAATCAATTTCATTTCTTAATCCATCTCTATTTTCTTGCAGCACTCGAATCTCTTCTAAAACTCGATTTTTAATTGAAATTATAGAGTTGTACTCTTGTTCAATGATAATTTTTTTAGCTATTGACTCTTCGATTTCTACATCGACTTTGCTCTTTCGAACCTTACTCTCTGCCTCTTGTGCTTCTACTTCTGCTCTGGCCTTTCTTATCTCAAACTTTAACTCATCTCTTTTTCTTGCTGCTTCTTCTTTTGCTTTAACAATATCTACTTTGACCTTATCAAGCTCAATTCTACTTAGATCAATCTCTGACTCAACATTATTCCGTTCTGAGTTAAAACCTTCCACTTCGCTTTTCTTATGCTTAAGCAACCGTTCAAGCTCATCAATATCGTTTCTAATTCTTGACTTATCCGTCTCGAGCTCTACCTTATCGGCACGAAGGCGTTGCATATCATCTCGCAAAGCATCTCGCCTATCCTTTCCGTCATTAACTATCTTTTTAGCCGCTATCTTTGATTCTTCAAGAATTTTTCTTGCCTCATTTCTTGAATCTTCTAAATCTAAAGTTGATTTATGTTCTAAGCTTTTTGCTCTTTCTTTAGAATCTTCAACTATCTTCTCTGCTTCTGTTCTGGCCTTAATAAGAAGCTTCGCGATCTCTTCTTGTTTAGTGAGAACAACAGACTCAGTATCTCTTAATTTTTTATTGGCCTCTTCTAATTTTGCACTTGCTTGTTCTTTTGCATCATCTAAAGAGATCTTTGCTTGTTCATAAGCATCCTTATTAATTTTATACACATCATTTTGCACCTCTATTCTTATCTTAGAAGCACTCTCTTCCGCTAAAATAATTATCCTCTTAGCTTGATCACTGGCATCTAATTTGATTTTTTCGGCATCTTTTTCTGCCCTATTTTTAATATCGATTTTTAACATTTCACTTCTATCTTTAGCTTCTTCAATTTCTGCATTCAATTTTTTTGTTAAATCGCTTTTAAGTTGCTCATACTCTCTGTGGGCCTGCTCAACAATTAACGCTGCGTCGTTATTTGCCTTGTTTACAATCTCTTTTTTAGCTTCTTCATAAGCATTCCCAGCCTCCATCTTGGCCGTATCAACTGCCTCTTTTTTTGTTTGTTCAGCGTACTTATTTGCCTTTTGATACGCCTCTACTTCAATTTGTCCTCTGATTTTTTCAATCTCTTTATCTATCTCTTTTTGAACTTCATCTCTAAGCTTTTTCGCTCTACGATTGGCCTCGTCTAAAATTTCACTCTCTTTCTTTTTCGCCTTTTTAAGTGCCTTTTTTTGAGTCTGTTCAATTACGATCTCGGCATCTTCCTTTGCTTTTGCTAGTAACTGATCTCTCTCTTCATACACTGCTGTTAGAAGTGCTTTCTTTTCTTGCTCTAACTCTTCTAGCATCTGCCCTTTTTCAATCTCTACTCGCATCAGCATATCTTTCTTTTGTCTATCAATTTCAAGATTAGAGGTATGCTCTGCTTTTGTCCTAACCTCTTCTGCACTCGCCTTTGCCTCTTTAAGAATTCTGTTTGCTTCTGCCTCTGCTTTTAATTTAAGTTCTTCCGTTCTTTTTTGTTCAACAATCGTAACAAATTCAACATCACCATCTTTGACCATTTGAATAGTAATGAAATCATTACCATTACCAAACTTTATATTATCACCAAGCGTATACCTAACAAGACGATTGGGAGGTATCTTTTTTCCTCTAATACTTGTGCCGTTTGCAGAGCCTTGATCAACAATAACGATGTCATCACCTCGATGACTTACTGACAGATGTGATCTGCTTAACCCATCCCACGTTAAACACAAATCACTTTTGCTCGATCTTCCGATTACAAAACTATCTTGCATGACGTACTCCGTACGCATACCAGTTGCTGAAACTATTTGAATCTTGTATCCCTTCAGAGCATTCTCCATAGTTTATTGGGACATAACTAATCGTTAACTTATCGGGGTAAATTAGTAAATCTTGAGAGAGGAAGGAAAGAAGTTGTACCGTTTGAGGGATAAAAAAAGGGGCAGTTTTTTCCTGCCCCTCGATTCATAATCAATTAACCAACAGCTCAATCAATAAAGTTATGATGCCTTCTTTTTATCATAATTAGTTTCATCATTAGTTTCATCATCATCTTCCTCTTCATCATACTCCATCTCACAAGGTATTTCCTCATCTTC
>DYOQ01000008.1:8092-21477 GCA_020720455.1 Bdellovibrio sp.
TGTCATGGCGACAGAAAAGACGATACCTATAATTGATGTGTTCATAGAGAACGCAATCGCAACAAGAAAATTATCCATAACATCTTTTGTCATTTTCAAATCTGAGACATCTACTCCTCTTAATTCTGGAAGAGCTTGCATGATACCTAAAAACGTACCAAAGATACCGCCAACTATAAATAATCCAGGAAGAATATTTACAACATCATTTAATACACCAACAGGAAAAATGCCAAACACCTTTGTAAAACACGGATTACCTTGAAAAACAGTCTTTGATACCTCTAAAAATTTAGGCCGTTGAGAGCTCTTTCCATACTTAAAATGTTTTATTAGCTTAAGTGTATCTCTGACAATTTTCGCGGCCCCCATTTGAATTAAAAAGACCCTATCGCCCATTGTAGTAATAGCATCAGACTTTCTTCTTTTCAAAATGGCCCGATACTCAAATAGTTCGTAATAAGTCCGTTCCAATATTCTCTTAACCGTTACTTGAAATGAGAGAGGTCTATTATCTATTACCTTTTCACCATCAAGAAATCTAAACACTCGTTTTTCAAACTGCTGAGTAAACCAAGACTCTCTTTTTACTGTCCAATAAACAAGAAACCTGACCGCTATACCAAAGACAAAACCAACAATTGTGATTGGCATAAGGTATGGCGCAAACCCTTTTACCAGAATGTTAGAAAAAAACACTACTAGATCACTCATAACTCATCTCCCCTAATCAATTATTTTTCAAATTGAATTTGATTATAACCCTTTGCGCTTTTTGACAGTCATACTGTTTACAAAATGTATACTGATCTAATCCACTAGCTATATCTCTCCCCTTGACATCCTCTGACAAAAAGCTCCGACCAGAGACCTTAACAAGAGGGAATAACTTTTTATTATACTGATCATTCATCTTATCTTTTTCAAAAAGGTGGTTAAAAATAGACTTTGCCCTATTATAACTTAAGTCCATATTATAGTTTACAGCAGCTTTATCATCTTCGCTCAAGCGTCCTGGATCAATATACTTACCTTGATACGTAGGAGAGGCAAACCCAACAATCTCAACGCTATTAATCTTATTTGCGATTCTTTCATCTTTAAATAAACTTTTAGTATATATTGGCATGAACTGATTTAGTGTATCTTTCATCTGATCTTTTAAGTCAGCACTCCCAGTGGAAAAATACTCTTTGCCAAACGATAGTGTTACATCACCAGTCTTACCATCAACATCTGCTTTAATTCCAGCTTTAGCAAAACTTCGGCCAATGTCGTCTGCAATTTTCTTCTTAGCATTTAGAATCTCTTGCGCTTTCTTTAAATCGCCACTCAAATTAACATTTTCTTGCTTTAACGTATCTATAGACGCCAGATATCTTTGTCTATCATCTTTGGCCTTTTCTAAATCTTGGGCCGTCTTATTTAAATCGTCTTTAGATTTAACAAGTTCTTGCTCTGTCTCTTTAACTTTGCCTTCTAAGACAGCAACCTCTTGTCTCATCTTCTCCGCTTTGCCGGCCATCTCTTCTTGGAACGCTTTTAACTTTGCTGCTTTTTCAGCAACAGTTAAACGTTGCTCATTAAGCTGCTTATCAAATGCATCTTTTTCTGCCTGCATCTTGGCCTGATGTGCTTGCTGAAGATTTGCTAGCTCATCTTTATACTTTTCTTGTTGAGCTTGAATTTCACTAGCAAGTCTTATCTTTTCTTCATTTTGTTTCGTAATAGTATCTTGAGCACTAACTAACTCAGTTGATGCCTTTTGTAACTCAGTAGACACCGTGGCAAGCATAGTTGAGACCTCTTGAGTTTTAGCCTCAAGTTGCTGAACATCTGTATCTCTTTGTTGTTTAAGTTTTGCAATATCTTCATTTAATTTCGCTTTTGAGGTATTGTATATTTTTTGTTTTTTCTCCAGCTCTTGTACCTTTTCATCCAAATTTTGGTTAATCATGACGATCTGAGACTCATTTTGCTGTATTCTCTCTTTCTTACGCTCTAACTCTCTTTCGAGTTTTGCCATCTCCAGCTTTCTAAGCTCAAGAAACTCTTTCTTTTGTTCAATGATCATATCTCTTTGGACAATCTCTTGTTTCTTACTATCAATCTCTTTATCTTGTTCTGCAATCATGTGAGTTTTTTCGTCAATAACCATGACCTGCTCTTCAATCGCCTCGCTCTTTTCTACGATCGTCTGATCTCTATCCTTTATTGTCTCATTTTTTACAACAATGCTCTCATCTCTTCTCTTAATTTTTCCTTTTGCAAGCATGTTTGCATTTATAATGTTACGCACGATCTGTTGATACTGATTTAGCGCTCTCTCTTTTTGTTCATTCTCAATGGCCTTCTTTTGTAACGCCTCTTTTTCAACTCTTGAATTGTCTTGCAACAACGTTAATTTTTCCATCAACTCTTTATAAACATCTTGCTCCTCTTGTGTCACCTTTGCCAACTGCTCTTCTTTTAGAGCATTATAAATGGCTATCTGTTTTTTTAGATCTTGATTTTCCCTGCTAATCTTTTTCTTCTCTATATGTTGCTTAATTTCATTAGTTCCTTCTCGCATGCTAGTAAAAACGTATAACAATAAAAAAACTACCGATAAAACCATGAACAAGTCACTGTATGACGTCCACTCATTAGACTCGGCCTTTTCTTTTAATTTATCATAATTAAGTCCGCCACTCATAACTATTAATCCTTATTAAGAGTACGACATACCTGTCAAATACTTATCGTTTTTTTAAATAACTTCTTTAATTGAATTTTTAAAATTATTCAGTTACATCCAGTTCTATTTTTCAGCTATTTATTCAGCTATTTAACCCATTAAGTTTTAACCCATTACGTCCGAAGGGAACTTGATCGTGTTTAGAAAGTTTCAACTCGAGGATAAATTTATGAGACTAAACATCGTAACGCTAACAATAATAGCTCTAACGATCGCTTCTTGTGATGTAGGAGTTAACAATAAAAAATCATCAACTACTAACAACAATTCACAAGCTACGGCAACAGCAACAGCAACAGCTACTACAACATCAACAAGATGTTTCGCCACTGGAACCGGAAGTAGCTCAACAAACTACTACTCCTTTCAAGTTACAGGAAGAGGCCGAGTTGAACCAAACGATATAGGATGGCAATCTTCAATGGTTCCAACATATAGAAACTACACTTCAACTGAATCAGACTACTTTCTTGATCAATTCAAAACTGATGGAAGATTTAATATTAGAGTAGTCGCTAGATCATCTCCTGGAAGAACATCTCCAGATGATGGAACAAAAGGAAATTTAAGTACAGATAGCCTGGCCGAGTATGGTTGTAGTGCGGCCTATAGAAATTATACAAAACTGCAGTTAAAAGTAAGAGTCAAAGCACCAAACTCTAGTTACTACCAAGATCACATCTTTGATAGTATACCGGTTGATGGTTGTTCAGCAGTAAAAGAGTTTAGTATTCCTGCTACAAATGATCCTATTAATATTCAAATAATGAGTGTCAACTGGGATTATGACTGTATTGATTATACAAACAGAGGATTCCCTGGTCACCCAAATGCGTGCCCTTGGCACTATGTCAACATTAACAGCTGCTATAGAATTGAAGTGCAGCTAGCGACCTCATATACTAAAGACATTCCACGCTAATTACTCGAACAGAAATTTTGAGAATGTGGTCTTAGCTTTTTTATCTAGATACTCTTTATGCTTATTTTCAATATAGGAATAAAATTCCTTTAAACTAGCGCTTCCAACTCTTTTTCTAAGCTCATCAACCCTATCCATCTTATCTTCGTACGTTAAATATCCAGCAAAAGAAGCGTTATTCCACATCTGATTGGTAATAATACACCGAGATTTTTCAAGTCCAAGCTCTTTACACAGCTTTTGACCTTGAGGTAAAAACTGAGTCTCCATTTTATCTAACCTAATTTTTGCTACTTGCTCCAAAGTAAGGTTCTTCGCCATATTTTTTTCATAAGTGACTTCGAGTTCTTTAACAAAAGAGACGATAAACTTTCTTACACTCTTTTTCTTCTCTTTTTCTCTCGCACTCTCTTCAATATCAGATACGGACCTCTTGTAATACTGCCACGCCATCTCCTTGCCAAAATAATTAGCAAGGTTCTCGTTCAAATCAACTTCACTTGAAACAAAGAAAATAGTATGGAATAACTCATGGAAAATCAGTTCGGCCAATTCTTGATCTGAGTAGACAAAAAATGATGAAAGTATCGGATCTTCAAAATGGCCTAACGTTGAATAGGCATAAACTGGCCGAATAGTTGTTTCATAACCATCTTGTTCAAGATTTTTTGCATGATCGATTGCTCCATTCATGTCATAAAAACCAAGGTATGGAAAACAACCAACGAACCAGAAGCACTCTTCTTTTGGCCTAATTTCATAATACTTTGATGCGACAACTAGATAGGTAACGGCCTTACGGTCAAGAATAGTAGTTTTAGAATAAATTCCATTAACATCTTTATTAAAATAGTCAAAAAAATATTTTTTATACTCTTCAATCAGACCAATTTTACGTTTATGCTCTTTAGATACACTGGCCTGACTTAATACATCTTGATTATTTTTTGCATTAGTTAATAAAGATAATTGCCCCTTTCCTTGCACAACGACGTATTGAAGCTTTGAACAACTTCCAAAATTAAAAAGAATAAAAGAAAAGCATGCAAGCATAATCGTTTGCTTACAAATTAGAAAATACACGAAAGCCCAACCATATATTTTAAATAATCCTCTGCTTTACTAAACTCAAAAGCTGGAAAAATTGATTTTACAGAACCGTGAACACTCAAATGTTTAGTGAAATAAAATTTCAAAGCAAATGTTGCAAAAACAGAATCGGTTCTCTCTTTACTTGAGTAAATTCGCCCAGAAACGATCTCTCCGGTTGATTGATTCGTAAACGTAATATAGTTTAAATGTTTTTCAAACTGTCTTGCATATCCAGCGCTAATCATAGGTCTAATTCTGGAACTCATTCCAGTTAATGATTGTCTAAGTCCAATACCATAAACGTCATTTAACAGTTTGCTTTTTTGCTCTGTGACTGTCCAACTATCAGGTGTGTCCGTATCTGGATGCTGAGTTAAGATTTCCTCACTTTGGGAATAATTGAGCTCCAGTGCTGTCTGAGTCCAAAAATAGATCGCATAACTGGCCGAGTATGTTCTAGATGTAACATCATTTTGCTTACTATCACCAAACAACTGTTTGGAATAGCCAAACTCTCCACCAAACTCAGAGATGGAAAAACATGGTGTTGATATGAACAACAAACAGATAATTATTAGCTTAAACATTTGCATGTTCCCTCCAGCAAATAATTCTATCATAAACTCTTCTATTAGAACACACGGCAAAAAAAAAGGCCTTCGGATTTAAGCCGAAGGCCTTTTTTTTCAAAGCAGAAAAAACTACTTCTTCTTCGCTACTTTTTTAGTAGCTTTTTTTGCAACTTTTTTTGTAGCTTTTTTAGTAGCTTTCTTTGCAACTTTTTTAACTGTTTTCTTTTTTGTAGCAACTTTCTTTACCATTTTGTTCTCCTGGTTTTACACCCGTTTATAAATAAAGAATAAACAACTTTTTATTTTTACGCAAATAAAAAAATAACAATTAACAACATTTATTTTTTTTATGATTATAAAAACTATTGATCTTTATAGGTGAACATTAGTTCCCCTAAAGATGAAATTTTAATCTCAACTGACATATGCGGGCCCAGATTACCAAAAAGGAGGGCCTTGGAAACAATTGCGCTAATACTTTTATCAATTAATCGCTGAATCGGCCGAGCACCCATCCTAGACGAGAATCCATTCTTTGCTATCCAACGTAAAACTTCATCATTTACATCTAATATAATAGATTTCTGGGCCAACTTCTTAGACAAGTGGGCAATAAATTTCCCAACAACTCTCAAAATCATCTCATCACCAAGAGATTTAAAATAAATTATCTCATCCAACCTATTTCTAAACTCTGGTGAGAAAAAAGTTTTAATCGCTTTAGTCATTTTAGACATTCCATCTGTCGAACTAAAGGTTTTTATCCCAATTTGCCCACTTTCAAGTTCAATTGCACCTGCATTTGTTGTCATAATAAGAATTACATTGGAAAAATCTGTCCTTCTTCCTTGAGAATCTGTTAAATGACCACTATCCATTACCTGAAGCAAAATATTATAAATATCGTGATGGGCCTTCTCTATTTCATCTAAAAGTAACAACGAATATGGATTTTTCTTTATCTCATCAGTAAGCAAACCACCCTGTTCATATCCAACATATCCTGGAGGCGCCCCGATTAATTTTGCAACAGAGTGCTTCTCCATGTACTCAGACATATCAAATCTAACAAAATTTATCCCTAAATGAGCGGAAATCTGTTTTGCCAACTCCGTTTTGCCTACTCCTGTTGGGCCAGCAAAAAGAAAATTGGCCATCGTACCTTCATCTTTTGCTAACCCTGCTCTACAAAGTATGACAGCATCTACACATCTATCAACCGCTTCATCTTGGCCAAAGATTAACGTTTTAATATGAGAGCTCATGGTTTCAAGTATCTTATTTTCACTAGCAACAACTTGCTTTTGAGGAATTTTGCCCATCTGTGAAATAATCTGCTCAATATCGCTTCTTGAAACTTCAACTTTCTCCGAAGAATTTTTCTGTATTCTTAAAAGCGCACCAACTTCATCTAGTACATCAATCGCCTTATCGGGAAGCAATCTATCATTAATATGTTTTAGTGATAACTCTATCGCCAATTTTATAATGGCCTCAGAATAACCAACATTATGATGGGCCTCAAGCTTATCTTTAATTCCTGTAATAATCTTCAACGTTTCATCTTCACTTGGTTCTTCGAGATCTATTTTTTGAAATCTTCTGCCAAATGGGGCATCTTTTTCTATAAACTTTCTATATTCGTCGTATGAGCAAGTTCCTATGCAACGAATGTCCCCAGAAGAGAGTAGTGGCCGTAACATATTCGCACCATCTAAACTCCCGCCACCAATTGATCCGGCACCAATTGCCCCATGGATGTCATCAATAAAGAGTATTGGCTCACACTCTCCATTTTTTCTTTTTTCTAGAAGTTCTTTTATAATATTTTGAAATCGCTGTTCAAAATCACCTCTATACTTAGTACCAGATACGATATCTGCCATATTCATTTTGTAAATTACACATTTTTTTAAAACTTCTGGAACACTACCGGCGACTATTTTACAAGCAATCCCCTCTCCTAATGCTGTTTTACCAACACCAGGGTCACCAACAATAAGTGGATTATTTTTCTTTCTCCTACAAAGTGTCTGAAAAATACGTGTGAGCTCTTTTTCTCTTCCGATTACTTGGTCAATTTCACCACGTTTGGCCATCTCATTTAAATTTTTTGTAAAACTGTCTAAAATAGTTTGAGACTGAGGCGAAGAGGCGCTCTTTTCAGTCTCAGGGCCATCTAAAGAATGGGAAATTTCTTTGATAACTCCAAAATGATCAACTCCGGATAGCTCTAATAAATACTTTACGTGATTATTTTCTTCTTTATAGACGGCCTCCAGAATATTCACCCCTCTAATCTCTTTTTTACCAGATGATTGCATATGAAACAGAGCATGATTTAAAACTCTCTGCAACATAAGACTCAGCTCTGGCCAAAAATCTTCACCATCAGTTTTTGGTAATTCAGGGCGAATGCTAAAGTTACTAATATCTTCGATATAAGTTGTTAACTCTTCCTTAAGGGAATCAACATCACCACCACAACCTTTTATTACATTAATAACATCTTTATCTGTTTCAAATAGTTTTAGAAAAAGAGTTTCAACTGTCAAATACTCATGTCTTAAAGAACTCGCGTACCTCATTGCCATATTAAGTACAAGTTCTAACTCTTTACTTAACATAGCTACTCCGGTTCCATTGTACATTTAAGTGGCCACTTATTGGCCCTAGAATACTCCGATACTTGAAAAACTTTCGTTTCAGCAACTTCAAACGAGTATACTCCACAGATACCAACACCTTCTAAATGAACTTTCATCATAATGGACTCTGCCTCATCTTGACTCTTACCAAAAAAATGAGTCAAAACATCAATAACAAAGTCCATCGTTGTATAATCATCATTATGTAGCATAACTTTATATTTTGGTGGCAGCTTCACTCTGTCTTTGACAAAGATCTCACCTTTTTCTTTTACATCGCCACTCATAAGTTTTTACGCAACATCATCCTCTCTATCCGCCCATGCCATTTCAGGATCTAAAATAACAATATCTGGCCCATTTTTATGTTTATGAATTCTATTTTTAGTCTTTTGTTTCTGTTTAGATAGTTGTTTCTCTAGTTTATTAACCGCTAAGTCAAATGTTTTATACAGATTATCTGATTTTGCTGTCGCATGATACTCATGGTTTAATCCATGTAACTTCACTTCAGCATGATGGACACCATCATTTACATAACAGACCCAATTAATTCTAGAATCTCCACCATCAAAAAATTTTTCAAGGGTCGCTGATTTTTCATGAATTCTTGAATCAAGCGCTGGTGTGTGTTTTAGATTCTTAAACGAAATTGTAACTTTCATAACTCTCCTTTTGTTACCTGGATTTTTTTCTCCTGGAAGATGAATCTATCCCAAGCATCTCCCTATATTTAGAAACCGTTCGCCTAGCGATGACGAGATCCTCATTTTCAAGAATTTCGACGATCCTTTGGTCCGATAACGGTTTTTGGGGATTTTCACTCTCAATCAACTTTTTAATTTTTATTTTTAACACTTCACTGGAAATATCAACTCCACCATTTTTCCCACCAATTCCAGTAGAGAAAAAATATTTAAGTTCAAAGAGGCCGATCGGTGTGTGCATATACTTATTGCTTGTTACTCTAGAAACAGTGGATTCATGCACCCCTAATTCATTAGCAACATCTTTTAATATCATCGGCTTTAAATGTTGTGGTCCTTTTTTAAAAAAATCCTGTTGCTGCCGAACAATTGTTTGAGCAACTTTCTCTATCGTTCTTTGTCTATTTTGAATTGATTTAATTAACCAGATGGCCGACTTCACTTTTTCCTTTATATACTCTTTGGCATTACGATCACCTTGATCCATACCTATTAATGATTGATATAATTTAGAAATCCTAAGCCTTGGTACTCCATCATTATTTACCTGAACGACATATTCTGTCCCAATCTTAACTACAAAGATATCTGGAACCACATACTGAATATTTTCAGGAGACACCGATCTACCTGGGCGCGGACTAAACTGTTTAATAATATTAACAGCTTCAGTTATTTTTTCTTCAGATACACCAAGTGCATTTATTACCGGTGAATAATCATGTGTAGAAAGACATGTGAAATATTTCTCAATGATTAATTCAACAAGAGGTGAACTAGTTTCAAGTGCTCTTGCTTGGCATGTTAAACACTCTTGCAATGACCTCGATCCACATCCCACAGGATCTAATGCTTGAACTATTTTTAAAACTTCAAGAACCTCTTCAATAGGGCAATCTAATTCTGATGCAATATCTTCAAGTGCTATATCTAAATAACCCTCGCCATTAAGATTATAAATAATCATCTTAGCAATCGTGATCTCTCTTTGCCCTAAATCATTTACCTTAAGTTGCCAATCAAGATAATCTGATAGATCCATCTCTTTTGAGACAACACCCTCATAGTTCGGCAGCTCCTCTGTCTCTTTTGATTGTACTAAGGATGGAGTTGATGATGTATCATTGTACGTATCTACATATTTATCCCAATCAAACTCTTCATTATTTTTGGCAGTCTCTTTTCCTTCAAAACTTTCAGAGGTTGCCTCTTGGCCTTGCATCTCTAATTTTTCTTCTCGATAATCGGCTTCATTTTTTTCGCCCTCTGAACCTGAGTCACCCCCGACCTCTTCAAGTAAAGGATTCTCTATTAGCTCTCTTGCTATTTCTGCGGTCATTTCCTGATGAGTAAGAGTTAGTAGTTTGATTGCCTGTTGTAGCTGGGGAGTCATCGCAAGATTTTGCTGTTGCTTCAGGCCCTGAGAAAGCTTAATCGCCATATCACAATCCTACACGGGGATCGTTACATTTTAAACTCATCCCCAAGATAGAACTTCCGTGCACTATCACTGTTAATAATTTCACTTGGAGTACCACTTACTAGCAACTCCCCGCCATTCATTATGTAACCCTTATCGACAATTCCTAAAGTTTCTCTAACATTATGATCAGTAATTAATACCCCAATCCTTCTATTTTTTAATCCTAGTATAATTTTTTGGATATCACTAACTGCCAACGGATCAACACCCGCAAAAGGCTCATCTAACAATATGAATTTAGGTTCGAGCGCGAGTGCTCTTGCTATTTCAACTCTTCTTCTTTCTCCGCCAGAAAGAGCGCTTCCCTTGGACTTCTTCACTTTTTCTAACCCAAAATCGTGAATTAAAGAGTTTAACAAAGATTTTCTTTTCATATTTGGGATATGTCTATTTTCTAAAACCATATAGATATTATCAATTACATTTAAATCACGAAACACTGATGCTTCTTGAGGAAGATATCCAATGCCCTCTTTTGCTCTCATATGTATTGGCAGATTAGTAATTTCAGTATCGTTCAAAAAAATTTTTCCTTGGTCACACCGAACTAAACCAACAATCATATAAAATGATGTCGTTTTACCTGCACCATTAGGCCCAAGCAATCCAACAATCTCTCCTCGGGAAAGTTCAATATCTATTTTTTTTACTACAGCTCTACCTGCATACTTTTTTTCAAGAGCTTGCGCTCTTAACACTTCCACCATCTATAACCTCATTTCACATAAACATTCGTGCTAGCATCATCAACTTCTATTGTCTCATTATTATCTCTAATAATAATTTTATTCCCTTTTACTACATCTTTATCCTGAAATACTTTTGGATAACCCGTCAAAATAACCTTATCTTCGCTTACGATACCATCAAGCTTTTCAGAGAAAGCTTTCCTGTTAATTTTTTTTCCGGCGCTATCTATAACAAAATCATCCACTCTCACATCGTCAGACATAGTATAATACTTGAGTTTTTTGTTGTAGTTCTCAAGAAATATTTCACCAGACCTAGAATTTGCCCTAGAATTACCTCTAATAATCAAGACATTATCTACAAGCTTCGCCGTCATCTCATTGACAAACAGATCAATATTTTCTGCTCCAAACTTTATATTCTCTTCGTATCTAAGCTTCCGCTTGATTTCTCCTTTAGCGTTTCCACTATAAAAAAACCTCTTCTCTTTTGGATATGCTCGAAGTTTATCTGATTTAATTATAACACTGTCACCTGTCTTGGCCATATCGTACCTTCCCCATACAGATTTTTCACAGATCAGAAAATCTTTATCCGACCAGTATTTCATATTTTCTGATTTTAACAGCGAATCTACCGAACTCATTTGTACATCACCACCAAGAGTAAGAGTCCGAGTGTTTTGATCAAGGAATCCAGATTTTCCAGTGTAATTCACTTCTCTTTTATCTTCAGTAAACACAGTTCCTGTAGGATAAAAGAAAGTCATTTTTTTATTATCGCGATCAGATATAAGCTCAGAGGCCTTTAAAAAAAATGACGGGGTAATATTTTCAATCAGAAAATACTCCAGACCAGAAAAATACGCTCCACTGCCGCTGTCAACTTGAACACTGCCATCTGATTCGGCCAATTCATTTTTTACAAATCCATAGAGGCCAACAGATAACACGATGACAACAAAGCTTGATGCAATAAAAGTATAAAGAATTAAAGAGTGCCTGACTGCGTACATGACAAAAGATTATAACACCTTATTTGATTTAGAGCGATAAAATAAGTAATATAGTATCAAGATGAGCACAAAGAAATAAAGGAGGGATACTCTATGTTATTGCCGTCAAAAATAACTATTATACTTGCATTAACCTTATCATTTTATAGTTGTTCAACATCTTCTAAAAAAAGCAGTGAGCTTGCGAAGGCAGATCTTTTTTACTCTGAAGGTACAAAGCTTCTTGGTGAAAAAAATTATCGAGAAGCGCTAGATAAATTACTAACGGCATCACAGCTAGATCCATCTAATCCAGATATACATAACAATCTTGGAATGACATACTATTTTTTAAACAAAGAAGAAGACGCTATAAACCATTTTAAAACTGCCGCCGAACTAGATCCAAAGTACACAAGAGCTCTTAGTAACTTAGCGACCATATATCAAACCCAAAAAAAATATACTGAAGCACTTAAAATTCATAACCAAGCCTTAAAAGACTTAATATTTAACGAGAGATACAGAACATACTACAACATGGCACTTATATACTTTCAAACAGAAGAACCACTCGAGGCCATCAAATATTTAACACTATCTTTGCGTGAAAATGAGTATTACTGTCCGGCCAATTTCAAAATGGGCGAATGGGAAGAGAAAAAGATGAGTTATGACAAGGCCCTAGATTTTTACCTCAAAGCTTCAAACGGAACATGTTATCAAGAGCCAGCTCCGATATATCAACAAGGTTTAATGCTAATGAAGCTTCGAAGATATGAGAGTGCGATATCTAAGTTTGATAACGTAATAGGAAGATTTACAGATTCAAAATATTCTACACTTGCCTCTTTACGAAAAAGAGAAATACTTGCCACAGCAAATAATAATTTAAACCAAGCCCCTTCTTTTTAAGGATATTTAATATGAGCACAGAGTCTTTTAATGAGCAAAGCAGTAACGATACGCTAACTGATAGTAATACGCTAATTGGTGATTACTTAAAAAATTATCGGATCAAGTGTGGGCTATCCATTGAACGAATATCCAAAGAGACCAAAATTGGAATTTCAGTGCTAAATCTATTAGAAAACAACAAGCTCAAAGAACTACCAAACAAAACTTATATTTTAGGATTTGTAAAATCTTATGCAAAAATAGTAAATGCCAATCAGCACGAATGCATTGCCATTTTAAATAGATCTTATGAGCTTTCTGGAACAAAAGAGCCAATTAAAACAATCACGCCCACACAACAAGTAAACAGTAGTGGCGGAATCATTGGATTGGTAGTTTTTATTATTATTGCAACACTTGGTGCTGGACTCTATTTAGCAAGCTATAACAAAAAACAAGATGAACCAGCTATAGCTACCCAAGAGATCACGCCACAGGTATTAACATCATCATCGCCTTTAAAAGCTACAGATAACACAATCATTACAAGTGTCGCTAAAGAACAAGATACTACTACACCTGATCAGCAATTAGCAAAACCACAACCAACCATTGCAACCATTGCAACCATTGCAACCATTGC
>DYOQ01000008.1:21577-62698 GCA_020720455.1 Bdellovibrio sp.
AATTAGCAAAACCACAACCAACCATTGCAACCATTGCAACCATTGCAACCATTGCTCCGACAATAGCACCAGCAGTGACTCCTTCAGCAAAATCTGTTACAACAAAAGAGCAAGTAGAAAAACTTATACCACAACCACAACAACAGACACTACTTCCTGTTGCCGTAAAGCTAGAACAAGATAACGCTTTAACTACACCGTTTAAAGTGGAACTCTATCCAATTAAAGATGATATGTACTCTGTTAACCAAAACCCCTCAGAAGAGATCAAAGCTATCATTCCAATAGAAACACAAAAAAAAGTTGTTAAAGATAATCAAAATATTTATATAATTGCCGACCAAGATCAGACATGGATTACGTACAAAAAAGATAATAATAGTATTCGTCAATTTCTACTAAAAAAGGGGGAGGACACCTTTGTCAGTGGAAAAGAGGTTAGAATTTTTGTCGGAAACGTAAATGCTGTAAAAGTATTTTTAAACAATCATCCCCTCCAGCTCTCTCCAACATCTAAGAATGGGGTCAAAAGCCTCGTTTTCCCTCGAGAAGCAAAGAGTAAATACAAAATCCCACTTTTTATCCACGAACCTGGGAAGGAAGTAATTGGCAGCGATGAATACGAATTACTAATTAATAAAAATGACTGAGGTCAATCAAAAGTTCAAAATACATCAACAAATATTCAAGGCATTAAAAAAGAAAGCACTCAGTTTTGAAGGAAGAGCGCCTAGGGAATTAAAGGAGTATCGAAAAAACCATGAAGAACTGGCCAATAGACGTTTTTTAGCTTCAACACTAAAAGAACTTCTTGAATCAATCAAAAAATCCAACATCGTATACTTGGGTGACTTTCACACTTTTGACCAAAGTAGTAAAAATATTGTCAGGATATTAAATGCTATTCAACAAGTTGAAAAAAAAATAATTATTGCGGTTGAATTTATCCATCAAAACAAACAACACGTTATTGACAACTATCTTAGCGGAGCAATCACAGAGCTAGAATTTTTAGAAGATATCAATTATCAAGAATCGTGGAGATTCCCTTGGAATCACTATAAACAGTTTTTTGATTTAGCAAAAAAATCTGGCTTACAAGTGGTTGGCCTTAACAGTATTGGCCAACTACAAGAGCGTGACACAAAAGCAGCAGAGATCATCTCGCGATTCCATGGCCTAGACAACCTCATCATCGTCATATTTGGAGAACTGCACATGTCTCCGAACAAGCTTCCACAAAAAGTTTCGGATAGAATTAAGGCAACATTTCCATATACTATTGTTCATCAAAACCTTGAGGCCATCTATTGGCAACTAGCTAAAAATGGAGTTCCAGATGACCCAATAGTCAAATTCAACCAGAGTGAGTTTGTTATTCAGACATCTCCTCCGTGGATAAAATATGAGAGCATGATTTATTGGTATCAGCACCTAAGTGATGACCCTAGTTTTGATATTCATGAATATATCATTGAGTTTGGCACAAAACTTTTTGATAGTAATGCTCAAGATAATTTTCTCTTTATTTCAAAAGCATTTCTTGAAATACTGAACCAACCAGTTACAGGCGAAATACTATTAGATTATAACTTATATGATCATAGCGGCCTGAGTTACGTAAGCAAAAAACTAAAAAAAGTAGCTCCAAAATCAGTTGCTAATTTTTATGCCAGACTTTTATTAACTGGAAAAAGTTTCAAACTTCCATACTCAAATGATTTTTACTGTTCAAATTACTCTGTCAATCGGCTCTCATATCTGGCAGGAAAACGTGTTTTTGACTTAATCATTAAACTTAACAACCCAGGGTTTAAAGAGCAGCAGATATATTCCAAGGGCGGGAATGAAAAAAGATTTATATTTTTTTTCTACCAATCATTAATGGGATATCTCTCTTCTAAAATTCTAAATCCATATTTAAAATGTGACATGTATCAAGACTTGGCCAGACAACTTAGTGCCCTAAAAAACAAACCAGCACTTAAGAAGAAACTACAACTAACTCTTGATATTCTTGATGGACATTCAAAACTCCATATCCTTCTAAAGTCACAAACGTTAAGGGTAATATATAGTAGCGCTTTTTTAACCGCCCACATCGTTGCTGATTCAATTTTTGAAAACTTTTACAAAACAGAGAATAAAGAATTTTATCGAATGATGGATCTCGTTACCAATGGCGATTTGTCTAAAAACAAATTTATAGAACTAAAAAACATAGTATTTCCAAACAACGAGTATAAAATTCAGAAAAAACGTTTTTTTTAAAAGATAGCGTCTTCAAAATCCTTCAGGATCTCTTTCTTCTTTCCACGCTTAAGCGATACAATTTCCTTATTCTTATGTTCACCAGCAGTTATAGCGGCGGCAACATCTTTTCTATTTACGACATCAGGAGCACGCAATACCATCTGAACTCTACCACCTACAACTACCCCATCAGAAGCGAGGCTGTTTTCAAAAAATATTTTGCAACCAACAATTGTTGCCAACTCTTTTAGAATTAATAACTCAACGCTAGAACCATCCTTTACAGATACATCAAAACCAGAATCGGCCCTTAGCCAATCTTTGCTAAAACCAACACCGTTATCTGACACATTAAACACCATCGTTGCGCCAAGCTTTTTAATACCTACGTTTATGTTTCTTGGGCCAGCAAGATTTGAACACGACTTAATACTATGATTCATTGCTTGAAACAAAACCTGTTCAAATCCCTCTTCATCGGCCAACACTTCCATTTCACCATCAATGTCCATTTTGACAGAAATACCCAATGTAAACAACTTCTCTGATAAAGCATCAATTACCTTTGCGAACACTTTATCCACATTTACAGTAATCGAATCTAAATTTTTACCCATGTCACCTATCGGCAATTTCTTTTCATATGAAACAGACGAAGCAAAACCATTTTGCTCCAAATCCTCACTACTGACATCGTAAGCAAAGCTAGAAAGTTTCCCCTGATCAATACTTAATTTATACTTTGTAAATAGGTCCGAACAAGCGTGTAAATTGCACGACTCTAGGGCCAACTTGATCGTTTCTGGAACTGTCCTAGGAACAACGGACATATCAAGCTTAATCATCTCGCTCTCTGCCTTCCGCTCAATATCAAAACGTTTTAAAAAATCTTTTAAATTACTTCTGTAATCTAACAACAATAAAAATGGAACAACTACTCCCAAAAGATAAAATGCAACTTTAAGATTTTCCAACAGCTCTTGTGTCGAAGATTTACCCGTATCTAGAATTGCTACAATATCGTCCTGGAATTCTAAAAGCTTTGTATACCTATTCCCTAAAACCGTTGAGGCCCTTTGTTGCTTACGACCATCAAGCTCTAAAATTTTTTGATTAAACCAGTGAACGTCAGTCGCAAATGTATTTAGGAGTACAGCATTATTTTTAAACACATCTCCCAACTTTTCGTTCCCAAATGCCATAACATCTGCAACACAATCTTCTGTTGAGTCTAAAAAGCCCTTTGCAAATAGCCCATTGCTACTATCACCAAGAAGTTTTGCCGAATAACTTTGATAGACTCTTGCCATGCAAGTAGATAGTCCATCTGAAAATACAGACAAATTTTTAGACAACTGTGATGTTTTGTAAAAGACTAAAGTCACTGCTAACAATGTTGCTAGCAACATAATACCTATTAGGCTTTTTTTTCTGTTAAAGACTGCTACAATCCTTGTATTCATAATTTAGACCTGCTGTCTAGAGTGGGCGGACTCCTGTCCTACCTTATATATATTCTACATCACTCACCGTCTTCGTCAACTAATTGATCATTTCTGCCGATTCTAATTATCATTTAGACTTTTTTTTAATACAGTATTAGTTAATACACATAACAGTTTTAAGATACGTTGGTTAAAGCTTTGAATAAAATAAATAATGAAGATAATCGTTCGGCCATTTCCATGCTAGTTACCATAACAATATCTATATTATTACATCTAGTATTCTTTCTACTACTACCACACACATCAAACATTACTTCACCTGTTGCACATAAGGATAATCCCATCACTGTCACGAGATTAACCCAACCGCCCAAAAAAGAGATAAAAACTGTCGGGAAAGAAAATGGAAAAAAAAGAGATACCTTCTCAATGTCCGTTGGCCAGCTTGCCCCGCCACCACATAATATAAAGCAAATCATGGAAAACATGCATACACAAAATACAAAAGACACTCCAAAAGAAAAAACACATATCAACTCACAAACAGTACCTGTTAACAAATATGAAGTAACAAACTACAACGCTTTATCACCACCAGTTCAAGATGCATTAGAAATGACAGACTTTAATATGAACATAACACCTCCTAAGGGTGTCTCGATCGATGCGCTAAACGAAACTGAAAAAATATTTTACAGCTTTTTCAAACGATCATACTCAAAATACGTTAACTCATACGTAAGTACGATTAATGAATTAATGACAAATAAACCCTATCTTAAAAACAAACGTGTTTCTTCAAAACATATTATGAGCGCCAAAGTTACCTATGACAAAACAGGCAATGTAATCAGCATTCAAGTAATACGCTGGTCTGATGATGATGATCTTCAAAATATCTTTCAAAAGACAATTGAAGAGATTAGAAATATACCAAACCCACCCAAAGATTTGATTCAAGAAGATGAGACCTTTGTCATACATTACGAACTACATTTCAACAAATGACAGAATTAACTGCAAACGCAACGACAACCAAAGCAGATAGAATTCTTAGCGGCCAACTCTTTGACATAATCTTTAATGACTCACCAACCACTTTAAGAGTATCGCTAAACTTATATAACTTAGACTCTAAATCTTTGTCATAAATTTTTAACACAATATCTTGAATTTCATTCTCTAGAAAATTAAGTGTCGAATCATCTGGTGTTACATGTGGGACATAACTCCTAACCACATCTTCCTTTGTTTTGTACAACTTATACTTTTGCTGACATTTGTGACACTGTTCAAAATGTTTTTTTTGTCTAATGGTAAATTCAACATCCATCACAACACTACTCTCTAACAACTGCCAGTGCTTGCACTCAAGACCCTGTTTACCTGAGTGATTAAATTCGTAACATAAATTCATCAATTTTTCCCTTTAAGATTTGCTGGACAACATCTGTTATTGGTATACCAACAATGCTTGAGATTTCACTTGGACTATATTTCAAGTGTGTCTTTAAATAAAGAATAGCTCTTTCGATAATAGGTTTTGAATAAAAAAAAGTTGCTCTATCCCCATCAATAAGATTGCTTCTCTCAATATGACAACTTCTCCTCATTCCTAACTGATATAAGAATGCAAGAATATTAATCGGGACACTGTTTAAATTTAAGCGCTCAAAAGACTCATCTTTAATGGAGACTAAATATGCTGCCACCGCATCAATAACGAGTTGTTGTGCTTGAAGCTCATCAGGAATCAACGAGTAAGCAAAAGGATAAAATTTTAAAACATGCCCATTTATAATGGTTGTTAGCGTCTTATGATCCACGCAAGAATTCTAACACATAAGGAATATAATACAACAAGAACATCTCTGAGTGAAAGATTCGGCCATCGAATCGTTTTAACAGGTTAGGCCAATTAATGATCCTTGACATGAAAAAGGTGTAGCACTTAATACCTCAACATCTACCCATTTACCTAAAAAATCATCATTTTCAGATGGTGGAACAAAATGGATCAAACGATTGCAACTACTTCTTCCTTTCCATTTTTTTACCCCCCTCATTCTCCCAGCACCTTCAACCAGTAGCGTCGCTTTGCTGCCAACAAAACTAGACCGTATTTCAACCTGGATTTTTTCTTGAATTTGTTGAACAGTTTGAAGTCGTTTACTTTTCTCACTCATCAACAATTCATCTACAATCTTTTCAGCTACAGTACCAGGACGTGGTGAAAATTTATAGGAGTAAATTGAATCAAATCTGGCCTTTTCTAATAACGATATGGTTTCTAAAAATTCATTCTCTGTTTCATTTGGAAACCCAACAATTATATCTGAGGTGATAACAATTCTTGGATTAGCTTCACGTATTTTTTCAAGAATCTCCAAATAGTGTGACGAGGTGTAACGTCTTCCCATTCTCTTTAATACTGAATCAGAACCTGACTGAACAGGAAGATGTAAATGATCCGAAAGTTTATCACAAGTAGAATGTGCTTTGATTAAATCATCTGAAATAAAATATGGATGACTAGTCGTATATCGCAATCTTTTTAGGCCAATAAGATCGTTCACAGCAAGTAACAAGTCAGAGAACCGCTCATTATTTTCTTTTCCAAAAGCATTAACATTTTGCCCCAAAAGAGTAACTTCCTGTACTCCTGTTGCTATTAGATTTTTAATATCACTTAATATCTCGCTCGATCTTCTCGACTTTTCTCTACCTCGAGAGAAGGGGACTATACAGTAGGTACAAAAGTTATTACACCCTTTTATTATGTTCACAAATGCTTGAGGAGATTTATTGATAATCTTTGTCTCTATCGAATAATCCTGTGATGGATCATAACTATCATAGATAAATTTACTATCTCCATTTTGGACTCTTTCGACCATTTTATTAATGTTATCAATCTGGTCTGTGCCAAAGGCAAAATCTAAATGTTTATATTTTTTTATTAAATCATTACCTTCTATTTGGGCAACGCAACCGCCAACGCCAACAATAACGCTCTTATTTTCCCTCTTCTTCAATACTTTTACTTCACCTAAACTCGAATAAAATTTTGAATTTGCCAAATCCCTAATTGCACAAGTATTAAACAAAATTAGATCTGCCTCTTCAATGTTTTTTGATAACTCATAGTTCAATTCAGATAAATTGGACAAAATTCTCTCTGTATCATGATAATTCATCTGACACCCAAAAGTTTTAATCCAAACCTTTTTGCTACTCTCTATTATTTTTTTCATGTAATCTTACCCAAGCTCGCATAGAAATAAATCAAAACAGTTTTAGTGCTTCTGAGAACGGTGGTTTTAAAATTCCTTTTTCTGTGATTATACCTGTAATTAACTCAGCAGGAGTAACATCAAAGGCCGGATTTCTAGTTTTTATAGATTCTGGGGCCGTAAGCACACCTGCAAACTTATACACCTCAGACCCATCTCTCTCTTCAATAACAATATCCTTACCAGTTTTTGTAGCTAAATCAATTGTTGATGATGGACAGGCAATATACAAAGGAATATTAAAATATTTTGCCAAAATAGCAACGCCGAGAGTCCCAATTTTATTAGCTATATCACCATTGGCAGCAACTCGATCAGTGCCAACAATTATGACATCAATTAAACCTTGTGACATTATATGCGCGGCCATATTATCTGTAATTAATGTTACATCGATCCCCGCATGATGAAGCTCGAAACTAGTCAGTCGTGCACCTTGTAGTAGTGGTCTTGTCTCGTCAGCATAAACTCTAAACCTTATCCCCTTTTTATGTGCAACATACATCGGAGCTAAAGCTGTTCCAAATTCAGAAACTGCAAGCGCCCCAGCATTACAGTGAGTCAGCACTCCAACACCATCTTTGATCAAAGATTGTCCATGGCCACCAATTTGCTTACATATCAACTTGTCCTCTTCATGAATACCAATTGCCTCTTTTAAAACAACCCCATAAAGTTCCTTGGTGGTACTACATCCAGAATTTTTAGCTCTATTAATTATACGATCAATGGCCCACCTTAAATTGACAGCAGTTGGACGAGCACTATCTAAATAATTCCCATTTTTTTCAAGCAGTGTTAAAAACTCTTGAGTCGAACTATTTTTAAAATCTTTCATTGAAAGGGCAAGGCCATATCCACCAGCAATACCAATCGCAGGTGCACCTCGGACCTTCAGTTGTTTAATACTATGCCAAACATCTTCAATCGTATTTTGTTTTTCTACTTCAATTTTTGTTGGTAGCTTTGTTTGATCAAGAAAATAAAGCTCGTTATCAACAAGCTCGACACTTTTAGGAATAGTCATTTTCATAGTTATCTCCAAGGATGGTGAATATACCGTCAGATCTGTACTATGTCATGTGAGTTTTTTAGATGTTTTCGCAAAAATCAACTAAGTCATCTTCATGTTTAATTTTGACTTTTGCCTTGTGAAATATATCCGATCCCAATTTTTTATATGACAACTCGTACTCACCAGTAGTTCCACTATCTCCAGATGCTGGCAACTGAATACCTTTTGCTGTCTTTATTGGTAAACTCTCTGATCTCTTTTCACCATATAACTCAAAAGATAAAGTGCCTGTAACGCAATCACGAGAAGTCATTAAATAACCAAACGACTCTACAGCTGTCTGTGGAATCTCAACTTCCATTAAATCGCCACCTGCTAAACTTATCTTTTGAACAAAGTGTTTGCGATTTTTAGTTTCAACCCTCAACGTAAACTCTTTTTCGGCCGGAACCTTTATCTCACCTAGAACAAACACGTCTTTTTGCTCTCCATCAATAAAAATTTTGTGCTTATACTTTTTATAGTTTGTAAGAACTATTTTTGCCATTTTATCACTTGTTCCATTTTGTTCACCACCATTGCTTACACTTTCACCAACATTTTTTGAAATAGATGAAGGATCTCGCTTATCTCCCTCTATGTCTTCAGACGTTACATCAACTTTTGCAACTTCTTCCTCAGCTACTGGGTTATTCTCAACTGACTGATCATTTTTTTCAACTTTAACATTTTCGGCAACAACAGTTGAATCAATCTGAAATCCAATCATCGTTCTTAATATTTTTGAAATTGCACTTGTTTCAGGTTTTTCTACGAAAACAAAATAACCACCGCCGGCCACAATCAAGAGAGATGCAGCGATAACTGCTCTAAACATCATCTTAAATGAAGAACTTTTTTTCTGCGCTGGCAACACTGATATATCTGTTATCGTTTTTTTCTTTTTCTTTTTGATACCAGAACTAGTAGTAGTACCTGTTCCAGTCTTTTTCTTCTTTTTCTTTACCCCAATCGAGGTGGTCGTCCCTCCAGTTCCCAACTTCTTTTTTTTCGTCTCTAAAGAGGATTTTGTATCTATTATAATTGATGTCTTTGAACCTTCAATATTATCAGCATCTAATACTTCTGTTCTCATTTGAGTTTGCTCTACATTACCCGCACGCTTAAGAGCTTTGTGATCAGTCTTGGTCTGACCTGAAGAAATTTTATTTGCTACCGTTTTCTTCTTCTTTGCTGTATCTGCACCAATAACCGGGGGTTTTTCTCCAGAAAGTTTAATTTTCTTATCCGCGTCTTCAAAACCAAAATCAATCATATGAATGGGTTGACGCTTTGTTTTAGCTCCAGAAGTAGACGAAGACAATCCATTTGAACCAGTTATCGATCCAGCACTCTTGCCTTGATCCTGCTCTCTTTGCAAATCATCTAGATACGGCTTGAGATCTATCTGTCCAAACTGAAATAGTTTTTCACGATCTTTCTTTATATCATCTTTAAATAACTCTTTCGCAAAATATGCCAAGTCAGTTGGATTAAACTCTGAATAGTTAGCATACAAAAATTTAACAAGAGCTCTGTTTAGTTTATCTAACGTCTCAAAACGGTCATCTCTACTCTTTGAAAGTGTTTTTAAAACAATATCATCCAGTTCTTTCGGAACATTTGGATTAACAGTAGAAGGGGCCGGAATATTACATGCTTGAATCTCTTTTAGTATCGCCAATTCATTAGATGCTTTAAACAACTTACGACTGCACAACATCTCCCAAATTGTAATACCTAATGCAAACTGATCGTATCTAGAATCAAGTCTATGTCCATCTAAATACTCTGGTGCCAAGTAAGATAGTTTTCCTTTAATGGTTCCAGCTTGTGTTGCATCAGCAGCATTAGTTTCTGCTTTTGCTATCCCAAAATCTATAACCTTAACCGCTCCATCATAAGTGATCATGATGTTATGTGGGGATATATCTCTATGAATAATATTTGCTTTTTTACCTGTTAACTTATCTATAAATGTATGGGCATAGTGAAGGCCTTGACAAACTTGAGTTATAATATAAACAGATATTTCGACCGGGAAAACAAAATTTCTCTCTTTAAGCTTATCTAGATACTCTTTTAGATTTTTACCATCCACATACTCCATGGCCGTATAGAGCTGTTCATTCATTAGGCCATAATCATACGTCTGTGCAATGTTTGGATGAATTAAACCAAACGTCACCTTAATCTCACCTTCAAACATCGCTCTAAAGGATTCGTCTTGAGAAAACTGTTGTTGAACTGTTTTTATAGCAACAATTTTATCAGCTTGTTCACCCAAGAACCTAGCTCGTGATATCTTGGCCATCCCACCATCAACTAGATGATCTAGTATCAAGTATCTGCCAAATCTCTCCAACTTTAAATCATTATCGGCCATAAAAATGTGTACTCCTAATGTTAATATCGGAGCAAATAAAAAAAAACTTAGTCTTTTTTCTTAAAAAAATGATTGATTAAATATGGATTATAGAGTCAGGAAATGAAGAAAACGTCATATCAAACTGTTCTGGCCCACTACCACAAAATCCTACAACGCTGTATAATCTAAAAGCATAACTCTCATAATCTGGGTGTAACTTAAAATTATTTTTAAAATCAGGGATAACTACCTCAGCATACGAAATTTTTTCCAACCTATCCCTTAGCATTTTATAAGTTATCTTATTACTGTCTTGAGAATAAGCAAGCATTACAAAAAAATTTGAACAACTATCAACAACTTCCAACTCTTTAGTTGAAAATAGTTTTCTAATTAAGTCTTCTTTACCAACTTTTTTAACAAAAATCTCTGCAACTAAGGACATCTCTTGAAACCATGAGTATCTGTTAAGTTTTATCTCTTCAATTGTGAGCTCTCCTGATACAAATCTATTTTTAGATGACGTAGAACAAGCAACAAAAAAAATTGTTGTTAAGAAAATCGTCCAGCACATTACTCTACCAAACATCTTAAACTCCCATTAACTTTACTAACCAATGGTATATCTCTTTTTTTAAAATGTCTTTAGATAGCGTTAAGAATTTTTTATCGACTCTCCTAATTATCTTATCACAGCAAGAAGAAACTTCATCTTGCTCATCACAAATAAGTAGCAGAGGTTTATCTACATAGAAACAATTCTCAATAGCATCTTTTGTAAACCGCTCTAGCTCTTGATACAAACCAATACTCATGCGTTTATGACTGAAGCAACTAGTATCACTACAATAAGCGACAGGCGCTACTCTTAAATGCTTAACAAAATCAATCTTTCCTAGTCTTTTAAATGGCTTTGACACTAGCGTTTCACCAATAAACATCGGTCGTTGCAAAATACATCCGATAAAATTAGCTCGACTGCCATAATTTACAAAGTAATTTAAACAGACGATGGCGCCAGTTCCAAACGAATATAGAACTCTTTTCCTGACACTACTCTTTTCATCCAACCAATTAGCAATGCTATCAATGTCATCAAAATACTCTTTGCATGAACTAACATGAACCCGTGGCCCACTACTTAATCCATGGCCTCTTAAGTCAAACAAAACTACAGAGCCAATCAATGAATTGTCGGTGTCCAGGAGAGAAGAAGCAAACTCAAGATAGGTATCATGCATGCCTAGAATAGAATGGACAAACACAATCTCTAATAAATTTTTATCTTTTAAAAGTTGATTTTCGATTCGTTTATAATATAAAAAATTTTGACCTGAAACGATTTGCCCGGATGAAACTACAATGCTGGTCTTATCGTAATCGACCATAATGATTATGCCGTTTCAACATACTGATCAATAGATTTGTGAGCTTCTGAACTTAGATTTTCAAACCTAAGAGAAAATCCTTGGTTACCATCGAGTACCCTGACAATTTTTCCAGCGGCGACGAAACAGTAATCACTATTGGTTGGGTGAACATTCATATTAATAGTCTCACCAACGATGACATTCATTCCAGAAACTAAAACTTGTACACCACCAATAGAGATATCTCGACAGACACCTTCATAAACGTTGTTATTATCATGAAATAACATTCTTGCAATAAATGGTTTTCTCTGATCCAGTCTTCTTTGTTCTTCATCAATCACAGGAGGAATTCCCATAAAAAGCTCTGAATATTTTGGAATATCTGCCAAAAAAATCCAATCTTTCATTCCAGGTGTAAAGATATATGTTTTAGGGCCAACTCTATTATCAAAAAACAATTTTTTTATTATGTTCATTGAATATGGGCCATACTCTGTAGAACTCGTACCTCTGTCTACTCCAATTTTTATTAAGAAAATTGGGGCATCTAAATCATACTTTACCCAACTAAACTCTTTTATTGGAGGTAGTTTTAAAACATCAGGAACTTTATCACTCTGCTTATTTACAATAGCTACAATCGCTTCCTCTTCTTGATGTAATAAATAATCTAGCTCTGATAAGTCACAAATTTTCTCCCAATTTTCTAGTCCCTTTTTCCACACATAACTTTCTGCATTTAATTTTCCCTTTGCAAATAGCACCTTCAGCTCATCTTCAACAACAGGTCCAACTCGCTCACTTCCTTCTACATAGTACCAACTTACAGACATGATAGTTCTCCAAAAAAATTTGTTATAATTAATTATACGCTTAGCAACCAATGGGAAATATAGGTAAAATATTCCAAAAAATTAGTAGATAATTCCGATTTGTTTTCTTAAATCATTAAATGCCACCCGATCATACCATGATTGAGAACAAAAATTTGATAAGATAACCGTCCCGTTCATTCGTGTAGGGTCAATCCAGATGGAACATCCAGTAAATCCCGTGTGGCCAAAACTGCTCAATGTAGCGTTTTTTCCAGCTAAAGTTTTCGATAGATCTGTGGCCCTATCCCACCCCATCACATAACCTTTATTCCCTACTTTATCTAACTGAGACTCAACGTTCTTTACAAAAGAAAACCGACGTTCAAGGTTTAGTAATGTTTTAGATAGGCCCGTTACAGTACCAAACAACCCAGCATGTGAGCATTTTGTTCCAATAATAAAAGCATTATCATCGTGTACTTGGCCATAAATCTCTTTCCCACCCCTAAACCCAGTAACTACACTCATAAAATTATCAGGAAGCTCTTTCCAGTGTGCAATTTCACTATCCCAAGTATCGCCAACTAAATCATATAACATTTTTCCTGATTTTTTTTCCAACTCAAGCATTAGTCGAAGAGCAGAAAAATCTGAGTATAGGGTTGGTGACTCTTTTATCTCATAAGAGAGTATCAGCTCCTTCCAACTTTTTGATGACAACCTTCCCCATGCAGGAAGGCCTCCACAATGATTAAGTAATAACTCTTCATGTTTCGAAAATAAATTTTTATACATAATTCTTGCCACGCCTAACGTTAACGGCTTTGTTAAACTTGCAAGATCAAAAAAAATTGGAGTAGATGACGGTATAATTAAACCATTTTCTATCTGAAAAGTTTCCAATTCACCACGATTAAAATCAATAGAAGCAACTGCCAAATTAGAAAACTTAAACTTTTCCATTTCTGACAGAGTTAAATTTATAATATCTACTAACATTTTAAACGATCACGAATTACCTGTCTTATGCTATCTATAGAAACTCTCTCCTGAACCATCGTATCTCTGTCTCTAAACGTAACGCTGTTATCATTTAAAGATTCAAAATCAATTGTCATACAAAGAGGTGTTCCAATCTCATCGTGACGTCTATAACGTTTCCCAATTGATCCCGCATCATCATACTCAACCTTATAATTTTCAGATAAATCTGCAACGATTTTTTCTGCAATTTCAGGCAGCCCACCTTTTTTAACAAGAGGAAGAATCGCTGCTTTAATCGGTGCAAGTTTGGGATGGAGTTTTAATACTACTCTTTCATTATCAGGATCACTCTTATTTTCCACTCTATAAGCGTCACAAAGAAGGGCAAGAATTGTCCTATCACAACCAACACTCGTTTCAATAACAAACGGGAGATATTTTTTATTTCCATCAGCTTGATCAACATAGAGAAGATTTTTTCCACAATACTCTTGATGCTGTTTCAAATCAAAATCTGTTCGAGAATGAATCCCTTCCATCTCTCCCCATCCAATTGGAAACTCATACTCAATATCTGTTGCAGCATCAGCATAGTGGGCCAACTTATCTGACGGATGATCAGAAAATTTAAGTTTTTCCGCTCTAATCCCATTTGCTAAATGCCAATTCCACCTCGTCTCTTTCCACTTGGCCATAAACTCGCGCTGAGTTCCAGGTTTAATAAAATATTGCATCTCCATCTGTTCAAACTCTCTAGTTCTAAAAATAAAATTCCCTGGAGTAATCTCATTTCTAAAAGCTTTACCTATCTGAGCTATACCAAATGGGAGTTTTCTTCTCATTGTTGATTGAATATTTGGAAAATTAACAAATATACCTTGCGCCGTCTCTGGCCTTAAATATATTGTAGATGCTGAATCTTCAACTGCTCCCATTTGAGTTTTAAACATCATATTAAATGCACGAATGTCCGTAAACGTTCCACTCTTTCCGCATTCTGGACAAGCTGCTTTCAAATCGATCATATCAGCTCTAAATCTGCTCTTACACTCTTTACAATCAACCATCGGATCATTAAATGCATCAACGTGGCCTGAGGCCTTCCACACTAATGGATGCATCATAATAGCAGCATCGACACCATCAATATCATCTCGGTAGGTCATCGACTTCCACCACTTATCTTTAACATTTAATTTTAGCTCAACACCCAGTGGCCCATAATCCCAGCAAGAACCAAGACCTCCGTAGATTTCACTACTTTGAAAAATAAACCCTCTCCTTTTGCAAAGAGAGACAAGATCACTCATCGATTCTAAATTTGTTTCTACACTCATAATTAATTCCTACTAAACTAAGTTTCATGACTACTTATCTGTTTCCCAAACTCATACAGCTTTTTATACTCTCCACTCATACTAATAAGCGCTTGATGGTTTCCACTCTCCACAATTTTTCCATCCTTCATAACAAAAATTTTATCATAATTTTGGATTGTTGAAAGTCGATGAGCAACAGCAATAACTGTTTTACCACCAGAAATATCCTCGAGGGCCTTCTGAACAACTTTTTCAGACTCATTATCTAAAGCACTAGTCGCTTCATCAAAAAGTAAGATTTCAGGGTTTCTCAAACACGCCCTTCCAATCGTAACCCGTTGCTGTTGTCCTCCAGAAAGTCTTGTTCCTCTATCTCCAACAACCGTCTCTTCTTTACTTGGAAGTTGATTGATAAAATCTGTAGCATATGCCATTTTGATCGCTACTCCTATTCTTTCATCTGTATAGTTTCCACCGATAGTTAAATTGGCCTTAATTGTATCATGAAACAAAAATATATCTTGGCCAACAAAACCAAATAACGACCGAACATCTGAGAGTGAAATATCTTTAATTGAGACACCATCAATTAAAATATCTCCTCGATCTACATCATATAAACGTAATAACAGATTCACCATCGTTGACTTGCCTGAACCTGATGGGCCGACCAACGCAACCTTTTCACCTTTGTTAATAGTTAAGGACAAATTAGAAACCACATCACTGTCACCATAAGAAAACGATAGGTTTCTAATCTCAATTTTTTCTTTAAACGAAGAAATTGACACAACTCCAGTGTCAATTTCTTCTGCCATACCCAAGACCCCAAAAATTCTATCAGCAGCGGCCATTGCCTGGCCCATTTTAACATTTGCTTGAGAGTACTTTCTAATTGGATCCATAAGAAGTGCTAGTGCTGCAATAAAACTAACAAAATCTCCAACTGAGATCTCTTTACTAGCTATTCGGTGATGAGCAAAAATAATAACACCTGAAAAAGCAATAGCACCTACGAATTCAACAAATGGATGGGCCAACTCTTCTACTACTGTAGTTTTCATCTGAGAATTAAAAAACTTATCCTGAACCGCTACAAATCTTTGAAGTACAAACTTTTGCAAGTTAAAGGCCTTGGTAACCTTCTGGCCAGAAACACCTTCTGCTAAAGAATGAGTAAGGTCCGCAATATCCTCTTGAACAATTACCTGATTTTTTCTAATTAACTTTCCACTAATTCCAAATATGATAATAAACATTGGCGCAACAACGATGACGATCATAGTGAGTTGCCAATCTCGATAAAAAGCAAGGCCTAGCATCACAATAGCGGTTAAAGGCTCTCTGACTAAATCAATCGCACTTCTAAATCCGATAGAAAAAATAACCGTATCATTTAATACATTTGAAATAAGCGTCCCTTGCTTATTTTTATTAAAAAATGACATCGGAAGTCTTTGCAACTTATCAAACAAGTCACTCCTAACTGAACAGGTAGCTCTATCAACAACAAACCTTATCCAGTAAAAATGAAAAAACCTTGCAGGAAAATTAGCAACTCCAAGAGCTAAAATTAGTAACGCATAAAAAATGGCCTCATTAAAAGAGGAGTTTTCATTTAGGCCAGAATCAAAAATATTTTTGACCAAGTATACCTCGCCACCTTTTATTCCAGCTAAAACAAAAGATAACAGCAAGGAACCGACAACCCTCTTCCAATATGGTTTTATATAGGGTAAAAGTAATTTTATAAAGTTTAGCATTTGACAATAGTAGCTAAAAATACTGACATTGATAATACCTATGATTAAAAAAGCAATATTTCTTGATCGTGACGGAACAATAATAACAGATAAACACTATCTTCATGATCCAAATGAGGTTGAATACCTCCCAAACGCTACGAACGGAATGAAACTTCTTCAAAAAATGGGATATTCCCTCTTGATAATCACCAATCAATCAGGAATTGGAAGAGGTTACTATACAAAAGAACAAATGGATTCTGTGCACATTCAAATGCAAAACGACATGATTACTTTTGGGCTGCAAAAATACCTCGATATCGCCTTTTGCCCCCATGGCCCAGATGATCTGTGCAATTGCAGAAAACCACACCCAACTCTTATTAACGGTCTCATTTCAAAATGGAATATTGATCCAAACTCAAGCTACATGATTGGAGATAAAGATATTGATGCTAAAACAGGACAAAATGCCAATATCAAAGGATGCCTTATTCGAGGTAAAGCAGATCATGAGAAGTTAATTTTCCAGGACCTTCTAGATTTTGCTAACTATATCAAAAAGAGCAGCCGAAATAGTTGATCTAATTTTTTTCCAAAGGCCCATTTTAAAACTATCCATTAAGTAAGCATTATACGATTCGCCCTTTCTTCCGCCTCTACCTATCATCTGAATAAGTTGATCCTCGTCATTTACTTTATAACCTATAAACACCCCTTCAATTGGCGGCAAATTTACTCCATGACTTAAGGCCGTCGTTGAAAAAATACAAGATGGAGGACGACTTCTTGATGATAGCGCCGATACAAACTTATCGACTTCACCACCGACGCATCCAATAGCATCTATTTTTCTTCTACTACAAAAATCTAACCAGTGCTCGACATCTCTCCGATAGTGAACAAAATAAATTAAGGTGTTTGTTGTTTTTTTTAGTTTAAAAAAGAACCTTCTGTTTAAAAATTTCGCTCCTAGATGGCCATAAAAAAATATTTCTTTAGGGGGGAAGAGCAGCTGACGATTTCCTAGATCGACAACAAACCCATGTTGGTAATTAAGAATTACTCCATGTTTTAAAAAATCTAAAATATCATCAGAAACTGTTGCACTAAGAGCAAGAAGATTGATCCCTTCACTCATGATTCCAATAAGCGCTTCCCACATAACTGGCCTAAAACTACTACCCCAATGATAAAAGAGGTGTAGCTCATCCATTACGACTAAATAACTCTCTTTATCGTTCTCAATAGCGGACATTAATTTTACAGAGAGTAGTTCTGGAGTTATTACCAACACTCCACGTTTCTCTTTCATAAAACGGTCTAACGATGCATCTTCCGAACATCCTATGCCATAGGTATCAGCAATCTTTCTTATACTAGCTGAAAATTCTAGGGCCAACGCCTTCAGAGGAGAAACGTAAACAACTTTTCTATCTAACTTGTTGATTAAATCGCGAAGCATTCTAGTTTTCCCCCAAGCAGGAGGGGCAATAAATAGCATAAAGGTTGAATCTATATCTAAAACTTGCGAAAAATTCATTCTCCACATCAAGCAATTCTTAATAGATCACCACAAGAATAACTTCATGAAATCACAAGTAGCGTACCAATTTATTAAACTATTTCTATCAGCTGTCGATAAGAGTAATAATGAGAAATAGAATTATCACTTACATCATATTTATTGCTATCTGCATGCCATCTATACTTTTTGGAAAAACAGTTGAACTCTTTAATTCTGATGGCACTCAAAACATCAAGTCATATGAAAAAAATTTCCCCAGCTCAAGATCTCCCAAATATGAGCAGGACTCAATTAAGCAAGGAGACTCATTTAAAATGCCTGATGGTAGAGAGTTTAAAGTTGAAAAAAAATTAAGCAGTAGTGGCAGCAACTCATACGTTTTTAAAGTTATCCAAACAAAACCATCAAGCGAGATAACGGGACAAGCTGTTGCTCTTAAAATTCCGATATCAACAGAAAAACAAAAACTTAATGCTCTAAGCAATTATGTCGAAGTCATGCAACGATTAAAGAGTGAAGGTATTCGAGTTCCAGAAATAATAAGGACACCTATTTCCAAAAATATCCCATACGTTGCAATGGAGTTAATTGAAAATCCAATCCATCTTATTTCTGCAATTAGAACTGCCGCAACTAAAGGAAAAGAGTCTCTCGAATACAAAGGTTTGATAAAACTCGCAAAAGAAACTGCCAAATTTACAACAGTTATGGATCTAAATACTGAACAGGTAATCTATGATAACGCAAGACAAGAGTACGTTCTTATGGATGCTCAAAATTTTATTAGAAAATACTCCGGTTCACCACTTATTGAAGAAGAACAAAACATATTTATCGGAGAAAATACAATATTGTCTAACGGAAAAAGTCAGTATAGGCCTCAAAGTGGCCAAGAAGAAGAACTTATTGATGATATAAAAAAGACAATAAGTAACGAGCGAAGCAAAATTCGAAATAGCTCATGGGAAAATATTAAACATCTAAAAGCAGTAATGGAAAACCCACCACCAGGAATGAGTTTTAATGAATACTATGATGTACTGAAAAGCTTAGTCGAATATAAACAGCTTCCAAGCATTGATCAAATACCTCACCTTTTTCACTTTCAAGTTAAACCAACACCAGAACAATTTTATAATTTGCTTCCCTTTAAAAGTGGAGGTATCCCATCTCCAGCAAATCTTTCTGCAATCTATCACAAAATCCCAAAGGATGAAAAATTTCAACAATATTACAGTTTGATATTAGAAAAAATAGACGAACGGGCCCAGATTTTAGGTAGTAGTAAAAACATTGAGAGACAACAAAAGGCAAAAAAATTAATAGCGGCAAAAGAGTTGATAATCGCCTCACTCGAAAAGCACAAAGCTGAAATTACCTCTTTACCAAATGGAAAAAAGCTTATGAGACAGATCGCTCCTCCGACTTGGTACAATAGATGCTTAGCAATGATTCTTAATAATTTTTAGCAAAACTACCGATAAATCTTTTGATGATATTTACAGTTAAACTTTACTTAATATTTATTACTCTTATTATTCCTACTCTACTTTTAGGCAGAACCATTGAGCTATTTAACACTGATGGCACTCAAAATATTAAAGCATACCAACGATATATTCCTAAACGAGGTTCAATTCCAGGAAAAAATTCTGAAATACTAAAAAACGGAGATATTTTAAAAATGCCAGATGGAAGAGAGTTTAGGTTTGAAGGATTACTAGGAAGAGGAATGAGAACTTATGTTTACCGCGCTATTCAAACAGCTCCACTTGATGAAGTTACAAATACCCCTATCGCTCTAAAAATCCCTTTAACAAGCTCAAAGCTAACCCTAGCATCCATGTCTTCATACACTGAAACAATTCAACAGGTCTTCAATCATGGTATTAACACAGTCAAAATAATTCATACACCAGCAACAAAAATAACACCATACATAGCTATTGAACTACTGCCTCAAACGTTACCTCTCACCTCTGCCATCTCCGTTGCTTCCAAAAAAGGAAACAATTCCGCTGAATACAAAGCACTTCTTAAATTTGCCAAAGAGACGGCCCATCTAACCAAAGTTGGAGATACACATATTGAACAATTAGTATTTGATGAAGTAAAAAAAGAGTACGTATTACTTGATGGTGAAAATTTCGTTAGAAAATATACCGGATCTCCATTAACAAAAAACGAGCCAAATATTCTAACCGGAGAGTATTCGCTACTGTCAACTGGAAGGAGTGTATACATACCGGTAAGCGAGGAGGAAGAACAGCTCATAACCGATATCGAAAATACCATTGAAAAAGAACGTTTAAAAATAAAAGACCAAAACTGGAATCATCTTCAATCGTTAAAGCAAACAATGAAAAATCCGCCACCAACTACAAGCTTTGACGAATATTACAAAACTTTACAAGAACTTGAGTTATATGGTGAGCTTCCTAGCTTTGAAGAGATTCCTCATCTGTTTAGTTTTGAAAAAAAACCAACCTCAGAGCAACTTTATAATCTTTTACGTTTTAAAAATGGCGTTATTCCATCAAATAGATCTATCAGTGAGATTTATAAAAAAATACCAAAAGATGAAACATTTCTAAAATTTTATGATTTATACTTAAGCAAGTTTGAAGAATCAATTGAGATAAATAGCGAAGGCAACCTTGAAGTCAATAAAGTCATAACTCACGAACTAAAAATGGCGAAAGCGGAAATTATAAAAAAACTTTTAAGAGACAAACGTGCAATTCTTAAGCTCCAAGACGGAGACAAACTACTTGATAAAATTTCTGCACCAAACCTACTGACGATCTGTCTTCGACATATTTTAAAAACACTTCAGCTGTGAAATCTTTATTACCTCATGAGAAGCAAGATAGTTCATCGCCATATCGAGTATTGACTGATCGCACACGTCAAGCATATAGGATTCTTCGAATTTGATTTTTTTAGTTCTATCAATCTCTCTCCAAAACTTTATACCTTGATCACTTGGAAAATCTCGAACATCGCCATTACAATCCTTGCAAGAAAATCCACCTTCAACATCAATAAACGAATGGACATCACTCGAAATTAAAATTTTATCGCAATAGATACAGTTAGTAGTTACTGGGAATATCCCATGAAATTGCATCAGCCTTGCAAAATACATAAACATGTGAGCATGAATATTTAACCTTTGTTCTTTTTCAAATTTATCAAGCAAATATATTCCATTACTAAGCGTAAGAAAAAGTCCTTCATTTTCACTCGAATCATCATCGAATGATTCCTCTAGTGCAACCTGAGAACAAATCTCAAGCATCAAGCAAAGATTGCAATATGTCTTATAATTTTTTGATATAGATTCATGCCGCCACAAATAGTCCCACTCTTTGGCACTTTTCAAATCACTTGGCCTACCGCTTGTTTTTATCATCACTCTAAACATGTTACCAATTTCAAGCGGAACACAAACATTTTTGCCTATTCGATTTTGAACGCCATAAAAAAGAATTGAGACTTTCTGGCCTCTTCTTGTTAAAAAACTACAGATTAAATCTTTATCTCTGAAAGGGGTTTTTCTTAATAAAATCCCCTCAATTGAACTCATAATCTATCTTTCAGTGCCTTCTCTTTCCACGAACGAGCTTCGTCTGACAGATAATCTATTTTCAAATCTTGAACATTATATGTCGAATATTCAAATTCAGTCGTATGAAACAAACACTCAGTTGGGCAAACAGTTGTGCAGTTGCCACAAAAACAACAAAGCGCTTTATCAATCGTATACTGAGTTAAATCAAATTTTATCGCAGTCCCTTTTGAACTTTTCTTTTCAGGAGCATCTACCGCTCTTTTTTCTGTTGCAATTGTAATACATCCAACAGGACAAGCTGTCGCACACGCTTTACAACCTATGCAATCATCGACATCGTTATAAAGTCTCATTCGAGTACCTTTAGGTAGAGTCTCTTTCTCTTCTGGGTACTGCAAAGTCACCTCTTTCTCTTTAAGAACGTAACCCATTGTAATCGCCATACCTTTTGATATTGAACTAACGGCGTCCCAAATGTTTGTAAAATATTTTTTAACTGTTAATTGTCCATCTGTTTGTGTCGTCATTATCTATCCACCTCGCCTAGAACAATATCTAAACTTCCAATTGTTGCAACCAAGTCAGCAATCATCATTCCTGGTGCAATCTCACCTAGTGCTGACACGTTCGTAAAACACGGAGACTTAACTTTGAATCTATACGGGCCCTTCTTTCCATCTGAAATGATGTGATATCCAAGCTCACCTTTTGGACACTCGGTTCTCATATATATTTCACCAACAGGAACCTTTATCACTCTAGGAACCTTTGTAGTAAACTCTCCACCCTCTTCTCTTAGCTTAACAAGAGCTTGTTTGATAATTTTTACAGACTGCTCCATCTCAACCATTCTGACATAGTACCTATCCCAACAATCACCGACGCAACCCTTTAACCCTTTTCCTACAGCGACTTCAAAATTAAACTCATTGTAAATTGAGTAAGGTTTTTTCTTTCTTAAATCCCATTCAACTCCGGCCCCTCTTAGGACTGGCCCTGTTATACCGTAATCATAGCAATAATCTTTATCCATCACACCAACATTTGCTGTTCTTTCAATAAAAATCTTATTCTGAGTTAGCAAGGTATCATACATTTTAAGTTGATCTTCAAAACCAGCGCAAAACTTTTCAAGACCTACAATTAAATCGTTCGAAACATCCCGAGATACCCCACCAATAGAGATATAATTATATAGCAATCGTCCACCAGAGATCGATTCAAAAAAACTAATGATCTTTTCTCTCTGATCAAATGCGTACAAAAAAGGAGTAAATGCTCCAATATCAATTCCGTAGGTACCAAATGCCACCAAGTGAGAAGCAATTCTTTGCAACTCAGAAACTAATACTCTAATGACTTCTGCTCTTCGAGGAACAGCGATGCTTGCCAACTTCTCAATCGTAATAGCATAACCAAGCTCCATATTCATTGAAGCAAGGTAATCCATTCGATCAACAAATGGAACGATCGCTCTATAGTCGGCATTCTCACAATGTTTTTCCATACATCTGTGCAAATAACCAATATGAGGAATTGCCTCTGCTACAATCTCTGAGTCCGTCTTGATTTCAACTCTTAAAACACCGTGAGTAGCAGGGTGTTGTGGGCCCATATTGACCGTTAACAATTCACTTTTTATTTTTTCATCGTTTCCAATAAACTCTACGCTCATAAATCACCTACTTCATTTTGGACGCTGGATTAATCACCATGCCATTATAGCTCTCTTCTGATTTGAAATCTTTCCGAAGAGGATAACCAACGAAACCATCTGGACAGAGAATCCTTCTGCAATCTGGGTGGCCAGTAAACTCAACACCAACCATGTCATAACACTCTCGCTCTAGCCAATTGGCTGCTTTCCAAACATCTGAAACAGATGCTATTTTTGGAAGTGAATCACCTTGTTTTTGAAGCTTCACTTTTAAAATAAGCTCAGTGTTATTAATAAAACTTGCAATAATATAACTTAGTTCAAGATATTCTGGATAATCACAACCAGTAATTACCTGAAGAACATTAAACTCATGTGTACCGCTCTCTTTTAATAGTTTGCAAACATCAACAATAAAAGCTGGATTAACACTTATTGAACTATCTCCAACTTCAGCTTTGTTAAAAGTCGCTTCTACACCTTTAATCCTATTATTCAGTAATCCTACAATTTCGTTATGCATTTGTTACCCACTTATCTTTTAACATTCTCTCTTTGGATATTTTTTCCTGCAATACCATCAAACCTTCAATAAGGGCCTCTGGACGTGGTGGACAGCCTGGAACATAAACATCAACAGGAATAATTTCATCAACGCCTTTAACAACGTTATATCCATGCTTCCAATATGGGCCACCCTTGTTTGCACAAGAACCCATTGCGATAACATACTTTGGCTCTGCCATCTGCTCATAAAGAGTTTTAATTCTTTCTGCCATCTTAAGAGTTACAGTTCCTGCTACGATCATTAGATCGGCCCTTCGAGGTGTTGCCATAAATGCTCCACAACCAAACCTTTCTAAATCGTATTTAGCGGCCCCAGTTGCCATCATTTCGATCGCGCAACAAGCTAGTCCGAAGGTCATTGGCCATAGCGAATTTTTCCTTCCCCAGTTTAAGACATCATCAACAGTAGTAAGAATTATACCATCTTGCACATGCAGCTCCAATGTGAATACTAATACTGAATAAAAACGTAATTTAATTTACAATCAAGAAAATTCTCAGTCAACAACTTACTCAAGAATCTTTTTAGCGGCAGCACCAAGATCAAGCCTACCACCACTGACAGTTTTTCCTTTTAGCGATTGCTCAGGTGCTACAGTTTGTAGAACTATTTTTTTAATAAACAGAGCAAACCCTGCTGGATCATTATAGTATCTGTTATTAACATTTCGTGGGGCAATTGCATGTAATAGGGCCACTGATCCCGTTACATGTGGAGTTGCCATAGAGGTACCAGTCATTCCTCCAACCATATTGTAAGGTATCGTCGAATAGATCTCAGTCCCTGGAGCTCCTAGATCAATAAATTTTTGTCCAAACCCAGCTTGGCCATATATTTTGCCATCTTCATCAGTATTAGTTACCGATATAATGTAGTCACTCGAACATCCAGACGGAACATCTCCAACATTATCCACATTCCACGCTCTATTTGCAGTAGCAACAACGTTTACAATACCAAGTTTACCCATTTCATTATAAATATCATTCCATAGTGGGTATTTTTCTGAATTACAATCAGCACCATTAATTCCAAAGCTTGAATTAACAGCTACAACGTTTGCACCAGCTTGGCCTTTTGATTCTAGCCAAATTTTTTTCTGTTTTAATACATAACCGTATGACGCAAGAACTGATGATGTTGAAAAAGTTTTCATTAGTACAGGCATCAACTTAACATCCCAATTAATTCCAGCAATATGCTTATCATTATCTCCCTTTGCACCGATGATTCCGGCAACATGAGTTCCATGTGATTCACCTGTTGGAACTGACGGGGCAGAATCATACCCGTAGTAATCATCTACGTATCCGTTGTTATCATCATCAATTTTGTTTTTTGGAATTTCCCCTTTATTGATCCAGATATTATCCTTTAAATCTTCATGAGTAATGCTTATGCCTTCTTCAACAACTGCAACTACAATATCGTTACCGGCCGCATCCGTACCGCCTGTACTATAACTCCAAGCTTCTGAAGCACCAATCCCAAACTCACCATCACCATTAATTGACCACTGATCATAAAATCTTGGATCAGCGGATACTAACCTTTGAGTAACTGGATGATCTTCTTGAATGTACTCAAACTCTCCAGTGCTAAGAAGTGAGGTACGTAAAGATGTAAACCCTCCTCCCTTTACTTCTGGTACATTTATCAAATAAATACCGAGATCTTGAACGAGAGGTTTTTCAACTTGAATGCCAAAACTTGCCAAAGCAATTTCTTCAGGAATTACATTAATTTGTTTAATTTTTCTTTTTACGATAAAACTTTTTGAAAAAGACGGAAAACTACATAGAAGCGATACAATCGCCAGTGATAATAGGTTTTTCAAAATTACCCCTCTGTTAAAAGCCGTGACATTTTACTGGCCCGACAAACAATAACCATCGATAAATTATAAGTAACGGTGGCCATACTTTCTAACAAACTCAGAAAGTGAGCCAATTTTATCAAGCGTTCTAATCGCTCTTGTTGAAAGTTTTAATTTTAAAGAGATCCCTGTTTCAGGATCAAATACTGTTTTTTCTTTTAGGTTCGGTTGTTGTCTCATCTTTGTCTTATTTTTAGCATGAGAAACTTTATTTCCAACCAATCTTTTTTTTCCTGTCAAATCACATGCACGTGCCATAACTACATCCTTAATCAATACCAACATTAACGAATTAATCAACTAAACTAAACTAAGCGAAACACTATATACTCGGCCAAAGGAAAATTCAAGATATTATTTATTACTCAGATTATCAACTATTCGTTGTGCTACGAGTCCATGTTTTTCAAGTAACTCTTGTGGGGTACCTGATTCACCAAACTGGTCTCGAACACCATATCTTTTAACCCTTCGTGGGGTTTGAGCACTCTCAGATATCCACTCCGCAATCGCCGACCCACTACCACCCATCGTTGTATGATCTTCAAAAACCACAAACTCATCAAATTTTTTTGCAAGCTCGCCCATAAATTTACTGTCAAGTGGTTTTACTGTACTCATATTATACACGGCAGGTGACATGACACCTTTACTCTTTAATATGGTGGCGGCAGTCGCAACCTCTTCAAGCATTCCACCAGTCGAAAGAAAAGCCACCTTTTCACCATCAACAACTTTTTGGAAAATTCCCGGTTTAAAACTATCCAAATTAAACGGTTTTACCTCTTGACGAGTAAGTCTAATATAAACTGGGCCAATATGTTTTATTGCCCACTCGATACACTCATGAGTCTCCTTATCATCGGCAGGTTGTAGCACAACCATTCCAGGAATTGATCTCATGAGCGCAATATCTTCTAGGCCCATTTGCGAGTGGCCATCTTCACCAATAGCAACACCACAGTGAGTTCCAATTAATTTAACATTTGCTTGAGCGTAACCAATAGACATTCTGATTTGGTCAAATCTACCTGTTAAAAACGCGGCGAAACTACAAATAAACGGAATTTTTCCTGTAAAAGAGATCCCTGCTGCCGTACCAATCATATTGGCCTCTTGAATCCCCATCTCAAAAAAACGAGTCGGATATTTTTTTGCAAAAAGGGCAGACATTGTAGACTTTGAAAGATCCGCATCAAAGCAAACAACGTTTGAATATTTCTCTCCAAGTTGCGCTAACGCCTCTCCAAAAGATTTTCTTGTCGCTTTCATCTATGCCTCCAATCCTATCTGGAAATTTTTTCTAACTTCCTCCAGTGCAGTTTTTAACTCATTATCATTTGGTGCCTTACCGTGCCACCCCACCTCATTCTCCATAAAAGATACCCCCTTGCCTTTAACAGTGTTTGCAACTATTAAGTTTGGTATGTTCTTTACTCGATTACGATACGCTTTATTAAGTTCAGCATAACTATGGCCATTTACTTCGGTAACGTTCCAGCCAAACGCTTCCCATTTTTTTGCAAGAGGATCGAGCCCCATAACATCTTTCGTATAACCATCAATTTGTGCTTTATTGTAATCAACAATCAGAGTCAAATTATCCAATTTAAAATGTGGCGCAGATAGTGCAACTTCCCAAATCTGTCCCTCTTGTGACTCACCATCACCAATTATGCAATAAACATGGTTAGGATTTTTATCCATCTTATAACCTAGCGCTATACCCTGAGCAAATGATGCCCCTTGGCCTAAACTACCAGTGCTGGCCTCCATATATGGAATCCTCACTCTATCAGGATGGCCTTGAAGTCTTGAGCCGAGATGCCGTAAGGTCATTAGCTCTTCGTTCGTAATGTCATAACCGACCTTATTCAAAATTGCATATAGTGCAGGCACTCCGTGGCCTTTACTTAAAACAAGTCTATCTCGATCATTTGTGTCCGGTTGCTTTGGATTGTGTTTCATTACACCACTCTTAGCTAGCAACGAGTAGAGAATTTCTATCATCGACAAACTGCCACCAGGATGGCCACTGTTACACTGATGAATCATTTTCAAAACTGCCTCACGCACGATTGGCGTCTCTTTTGCCCAGGTTTCAAAAATAACTTGGTTCATATTCACCTCGAAATCTTAAAAAATATTTTTAAAAAGAAATGGTACATGGTAACGTGCAAAGGTGCTAGGAGAAAAATGGGAATTTTAGGAAATTGCAAAATAGCTTTTGGTGGAGCAAGTGTTAGTGGCGAAGGCGGCGGATACGGTTTCGGCGAGATTTCTCATCAAGCTTCCGATGATTTAATCTGGTATGCTTTTGAGCGAGGTATCTTAGTTTTTGACACCGCCCCATGCTATGGTTATCACCAAAGTGAAATAAGAATTGGCCGAGCATTAAAACCTGTCAGAGAAAAAGTAATTATCGTCTCAAAATCTGGAGTCACGTGGCATTCAAATAAACGAATGGATATGACAAACGATCCAGCAGTTACGAAGAAAATGCTAGAGGATTCTCTTCGGTCGCTAGATACAGATTACATCGATATCTATATGATTCACTGGCCAGATAAAAACGTAGACATTAGAAAACCGATGGAAGTCCTGTCAAAAGCAAAACTAGAAGGTAAAATTAAACATATCGGCCTATGTAATACAACAGTTGATGATATAACTCTTGCAGGCGAAATAGATAAGATTGAAGTTGTTCAATCAGAGTTTAATATTTTTAATCACCAAGCAAGAGAAAAACTTTTTCCTTTTTTATCAAAAAGCAGTATCGAATTTATGAGTTGGGGAACTTTTGATAAAGGTGTCTTAACAGGAAATGCAAAAAAGGGCCGAGTGTACGATAAGTTTGATTTAAGAAGCTGGGCCCCATGGTGGAAAAAAAGTAATTTAGATGAAAAATATGAGATGGTTGAACAGTTAAAAACAGTTGCTAAAAATCAGAATGTCTCACTTCTAGACTTGGCGCTTGGATTTAACCTAAATCATAAAGATCTTAGTATCGCTATCTGTGGAGCTAAAAATATCAAGCAGCTTGACGAAATATTAAATTCTGTAAAATCTTTATCTTCTAAAGAAAACAAAGATGCCTGGCAGTTTAAACTCGAATCAATCAATAACTTATTTAAGGGTAAAATATGAATAAAAAATCTTCCGTTTTTTTAAAACCGATTGATGGCACAGCTCCACTATCTATTACCAAAACCAAAACGGAAAAAGCCGCATAGGACGAATGGTAACAATCTCTGTTGTAATCCCAACATATAATCGATGTAGTGTACTAACACGAGCAATTACTTCAGTTGCTAAACAAAGCTATAGTGCTGATGAGGTAATAGTTATTGATGACGGTTCGACAGATGATACTCGAGATGTCATCACACAACTCAAATCGACATTTTCAAATTTAAAAATTGTCTATATAAAAACTCCGAATCGTGGAGTTAGTGCTGCAAGAAATACTGGGATTAGCGCTTCTAAAAATTCATGGATCTCATTTTTAGACTCAGACGATGAATGGTTGCCAAAAAAACTTAAGCTACAAGTTGATGCCCTCAACAGCGATTGCAATTTGAGAATTATTCATGGAAATGAGCTATGGATAAAAGACGGCAAACACTTAAATCAAAAACTGATTCACAAAAAATGTGGTGGAGATATTTTTTTAGAGTCAACCGAAAGATGTTTAATCAGTCCCTCGGCAGTATTGATTGAAAAGAAATTGCTAGAAGAGATGAATGGTTTTGATGAAAAGTTTGAAGTGTGTGAGGACTACTTTCTATGGCTTAAAATAACTGCCAAACATACCGTGGGATTTATAAATGAACCAATTCTTAAAAAGTATGGCGGCCACGATGATCAGTTATCTAGAAAATATTTTGGAATGGATTACTGGAGGGTTAAAGCTCTTGCACAAGTAATCGAACAATGTCACTTAAAAGATAACTACAAAGTAAAAGCAACTCAGGTGCTAATTTCAAAAGCATCAATTCTACTAGATGGGTACCTAAAGCACTCAAATATGAAATATTATGATGAGATTTCTAATATAAGAGAAAATTTCAAAATTAACGAGCACACTTTGCTTCATAATCAATTTTAGCTTGATCATATTTAGTTTTTACTTTATCAGGTTCGCTTGCAGGATTTCTACCTATTGCGCTCTTCATTATCTCCAATCTCTTTTCATCATTTGCACAAACTTTTGATTTAATACCTTCAAACTCTTTTATCGCAGCAACTGGATACGGCAGATCGTATGCCGATGAAATAAAGGAGGGATGATCTTTGCCTACTACTTCACTAAACTCATCTTCATGTCCCGCTTGTTCCATTTTTTTCATAAACCATTCATAATGTTCACCAACCATATAAAACTGTTTAATCGCTAAATCTTTTGATAACTCATCACTACTATCTAAAACTGTTTTACACTTGGAATTATCAAACTCTTTTTTTGAAAGTTCCTTGTAAACCGTGCACTCAGCAAGATACGCATCAACCTCACCACCTCTACCTTCAACTGTAGAGTGAATAAATTTTTTAATATTAAAATCACTTGTATATGGATTAAAGCTCTCTCTAAACGTATAGTGAGTAAGCTCGTGCGCTAAGTCTAGTAATGCATTTATAAGGTTTAAATTTCTATTGATATAAACTACGGACTTTGTTTCATATACCATGACAAGAGGATCTTCCTTGGAAAACTTTCTAACTAATGTGGTATCAGTGATTGATCCGCTTCCCTCTTTAATAACATCAACGAGAATCTGTCCATACTCAGCAGCTTTTGTAGAGGCACTAAGAAGAATTTTTTTACCTGACGCTGTATTGTTTAGAATTTTGATCAACTTTTCAACCCTACTCTCTTCGGAGTCACCAAGGTTTAACCAGCTCGCACTAAATTTTAGATCTTTGTTGTCACTTATATCGATACCTATATCATCAGCAAGCGAGAAGCCCGACAGAACCGCTATAGTAAGTATAGTAAGTATGGTAAGTATATGTAGTTTAAATAATGAACATCTCATTTTTAGACTCTTCGTCTAAAAAAAAAAAAGCATCAGATGAATGTTTAAAAAAAATCAAAGGGCAGATATGGCCACTACTGACAAGTTGTAATTACCAACATTTACTATAAAATATGGATTACAAGTTAATTTTTTAAGTTAATCGGAAGGAACAAAAATGAATAAAGTTTTATCACTTATCATGTTTTCAAATAGTGGAATTACTAAGCGGCTTTTAATCACCATCAACTTACTCTCTGTAATTATTCTAGCGATTCTTGCAGTAACGGTGATCAACAATACCAATAGATCTCTCACTGGTTTAATGGATTCAAAAATCTCTTCGGTTCGAAGTTTCTTGGCCAATATCAACGCTCTAAATATAATAAATGATTTTAAAGAAGATATGGAAAAATCAGCAATGACAACTCTTAGAGATGGCGATTTTGGGTATGTAGGTTTTTTAAATAAAGATAAAGTCACATTATATGAGGAGTATGATCAAAAAGTAGATAAAGCAACGCTTAATTTTACAACAGAACCTGTTATAGATCAGGACAGTAAAACAAAAGATGTTATAGGCCATGTTAAGATTGGCCAAAACCCAGAACGAATTGCAAACGAAGTAACAAAAACAACAACGATGATTATCTCCATCATTGTTGCAGGACAGGCCATTCTGTCTTTATTCTTGTTAGCTCTAGCAAGATCTATATCTGCACCACTAACTTCGTCATCGTCTAACTTAAAAAGTAGAGAGCGTGAACTTAATGAAATCTCGGGACACCTTCTTCGAACTGGAAAAAAATTAGCAGAAAGTTCACAAAAGCAAGCGGCCGCAACTCAAGAGGGTGTTGCAACGATGGAAGAGATGAAATCGATGATCGGTAGAACAAACGGATTTATCTCTGATTCAAAAAAAATAGTATTAGAAGTAAAAGGAAATACTGAACAAGGTGATGAAGTAATAAAGGAACTAATCTCTTCAATGAATCTTATTCAGCAAGCAAATAATCAGCTTCAAGATATCGCTGGTATTATTGACGATATCTCTAATAAAACAAACATAATTAATGACATCGTTCTAAAAACTCAACTACTATCATTTAACGCCTCAATCGAGGCCGCAAGAGCTGGGCAACACGGTAAGGGTTTTGGTGTCGTTGCAGAAGAGGTTGGAGCTCTAGCGGAAGTAAGTGGTAAAGCTGCTAACGAGATCGAAGAACTTTTAGGCCGTGGCCAAAAACAAGTAACTGATATCATCAATACAATTGGACAAAGAATTTCTAATGGTGAAGAGGTTACAAATACTGCAGCTTCAATTTTCCAAGAGGTCTCTTCAAAGGTAACAAGGATAAATGATCATATCACTCAAATTTCATCTGCAGCTGAAGAACAGTTTAGTGGTGTAAAACAGTCATCTGAGGCGTTAAACTTAATTGATAGTGTTTCAAAAAACACTACGGAGATTTCGCAAACCGCTGTATCATATTCGGAGCAACTGAATAAACTTAATAAACACATAAAAGCAATTATGAGTTCATTAGATAACGTAATTTTTGGCCAACGTGGTTAATAATTTTTAGGAGGTACCATGAAACATTTTTTTTTGCTGATCCTTTGCGCACTAGCAGCAGGAACCGTAAGCGCTAATTCATTAGAGGAATTGGATCAAAGAGTATTTGATCTTGAAGACAAGCTATCTGGTAAAAAACCGGTAACACCAATGGACTCCCTTGGTGGAAAGTTCGGTGGTGTTCTGTACACTGGCGTGAACATGGCAGCAAGCAAAGATTATGCTGGTAAGAAAAGTCCTAAGGATTTAAACAATGTTTTAAGACTTGATATGTATTTTACTGGCGATGTTACAAAAGATATCGAATATATGGTCGTTCCTTTCTGGTACTACTGGAGTCCACGTGCTAATAATGGTGAATACGCAGATAGAAGTTCTGAAGGACAAAGAGAGACAATTACGTTTATCTACAGACTAAATGCTAAATTTAAATTTGCTAATAATCAATCGTTAACAGCTGGTAGATATGTTGCTCCATTTGGAACATATCTTGCTACCTACTCTCCACTTAGTGATCAGCTTAGTTACTGGCCACAGATGGTTCTTCCAAATGGTGGAATTACCTACTCACCAGTTATTGATGGTCTAAACTACGATGGGCAAACTTCTTTTGGTGGTTCTACTCTTAAATACAATGCTTACGTTGGTATGCAAAGTGTTGACGGGGCAACTTTTACTTTAAACGATCTAGAGAAAAAAATGTTTATTGGATATCCACATAGACTAATCTACGGTGGGTACTTAAACCTTGTCACACTAGACAATATGCTAGCGATAGGAACTAGCGTCCAAGCAGGGAAGCGTTATAATGACTTCATCGCGTATGGAGTTGATGCTCAGTTAAATCTTGGCAAATTCGTTTTAAAAGGCGAAATGATGAAGACTGACGAGGACGATTATGCTGATCAAGAGACGGCCGCTACGGTTACCACGGCCGACGCATTCATTGACTATTATATCTCTCGTCTTGATTCAGATAAAACATCATACTACGTTGAGCCAAGCTATAGGATAAATGATAAATTCCAAATAGCTTTAAGATATGATTTTATCGATTTTGATTCTGAAGCATTTTATCATAATGATGAAAAAACAATTATCAGACTAGGATTAAACTATTTCCCTACACCTGGTTCAATTGTCAGAATCGGTGTAGACAAGCATGATTTTAAAGCGACTCAAGCAACTGCTGATGAGCAGACTTTTATTATGAATCAATTAATTCCAACAACTGCCGCAACCGTTGATCCTGATTACATGGAGTACTCAGCATCATTAACGTTGTCATTCTAAGATGAGGAGAATCTTATGAAAAAATTATTATTTACTCTAACGTTACTGAGTATGTTTACCGTCTCAGCGTATGCAGAAAAATATGCTGTTGTTGTAAACACTGATAATGCTGACGCTTCTGACATCAAGGATTATTTTTTACTTAACAATGAGAACTGGCCAACAGTTGGTGAAGTCTCTGTTTACGAAATGTCAGGAACTCCTGTTCACGAAGCATTCTTGTCACAGGTACTTAAAATGGACAAAGGGGCCTATGACACCCATTGGAATGGTAGAAAATCTGCCGGTAAGACTGCAAAGCCAACAGATGTAAAGAGCGCTTCATACATGCACAGATTTATTAAAAACAAGAAAGGGGCAATTGGATATATACCAGAGGCCCAATCTACTGGACTAAAAGTAGTTACGACTTTTGACGGACCTTAATTAAAAGGCCGGAGAAATCCGGCCTTTCTCTTCTCTTCTCTTCTCTTATTTCTTATTTCTTATTTATTTACAACAACAGAACCAAGCCAATAATCATGTAATGTTCTTTTTGGATAATTCATAAAAATAATGAGTATCCCTACAACTGTGATAATTGATACAGGCTTGCCAAGAAGTTCTCGTTGAAAAGCATCTGCTGATGATAACATGTCACCTTCGGTATTAATTACTCTTATGTCTAACAAACTTTTTCCCACACTACTCCCATGTCTTATGGACGGAATAAGGAGTACTACCATATACGTACAAAAATAGATAACGGCCCTTACCAAAATAGTGTTTATACCTTCTGACAAAATTTTAAACTGATCTTTTTCTAAAAGAAAAATAACTAACCCAATAATTCCACTATCAATTAAGAATGCTGCACCTCTTTTAAAAAACGGTGCTATATCATAAACAGAGACATTTTCTTCGTTAGTATTATGATGTGAATCTGTATACTCCTCTCTAGTTCGTCTAACAGGTTTCGACTTAAAATCTAATTCAAGCTCTTGTTGTTTATTAGCAGCTTGCTTTCTTGATCTTTTCTTTATAATTAATGACGAGTCACTAATTCTAATCTGCGCTCTTGTTAGAACACTAGTAAGCTCTTTGCCATCGACAACAAAACTCCATGTGTTTTTTTTACGACGAGCTCTCTTTTTGCACTCAATCTGTTCATTCGTTGGCCTTAAAACAATCGTCGTGCTCTTCGTGATATCAACATCTGTTTCGGTCTTATTATCATCGCCTTGTGAAGTTTGAATTATCATAACATTTCCTATTTCTTGCTTTTAATCATATCTTGCATAACATAGAGAGCTTCTTCTAACTCGATATCTTTTTGTAACTTCTCTATCCACTCTTTCTTTTTCTCTTTTATATCCTGGGCCCAGCGTTTCTTATCTTTTTCGTATACAGTAATTTTATCAAAGGACATAATCGACTTTTCAAACTCTGAAACCACAATATCTTTATTAAACTCATCTGTTTTTAATTTTTTATTAAGTTCTTTGCTCTCATTATCTCTTGCTCTAATATCAGCTATATTCAGGCTAAAACTGGTCTCATCATTTCGTTTAACTAAATAGTCAATTGCTTCTTTTAATCTTTTAAATTTTACATTATTTTTCATTCTAGAAGCACTTTTGCTTATCAATGATTCAACGTTATACTGGGCCTTGGTCCACTTCTCAAAAGGAACAGGATTGATTTCATCCCACTGCAACGCAAAGTCTAAATCTTGCTCTCTACTCTTATAATGCTCCGATCTATCAGACAGAACAATATCAGGAGTTATCCCTTTATGTTGTGTAGACGACCCAGTTACTCGGTAAAATTTTTGCAACGTAACTTTGAGTGCACCAATCTCTGTTGTTAAAAAACGGAGTAACTGCCCTTGGCTCAAATTAACAACTGCTTGAACAGTCCCTTTTCCATGAGTGTGTTTTGCCCCAATTATCACTGCTCTAGCGTAATCTTGTAAAGCACCAGCTAAAATTTCAGAAGCACTTGCGCTAAATCTATCTAGCATGATAATTAAATTACCACCGTAAACTATCTCTGAATCTGTATCTGCAAGTATATCTACATCTCCTTTATAACCTTTAACCTGAACAATAGGACCTTTATCAATAAAAAGACCACTCATCTGTCTAGCATCTTCAAGGGCACCACCACCATTTTCTCTTAAATCAAGAATGATCCCTTCAACTCCTAATTTTTCTAAACGTACAAGTTCTCTTTTAACGTCGTCTGTACAATTTCTCGATATGTCACCAAAGTCGCGGTAAAACTTTGGTAATTTGATATAACCAACTTTCTTACCAAGTTTCATATGTTTAATCACAGACGATTTCGCAAACGATTCTGCAATTTGAACTACATCTCTAACTATCTTGATAACCTTTCGACTTCCATCAACTTTTTTAACGGTCAAACGAACCTCTGTCCCTTTTTGACCTCTGATGTGCCTAACAGCATCTTCAACTCTCATATCCTCAAGATCGACCGGCTCAGTTCCTTCTTCACTTTGGGCCACCATAACGATCAAATCACCGACCTCTAACTCTTTTTGTCTCCACGCAGCTCCACCTGGAACAATATTTACAACTTTGATAAATGAATCATCTTCTTGTAATACGGCCCCAATGCCTTCTAAGCTACCACTCATCTCAATATTAAAATCCTCTTTTTTTTGCGGTGGCATATATGCTGTATGTGGATCAAATATTGTAGCAACCGAGTTAAATAACTTTTCTAAATAATCTTCTTCTGTCTCTTTTAAAAGTCTTGTGAAAATTCTTTTATATTTTTTTGATATCTCAGCTCTAGCACTGTCAACAATTTCTGACGGAGATAACAGTTTTTCTGGTTTCTCTTTTTTACCCTTTTTATCTTTAACTTCACTATTTTTCAACTGTTCAGGATTAACTAACTTTTGAGGATCATTTAATCTATGTTCCTCAACATCCTTACTTGAAATAATCTCTAATTTTTTCTCGCCATCTTCTGACTGCTCATCCTCTATCGATAGGATTTTGTATATCATCGCATACTTTAACTGTTTTCTCCAAAGTTCTTGTAGCTCTTTCTCATTCTTGGCAAAATCTCTCTTCTTCGGTTCCGTCTCGATACTCTCTTTAACATCAAAATCAAATGGCTTCGCCATTATCTTCTCTCGCATCCTTTCAACTTGCTTCACTCTTGTCTCAACAAGAGTTTTTGCAAGCTGCACAAGTTCCATATTGCCGTTACTTAGTTCATCATCAATTTGAACTTTATATTTTTTTAACTTTTCAATATCACTCTCCATTAAAAATTGTTTTCCAAAATCAATTCTTTTTAAAAACTCGTCAAACGCTTTTGCAGAGAGATCGTCATCGATTTTAATCTGCCGGTAATGATACGTCTCAAGAGCACTTTTTATTATCCCAGCAACAATCGCTGTATCGCTCGAAGGAACAACTACAGAAGAAAACAGTATGAAAAACAAAAAAAAGTATACCCTTAAGGCCATCATGTCCGTCCTATGCAAAACCAACCAGATTAATACTATATAATATAATAGGAGTTTATCTAACAAAGATCAAAGATTAATAATTTTTTATATTCTTTGACCATTTGGCATAAATTCAATTTTTTCAATTTTCTGCACATATGAAGATATCAACGTTTTCCAATCGACAAAACCATCGGCCTTTCTCATATAAATTTTATCAGGTTTTATAATCGGTTTCTTCGGTGCAAACATACTGCACATATCGCTATGAGAAATCTTTGAAATATCATGTGTCCCAAATCTAATTGCAAGATCGAGAATCTCTCTCTTTGTATATCCAAGCAGTGGTCTAAATATTGATCTTGTAGAGACCAAATCAAGGGCAATCAAGTTGTTAATCGCTTGACTAGCAACCTGTCCAAGCGAATCACCTGTTACTAGAGCATCACTTCCTATTTCATCAGCAACGATATTGGCCGCCATAATCATATATTTTCGAAGAAGAACAGTTCGATACTCAGGTTTAGAAATCTCAGCAATTTTTTTCTGGATCTCTCCAAACGGAAAAATATAGAGGGCCGCGCGTGGTTGCAAAACAGAAAGATTTTCCATGATCTTTATCAGTTTTTCCCTCACCTCAGTTCCGACATGAGGATAAGCGTAGAAAAAAATAAAATCCTGATGACAACCTCTCTTTGCCATCAAGTAACTCGCTACCGGAGAGTCAAACCCTCCAGATAGCATTGTTAAAATTTTTCCATGTACACCTACTGGAAAACCACCAAGGCCATCAATTTTCTCAACGGCCAAATAGATACTCTCATCCATAACTCTTACATCAACAACTCTATCAGGCACTGACAAATCTACTCTTAATCCTGGATAGTTTTTAAGAAGGATACCACCAAGTTCAGTTGCAATCTCCATTTTATTCATTGGAAATTTTTTATTACTTCTTTTGGCCCTTATTTTAAAACTTACATTTATCGTATTAATGCTGGAAAATAGTTTCACCGCTTCTACTGCTAACGCTTCAAACTCCAGTGGTAACTTAACAGCTAGCAATAAAGAATTAATGCCAGGAACCTTTGCTAAAGCACTTATTGCCACATCACTAAAATCTACACTACTTTCAAGTAACAGGCAGTGGCCATCTTGAATGCAGTGAAACTTAGTACCATGATAAAGAGACATTAGACTCTTTATGTTAGCAACTAACTTTTTATAATATAAATAGCGGTTATCACCTTTTAGCCATAGCTCATCTACTATTATTACGACACATTTTACCATGTTATCTCTTCTGAACTATCTACATTACCCTTCTCAATCAATTTAGACAGCTTTTCATTATGAAGCTTAATAATTGTTAGAGGATTATTTATCTCATGAGCAACCCCTGCGCCCATAACACCTAATGATGCCATTTTAGATGACTGAACAATCTGTGATTGCATCTCTACCAACTCGTTGTGGGCCGATTTTAAATCATTAAAGCTCTCTTCAAGTATCCTATTTTTTTCTACTAACTCAGACTCCAAAACTAGATTATCTTGCTCAATAAGAGATTGATACTTGTAAAGACTAATTAAGTTTCTACACCTAAGCTCAAGCTCTTCCTTTCTAAATGGTTTATTAATAAACTCACTAGCACCTAAGTTTAGCGATTTGAAAAAAAAATTATCATCCTCAATCGTCGTATGTATGTACTGTGGCCTCTTTGCTTGTATTGGAACATCTTCTACAATCAATATTTTATTTTTCATATATTTCTCTTAGCACAGATTATAACAGTAATAATAAAATTTAAAAGAATAGTGGCCTACCGAATTCCCAGACAATTATCATCAACTATTGCGGAATAAAAATTCTTAAAAAAAAGTCTTACACTTAATGTTAATGCAAGTTAATATATATATGTATTCAGGATAATAGATCAAAATGGCAAAGGAGGCTATCCAATGACGAGGGTCACGCTATTAGTACTTGTATCGTTTATAATGTTGCTCGGTTCATCTAAAGTATTTGCTGAGAAAAAAAGGGCCGGAAGAAAAGTTACTGAAAAACTTAAAGAGATCGATGATCGTCTATTTGACGTTGAAGAGAAGTTAAGTGGTAAGTTCCCAATGACTCCGATCGACGCTATGTTGTCGAGGTTTGGTGGTGTTCTCTTCCACGATCAAAAGATGAGCATGAGTGAAAATTATGCTGGAGCATCCAATGCTACCGACTTAAACACAGAGACTAGGGTCGACTTAATTTTTGCTGGTGATATCTCCGAAAAATTAGAGTATCTATTCGTCCCTGCTTGGTTCTTCATGACAGAAAGAAACAATGCTGATCAAGCAGATAGAAACAGTAAGGAATCAAGGCTCCATATGAACCTCGTTTACCGTATTAGTGGAACATATAAGGCCAGCAACGCTTTAAATATTAAGTTTGGTAGAATCGTTGCTCCGTTTGGCTCTTACATTGATGCTTATGCACCGTCATCAGAGATTATGTCTCACTGGCCACAGATGGTTATGCCGCAAGGTGGTGTTCTTGTTTCAACCGTTCTTGACGGTATTCAACTTGGTGGTACATTTCAACTTGGTTCAATTTCACGTTTTTCTTACCGAACATATTTAGCTGTACACGGTACTGACCAAGCTAGCTATACTGACAATCCAGTTGCAAAGCACCTTTTCACCGGCCATCCAAACGAAGCTCTTTTTGGTTTTAGAACAATACTTGACCTAGGTTCAAACGTTGCTCTAGGTGCATCTTTCCAAGGTGGTAAAAGAAGAGCTGGCTACAAAGCAATAGGAGTAGATGGTAACTTCACATTTGGTCGATTTAAAATCAGAACTGAGTATGTAATGACATCGGAGACTTCAGTTGAGAATTTGTATACTGAGACAGAGTTAAATACAATGGCAACGTTATGTGGAGGGGGGAACGCATATCAGTGTCAAGCGTTTGAAACAGGTCTCGGCGAATATTACATAACCAGACTAGACTCAGATAAAACATCTTACTATGTCGAACCTTCATACTGGTTATCAAACAAGATGATGATTGCTGCTCGTTATGACTTTATTGACATGGATAACATTTTCAACCATGGCAAAGCTAAAACAATTAAGGGACTGACTCTTAACTATTTTCCAGAGCCGCAGCTAATGTTAAAACTAAACTTTAATATGCATGATTATGAGGCAGCAGATGCTAACAATGCTTTTACAGCTGGTACAACGCCTTCTGCTCAAATGATGATTTTCGGTACAACAACAGCAGCAGCATTAAACGCTAACCCAGATTATAACGAAGTGTCAGTCTCTGCGACACTCTCATTTTAAGCGAAGGAGGGTAAAATGAAAAAAATAATAATTACTCTGCTAGCGATAATGATTTCAACAGCAGCTTTTTCAGAAGAGTTTGCAGTAATTGTAAACGCTGCAAATGATGGTGAGGACCCAAGGGGCCACTTCCTTCTTCTTTCTGATTCATGGGCAAACGGTGCTCAATCTGTTCCGTTTGAAGTTGACCCACAAGGAAATAGTAAACAAGAAAAAGCTCAAGAATCGTTCTTAAATGCTATTCTACAAATGAGTCCAAATCAGTACCGTCAACACTGGGTGGATCGTAAGGCCGGTGGTAACACTGTAAAGCCTACTCTAGTTAGGAATTACGACGCAGTTAAAACTTTTGTTATGAGAAAAAAAGGTGGGATCGGATATCTTCCAAAAAAGATGGCCGGTGGTAACGTAAAAATTATTGCAACATTTAATGTTGAATAACTACTGATACTCGTTTATAAAAAAGGCCACCAATCTGGTGGCCTTTTTTATTCCTACATATCTAACTTTTAGTGGTGGGACAAACTTAGCTATAAATATTTAACCCTTTCACATTTACAAACTCTCTTAAC
>DYOQ01000053.1 GCA_020720455.1 Bdellovibrio sp.
AATAATATTTTTACGAGCGAGGAATGAAATTCCTCGCTAAAGAAGCTGCAACTCTCCAGCGCCACTAATAAAAAAGCTCATTGAAGAATCAATCAGCTTAAGTGGTGACTCAGCTTTAAAATCAACTTTTATAATTGTACTAGCTATTGGGCCATCTTTAGTTCCAACATTGGCAATATTTAAAACTTGAGATTTTACATCGAATTTAAATCCCCACATGACTTCAGCAGTATTTGGAACAACGGTGATTCCACTTAAATAGCTACCGCGGTCATTATATTTTCCGCCATGCTGGAAAATAACTGTGAATTTAAAATTTATAACCTCTTGGCCAAATCCATTCTTATAAATTAGTGTATACGACTTCGCTGTTGGAGCTGACCAACTATCCATTTGATAAAAAGATACATAGTTACCATCGACATTTGGTAAAATGTGAAGAAGAGGAAGATCCTTACTATAGACAGGTTTCCCATCTTCAACAATTTGCCAAACCTTTTTTCCCACCGCTATCAATTGATCGATTACTTTTACAATATCCCCAAGTTCATCACCGTTTTCAGCTCTTAAACCTAACACAGCTTCACTATTTTCGATCAGTTCAACAAACGCTACTTCTTGTTTATTATCTCTATCATTACTCTGATAAATAACTTTAGCATAAAGTTGCGCTTGCACTAGTAATGAGAAAAGCAGAATTACGAATGAAAATTTCACAGATTACCCCCTAAGTAGTCGAAGGTTTTCAATATATCAAAATAATATGCAACGTGCAAAGCAGATTGATCTTACTTAATCTAACAGATATTTGATTAAACCAGAGGTGCTTGCATCGTGATTACCAGTTTTCTTCTCTTTTAACTCTTCAAGGATTGTTTTTGCTAGAACTTTTCCGAGCTCAACGCCCCACTGATCAAAGCTATTGACTCTCCAGATAACTCCTTGGACAAAGATCTTATGCTCATACAAAGCAATTAGTTGGCCAAGAGAGTACGGAGTCAGTTTATCAAGAATAATTGTATTAGTTGGCCGATTGCCCTTAAAAACTTTATGAGGTGCTAGCGCACTTATCTCACCAGCAGACTTGCCCTCTTTTTTTAACTCAGCTTCAACAACTGATCTCTCTTTGCCAAAGGCAAGGGCCTCCGTTTGCGCTAAAAAGTGTGAGAGTAAAACTTGATGATGATCACCAATTTTATTTAAACTCTCCTTTACCCCGATAAAATCGGCAGGAATAAGCTTTGTTCCCTGATGGATTAACTGATAAAAAGCGTGTTGGCCGTCAGTTCCATGCCTTCCCCAAATAATTGGGCCAGTTTGATAGGCGATCTCATTACCATCAAAATCAACACTCTTACCGTTACTCTCCATATCACCTTGCTGCAAATATGAAGGGAAAAGTTCCAAATACTGATCATAGGGTAAAACAGCGTGTGAATCAGCATCAAAAAAATTGTTATACAAAACACCAAGAAGCCCCAAGACAACCGGCATATTTTTTTCAAGAGGAGCGTTTTTAAAATGAAGATCCATCGCATGAGCTCCTTTTAAAAACTGTTCAAAATTATTATTTCCTATATAACAAGCAACAGAGAGGCCAATCGCTGACCATAAAGAGTAACGGCCACCAACAAAATCCCAAAAACCAAAACAGTTTTTAGACTCAATTCCAAAACTATTGGCAGCTTCAATGTTAGTTGTCATTGCCACAAAATGTTTACTAACAGCATCTTTACCAAGAGCAGATACCAGCCACGCTCTTGCCGACTTAGCATTCATCATCGTCTCTTGAGTAGTAAATGTTTTAGAGGCAACCATAAAAAGTGTTTCTTGTGGATCAAGACTTTTTAACGTCTCAGTAATATCTGTCCCATCAACGTTTGAGACAAAGTGCACATCACACACATGATTGTTTAATTTATCATTAGCATAGTTTTTAAGTGCATTACAAACCATTCTTGGACCTAGATCGGAACCGCCTATTCCAATATTTACGATATGTCTTATCCTATTACCGGTGACACCTTTCCACTCACCACTTCGAACGCTCTCAACGAATGAGTGCATCTGCTTTCTTACTGTCAAAATATCACTCATCACATCTTTGCCATCTACAACGAGTGGTTTGCTTTCAAAATTTCTAATCGCCGTGTGCAAAACAGAACGTTTCTCCGTCCAATTGATTTTCTCTCCACCAAACATTCCTTCAATTTTAGCTGGAAGATTGGCCTCTTTAGCAAGGGCCATCAATAACGAAAATGTTTTTTCTTCCATTATATTTTTTGAAAAATCCAGCATGATATTTTCAACTTTAAAGCTATATTTCGAAAATCTTTTATTATCAACAAACAGTTGTTTGATTGTAGTGTTTTTTAATTCCTTTACATGTGAACTTAATTCTTGCCACGCTTTTAGACTTTCTAAATTTTTCATTTTCCACCTATTGTTTAGATACGTTTAACATCTTCGATAACTTTGCATAATCAACTGTTGCTAATCTACCTTTCGTAGTATTTAAATGTTCGATGTCTTTAATAATTGCAGCAACTCTTTCGAGTGCTTTATGTATCTTGGTGATAATATCTTTAACTGAATCATCTTTACACATTGTCGCTAGTAGTTGGACATTTCCATGAGCGACTGTTAGCGGATTATTTATCTCATGATTATATGTCGCAATAATCGCATTAAGATTATTGAGTTCACTTTTTGCCTTACTATCTTCATTTAATTTTACAAACTTAATATGGGCATCTATTCTCGCAGCTGCTATCTCAATATTTATTGGCTTAGTTAAAAAATCACTTACTCCTAAGTTTAGCGCTCTAACACAAACAGTCGTATAGTTAGCACTACTAACAAGCAAAATTATTGGTAAAGTCACCTCATCAAAATGTTTCCTAATCAGTTCTATCGATTCAAACACATCTGACTCTATCAAACTTTCACTAAGCAATACGACATCATGCTTTACGCTTGTTAGCTCAGAACATATTTTATCTAAGTCGCCACTGCTAGTAACAATAGTAAAACCTTTTTTTGACAACCGAAGAGTAATTGTCTCTCTAGTTACCTCGTCATCATCAATATATAATACTTTTTTATCCATATCTATTTAAAACCCTGGCGATTTAATCAGTTAAATGTTTCATCCTGTCACAGCCAGATTTCTCTCCGCCCTTACACGCTTTGGTATAATATTTTTTTGCCGCTTCATTGTTACCGGCCATATTTTCAATATGGCCAAGATTAGAACAAGCTAACATATGTCCTTTCTCACATGCCATTTTGTAATGTTCAACTGCTCCTTGAACATTAAAATCTTTATCCTCAAGTTTTGCTAGGTTATAACAAGAGATTCCCATGCCACCATTGCAGGCCTTAAGGAGCGCTTCTTTTGACATCTCTTTTTTGCTACTTCTTGCAAGAATATCGCAAGAGGCAGTTTTACCATTGTCACAATCTTTTTTAAGCTCATCTTGAATTATATAATTTTTAGCTTTGGCATAAAAATAACAACCTGTCCCAAGTTTAGCTTTACAGCTTTTATCAAAATAGGGGAGAGCATCACTCTGCTTATTATCATGATAATAAATTTCCCCAACTCTTTGACAAGCTATCCAGATATTTCCCTCGCAAGATGAAAGATAATACTTTAAGGCCGCCGCCTGATCTCCCGCCTCTTCAATTGTTATTCCTAAATTAAAACACCCTCTCTTTTTTTTATCGTCACATTTTTTTTTATAAACAGCTGTTTCCGATTCTTGATCTTGAACTCTTCTCCAATAATCAAAGCAAGCGTCCGTTATTCCCGAATCACAAGCTTCCGTAAACGCAAGATCCACATCAAAAGCTATATTTTCCTTTCCCATAATCGACACATTAAACATTACAAATACAAAAAATGATGTAATAAAAAAAAATTTTGAAACCAAGCTTTTTAACAACTCCATGAATCCTTACCCCATGCTGTGATTATTTATATAATAGTTATCAGATTGAATTTTACTATAAATATAGGATATAACAAGTCACTATATAAACCAAACTATTTCAGTCTACTTATTTCTTTGGTTTATCTTTATCTAAACTTCTAATATACTTCTAGGTATGAATAACGAAGAGATTAATAGTATATCTAAGGAACTTGGAAAATTTTGTTTGTTTAATGAAGTAGCAGAACACACAATTAAAGAGGTGGCAAAAATATCAATCAAAAGAAAATTTTTTCCAAAGGAGTATGTCTGCATTGAAAATCATGACTCGGCCTCACTTTTTTTAATAGATGATGGAAAAGTTGAAATTAGTAAAAAGGGGATACCGCTTGCTATTCTTGCTAACGGAGATATTTTTGGAGAGATGTCGTTAATAGGAGAGAGCTCAACTAGAAGCGCAACAGTAACTACCAAAGGTGAATCGACACTTTTTGAGATACCCTTTGATACTTTCAAACCGATTATGTCTGCGTCTACAGAGATTCTTACAAACTTAATTTTAATCTATGACAAGAGATTGCGAAGTGAGAATCAAGTTGTAATAAATCAATATAAAGAACTTCAAGCTAAGTTTCAACAGCTTCAAGAAACCAACGAACAGTTATTACAAACGGAAAAAATGGCATCTATAGGAACCCTTACCGCAAGCGTTGCCCATGAAGTAAATAATCCATTGGCCGTGATTCTTGGACATCTTTCGTTACAAGAAATTAAAATAAAAAAAGGAAAATTTGTCACAGAAGATGCAATTAGTGGCATTGATCCCATGAAAAAAGCTGCTGAAGCTATAAGAAAAATTGTCATTGGACTTAAAACTTACGTAAGAATAGATTCAGGTGAAGATACGATAATTAACCTAAATGATGCTGTAACAGGGTCACTTGATCTCGTATCTTTTTTATACAAAAAAAATAACATAACTTTAGACATGCAACTTTGCCCAAATAACTTACCAATCAAAGCAAATATTGGAAAAATTCAACAGGTGATTCTCAACTTGCTCTCTAACGCAAGAGATGCAATGGAAAATTCGAGCGAAAAGAAAATCACCATTATTACAAAACAAGACACGAATCATTATATTCTTGCCTTAAAAGATACGGGAGAAGGAATACCTAAAGAAAAACACGAGATGATTTTCAAAAAATTTTATACCAGCAAACCTTCTGGACAAGGAACCGGACTTGGACTATATATAATTAGTTCAATTGTGCAGGGATATGGTGGAACCATTAAGCTAGAATCTGAACTAGGGTCTGGAACAACATTTATCATCTGTTTTCCGCATTCTACATAAAAATCTTATTACGTATAATGGCAATTATAGGTAATAGGCCATACTTGACAAAAGTTTTTAGCTCAAGCATTCTTCTCCCATGATTCGTTTTATAAGATTATTTCATGCCCATGTTTTACTCCTAGTTGGTTCGGCCATTGGATTGCTTTTAGTTATTTTTTTTCCGCGCCAAAAAAATTCGATGTGGCTTGCATCCTTATTTTTTAAAACAAAATTTTTTGAACTTGTTAGTGGCATAAGATTTGAAATTGATGGGATGGAAAATTTTGCAAAAGCAGATCCTGCTATTATAGTTTCTAATCACCAATCAAATATTGATGCTGCTTTTATGGCCAAACTATTTCGCAAAGGAACAGTAGTAATTGGCAAAAAAGAGCTCAACTGGATACCTATTTTTGGCCAGCTATTTTATTTGGCCGGAAATATTGCAATTGATAGGGCCAATAGAACAAAATCTGTAAATTCGTTAAATGATGTTGCGCTTGCAATAAAACAAAAATCGCTCTCCATTTGGATTATGCCCGAAGGTACCAGAGGCAAGGGCCCACATACTGGACTAAAACAGTTTAAAAAAGGGGCGTTTTATACTGCCATTAATGCAAAAGTGCCCATCATTCCGGTCTGTGCCAACAACTTCATCACCGACTCCAACTGGAATAGTTTATGGAGGCCAGTTAACATCAAAATTCGCGTATTAGAACCAGTGGCAACAGAAGGAATGAATAACAGTGATGCCGGGCAACTATTAGAAGATTGTTTTAAAAAAATGCAACAGATCATTAATACTTTTTAATTTCTCTCCCAAACTTCAAACAAAACCTTCTCACCATTTGACCTTGTTACAATCTTAAATTGCTTGAAATCAATTATCGGGAAATAAATATCTGCAATACCGTCGTATTCAACTCTTGTGAGATAAATCCTATCTGCTAGATCTATTCCTAATTTATAGATTTCAGATCCTCCAGCAAAAAAAACCTCTTCATCTCCCCGAGCTCGTGCAAAATTTAGTGCCTGTTCAACCGATGTTGCAACACTAACATTTTCATTCACGTTTGCTGGAGAGTAACTTATATCTTTGGTTAAAATAACACTCTTTCTATTTGGAAGAGGAAATCCAATCGATTCATATGTTTTTCTACCCATAATCAAATGATGATTCATCGTTATTTTTTTAAAATATTTCAAATCTTCAGGATGATGCCATGGCATTTTTCCATTTAGGCCTAGCTGATAATTTTTTCCTATTGCTGCAATTACCGATACAATCATACCGCAATCTCACCTTTGATACTTGGATGTGACTGGTAATTTTCTAAAATAAAATCTTCGAACTTAAAACTAAAAATATCTTTAACATCACTATTAATTTTCATCGTTGGTAGTGGACATGGTTTTCTACTAAGTTGCAAATTTACCTGCTCTAGGTGGTTCAAATAGATATGAGCATCCCCTAGTGTATGAATAAACTCTTTTGCCTTTAGCCCAGTAACTTGCGCAATCATCATCGTAAATAGAGCGTAAGAAGCAATATTAAATGGTACTCCTAAAAATATATCTGCAGACCTTTGGTATAACTGACAAGAGAGCTCTCCGTTTGCCACATAAAATTGAATAAACGCATGACATGGCGGAAGGGCCATATATTCAAGCTCTCCAACATTCCAAGCTGAAATAATATGTCTTCTTGAATCGGGATTAGATTTTAACCCATGAATAAGTTCACTTAATTGATCATGATCCCTACCGTCTAGTCCTTTCCAAGCTCTCCACTGTGCTCCATATACTGGCCCTAAATTACCTTGTTCATCGGCCCACTCATCCCAAATTGTTACTTTATTATCATGCAAATATTTAACGTTAGTATCGCCTTTTATAAACCATAACAGTTCGTGAATTATGGATCTTAAATGAACTTTTTTGGTAGTAACAAGTGGAAAACCATCTTGAAGATTATATCTCGACTGATGGCCAAAAATAGACCTCGTACCAGTACCCGTTCGATCTCCCCGCTCAACCCCTCTACTGAGTACCTCTGTCAGCAGATCCAAATATTGCCTCATAAAAATATCTCCCTCAATATGTATAGGCATGCTACCTAAGTAGAGAATAAAATGTCTAGAATAATCCTTGCTAACAAATAGCTCGCCAACTTATAATTTATTTTAATGAAAAAAGTCGTTACCGGATTAGAATCAGTTATCTCAGATACTACTCAACAAAAAAAAATTGTTGGGAATATTGGAATTCTCTGCCATGCTGCCAGCATTAATAGCAGTTTTGAGCACACAGTTACATTACTAAAAAATAGTTTTAAAGATAGAGTTAAGGCCGTTTATGGGCCACAGCACGGATTTGTCACTGATGTTCAAGACAATATGATGGAGAGTAAAAATTTTATCCATCCATACTTTAAACTCCCTGTTTATAGTCTTTATTCATCAACAAGAATTCCGACCAAAGAGATGTTATCTGGGATTGATACATTAGTTGTCGATCTTCAAGATGTCGGAACTCGCGTCTACACTTATATTTCAACACTTGCGCTTACGATAAAAGAGTGCGGTAAACTTGGAATAAAGGTGGTTGTGCTGGATAGGCCCAATCCTGTTGGTGGAGAGATCATCGAAGGAAACGTTAGAGAACCTGATTTTTTCTCTTTTGTTGGCCACCATGAAATTCCAATGAGACATGGAATGACTATTGGAGAAGTCGCTCTTTTTACTACTAGTTTTACCGATGCAAAATGTGAAGTAGATGTCATCAAAATGATAAACTGGAAACGTCAAATGTTTTTTGAAGATACCAAACTTCCATGGGTACTCCCCTCTCCCAATTTACCAACAAGTGAAGGGGCCAAAACGTTTGCAGGAACTGTCCTATTCGAAGGAACCAACATTTCAGAAGGAAGAGGGACCACTAGAAGCCTTGAGATTATAGGCCATCCAAACCTTGATCCTTACAGTATAAAAGATGATTTAATGCCAATCTTTAATAAACATAAAATTGAAGGGTTTATTCTAAGACCACTCTATTTTGTTCCTACATTTCAAAAACACGCTGGAACTCCATGTGGCGGATTTCAAATCCACGTTACTGATAATAATAGTTTTAGGCCGTGGAGAGTTGCTCAGATATTATGCCAACATTTTTATCACCTACTTGGAGATAAATTTGCATGGAATGAGAAACCATACGAATATGAGTTTGAAAAAAAAGCAATTGATTTAATCAACGGTTCAGCTACAATTAGAACATGGGTCGAATCAAAAGGCAGTTATAAGGAACTCTGTTCTCTAGAAAAAGAAGGGTATAAAAAGTTTTTAGAGAACAGAGCTAAAGTCTTACTATATCCGGGGAGTAGTTGGTATGAGTAATAAAATCAGTGTCTCAATTGATATTGAGCTAAAAGAGCTAATACCACATTTTTTAGAAAGCAGAACAAAAGATGTCATTAATCTTACAACGCTAATTACAAATGGTGATTTCAAAGCGATTGAATCCATTGCTCATAAACTCTCTGGCAATGCCGGTAGCTATGGATTTATGCCTCTTGGTGAAGTTGGAAAAAGAATGGAAACTGCTGCAAAAGCAAAACAGTTAGATGCCATTAAAGTAGAGTTTGAAAAAATGAAAGATTATCTAAACAATATCGAAATCACTTATGTAACTTTGTAGGAGGAGTTTTGGCAGGTACACCACTAGTCCTAATAATAGATGATGATCCTGATATGGTTCTTCTTATTTCAAAAATTTTAACCAATATGGGGCTTGAAACAATGTCGGCCTCTAAGAGTGACAAGGCCATAACTATGCTACACTCAAGAGTCCCAACTATAATCACTCTAGACATTGATCTGGCCGGTGCAAATGGCCTTAACTTTCTAAAATATACTAAAAAAAATAAATTTTACGCTCATATTCCGGTCATAGTATTTACCGCTCAAACCTCTCCAAAGCTAGAGGCAAAAGCAATGGAGTTCGGAGCTTTTAAATTTATAAAAAAACCACTAGTTGCTAATGCCTTAATCATGATTGCAAAACAAGCATTAAAACAAGCTGAAAGTTTTAAACTCGAGAAAGTTTTTAATGATGGTGAAGCAAACGGTATAGTTACAATACAAGGAGATGTTACCGAAATTAGTGAACTAAGTTTTACCTTGATCTCTTCTATAAAATTTTCTCCAAAAGATAAGATCGAAGTTACCTCTTCTTTTTTTCAAAAAATGGACGTACAAGGATGCTCTCAAAGAGTGAACTCACACTTAGGGGCAAGCGAAGGAGGGTTCAAAACTCTTGTCAGTTTTGTTGGAATAACAGATACGGCCGCCAAACAAATCAGATCATGTAAAAAGAAGGTTTAAAATGTCGGTGGAACAACCTGTGCTAATAACAATTGATGATGACAAGGAATTTAACGATCTTTTAAAAGTTAAATTAAAAGAGTTCAATTTTAATCTTCACACCGCGACTACCAAAGAGGAATTTTATCTGGCAATTAATCAGGTTCAACCAGATATCTGCTTCGTTGATTTAAACCTAGATACTGATTTTGGGGCCGGTTTCCAGATCATCAAAGATTTAAAAAATAAATTTGGCGACAAAATAGTAATATTTGCGTTTTCTAAAAGATCAAGCAGAGAGGATATTGATAACGCTTTATCGCTTGGGGCAGATGATTATTTAATGAAACCTTTAGACATGTTAATCCTTTGCCCGAAACTAAAAGAGTTTTGTAAAACCAAAGTGCGCTGTGAAACAATTAGCATGTATCCAATAAATAAGAACGAAACAAGCTGTACATTCGACCTAACTCTGTTACTTAAAAAAGTTACCACGGAAGGATTTGAATGGAGAACAACTCAAATGTTTACTAGAAAAACAGCGATTAAGATCTCATGTAGTGTGATTACAGATATAACAAAAGATCCAGTCCCACTCTTATTAACAGTCTCAAAATGTGAACCAGATCCTCAAGATCCCAAATTTAATATCTTAGAAACAACAATTGATAGTTACAATATGGCCCTTGCTGAAAAACTTAGAATGTGGATTGTGCAAAATAAATAAACATTCGTTAATTAAAAAATTTATCTCGTTCTACACAAAGACGATTATACTCACTTTCATCAATAATTAAATGTTTTATATTTTTATACTTTGCTAAAAAAACGTTAAGGCTTTTGCTATGTTTTGATCTTCCAGATTTAACCTCAATTGCATATAAAGTTTTATTAACTCTCGCAACAAAATCTACCTCATAATCACCCTCTCGCCAGTAAAAAAGCTCGTCAACCCATTTCAATAATTCAGCTCCAACTAGATTTTCAAAAAGATAACCTTTATCTATCTCCACAGGACAAAGAGCATAAATTAAGGCCTGGCCTAAAACTAAAATTTTAGGAGATGATAACTTTAATTTTACACCTACAAATTTCGGGATCGCTTTAAATAAAAACGTTCCTTCAAAAAGAGACAAGTAATGCTTAATTAATTCGACATTCCCTCCCTCTTGTAGTTGGCCAAGAAGTTTTGTATAACTTACCTCTTTTGAAGGATATGCGGCCAAAATTTCAGCTGTTTGTTTAAATAGTCCTGGTTTTTTAATCGTATGATTTAATAAAATATCTTTTTCTATCGCATTTCTTACAATGGATTCTTTTATGTAAGAGGAAACTCTTTTAGCATCACTCAAAAAATCATACGATTTTGGATATCCTCCCAAGCGGCAGTACTGATCAAAGCTTAAATTTTTGCAAATTTTTTTGCTTTCACTATAACTCCAATGAAAAACTTGAATCAACTCATATCTTCCTAGCAAACTCTCTGTAAGACCTTTTTGAAGAGTTAGGCTTGAAGATCCAAGAAATATGCACTTTAACGTTAATTTTTTTTTACGGCCACTATCCCAAAGAGACTTAATAACCTCTGCCCAATTATCAATTTTTTGAATTTCATCAATAACTAAAAGTGAATCGTTGCCGAGTGAAATAGCTTTTTGCCACTGTAACCTTAACCAACTCTGGTTTTGATTTAAATCACCCTCTACCAATTCATAAATAACTGGCCCTTTATATTTTTTTAAAAACATCTCCACGCCTGTTGTTTTACCTACCTGGCGAGGGCCAATAACAAACTGCATGAGTGGATGATGCTCCATCATTCGATTTTCAATAATCTTAACAAACTCTCTTATATACATGTATCTATTTTACACGATATTTCTTTGATAGGTCAACCTATGATATTTGATAGGTTGACCTATCAAATATAGACTACTCCTCTTTTTTTACTCTACACTCGGCCTCATAGACATTAGCTTGATCCACACTCTCCCCTCTTTTCTTAATACTTGGGCCTTGTCCATTTCTTAAGATAGAAATAAGCAAGCGCCCTCTATAGAGAGTTCTAATGATTGTAAAAAGGATGTAAAACAAAAAAATTTTTAATAAAAATAGTAACAAGTATTTCTCCTATAAAACGGCCACGGCCATCTGGAATCTGCGCATTTTAGAGCAGCAGAAAAAGATAATTTTCTAACTCCTTCGCATTTCCAACAAACCTATCTGGCATTACTCTTTCCACTCCATATTTTTTTTCAACTTCACGACTAGTGCATCCGTGATTAACAAGAACCTTTTTTGCTCCTACAGCAGCAGCACCTTCTAAATCATGAAGGTGGTCACCAACCATCACTACTTCAGAAGCATTACACCCGAAGTCACTAATTATTTTTAATAACCCTTCGGGATGTGGCTTGTTATGTTTAACACAGGTATTACCAACAACAATTTTAAAAAAATGACCTAACTGTTGCCTCTTTAATATATCAATTGCCGAACTAGTATCTCTTCCTGTCCAAATGGCAAGCAACAGGCCCTTTTGATACAACTTTTCAAGTAGTTCAAGCATCCCATCATAAAGAGTTATTTGTAGCAGGTGTTCTTTTGTTATTTTTGCTAAACGTTCAAATGCTAAAGGCCAATCACTTCTATCGATAAGATCAATAAATAAGTTGGGTGTTGTCCTTGGACGAATCATCTCAATAGTCTGATCTGTAACAGTTATACCAAATGGCGAAAGTGCATACTCAAACGCTTCTAGAATATGCCCCGAAGAATCAATAAGTGTGCCATCAAAATCAAATACTACTGCTTTCACTAGTATGCAACTACCCTAAAATTTATGGACTATCAATCCACTTCTAAGTTTTGGCTCAAACCATGTAGATTTTGGAGGCATAACCTTACTAACATCTGCAACGCTCATAATCTCATCTACACTTGTTGGATAAAGAGAGAACGCTATTTTATATTTTCCACTATCGACTAATTTTTCAAGCTCATCAGTTCCACGAATACCGCCGATAAACTTAATTCTAGAGTTGGTTCTTGGATCATCAATCTTTAATAACGGCGCAAGTATTCTACTTTGTAAAACAGCGACATCAAGCCCCTCTTCTGGTGAAGAATACTTGGATTTATCGCTATTATCTTTAAAGAGATACCATTTTTTTTCTAAATAAACTGAGACCATTTTATTTTCAGGAGGAACTTTTACACCTTGAGAGACAAGTTCATACACCTCGCTTAATCCTTTTAATATCTCAGAGGGACTCTTGCCGGCCAAATCTTCAACTACCCTATTGTATGCTAACACTTTTAATTGATCGCTTGGAAATAGCACTGCCAGAAAATAGTTATAACCTTCATCACCTCGATGGTTCTTGTTTTCTTTCGCTTTTGCCTTTCTAGTTCTTGAACCACTCGCCGCCCTATGATGCCCATCAGCTACATATAGGTAATCTACTTTTTTAAATTTAGTAATCAGTTCACTAATTAACTTACTATCCTTAATTTGCCATACTGTATGAGAAATTCCATCGTCTGCGACAAAATCGTATAGAGGTTTTTCTGACTTAACTACCGATGATACCATCTGATTAATTCCACCATCTGGCCGATACGTTAGAAAAACTGGGCCACCATTTGCTCCTGTCGTATAGACATGGCGAAACCTATCATCCTCTTTATCTGGCCTCGTAAACTCATGCTTTTTAATAATTCCATTATCGTAATCATCACATGAAGCGGTTACTACGAGCCCATACTGCTCATGTCCATTCATATTTTGCCTATAAACATAAAAACAATCTTTTTCGTCTTGAATTAACCACCCTTTCTCAATAAACATCTCTAAATTTTTTTTAGCAGTGTCATATACCACTGGACTATATAGATCGATTTTTGGATCTAAATCTATCTCCGGTTTTACTACATGAAAAAAAGAGTATTGATTATTTTTTGCAATCTCTCTTGCCTCTTCGCTCGACACAACATCATAAGGATATGATGCAATATTTTTGGCCAAATCTTTTTTGGGCCTATGTCCTTTAAAAGGTCTAATACATGCCATGTTTATAACTCCTGCAAAAAACTTTGTAATACATCCTCTGCTTCTAACCAGTTCTTTTCAGAAGCAAAGTCATCATCATTTCTTGTAACATCCCCTGACATCCAATATGAGATTAGAGACGTTAGCTTGATTCTTAAATCATCACCAATTAATAACGTCCGAAGAAATGGATCTTTAAAATACTCGCGGTCTTTTACTGACACCAACAGTTTTTCAAGTTCTTTACCCTGCTGTTTTGTAATTTTGAACTCTTTATCTTTAGAAACTTTAGAAACTTTAGATACTTTTTGAGTTTGAACTTTTTGAGTTTGAGGTGATTGAATGACTTTTTTTGTAACATTTTTAATAGTTTTAGTTGGAATTATCTTAACTGGTTCGACTTTTGTTGCCACCACCTTTTTAGCAACGCTACTTACCGTCACTTTTTTGATTACACTCTTCTTGGCATCAACTTTTTTTACTGCAACTTTTTTAGCAATAACCTTCTTTACTGCAACCTTCTTTATAGCAATTTTCTTTTTAACAACATTTTTAGTTGCCACTTTCTTGCTTACGATATTTTTCTTTGTAACACCCTTCTTGAGTATCCCTTTACTTGCCATAACAGATCCTAGATATTAGTAATAGAAAACTATTATGTTATGTTGCGTTTACATGGTCAAGTAGTTAGCACCAGATATTGGAACTATCGGCCCAATAACGAGCAATTTTCCCTGTAGAAAAAATCACCCTCTACCGCTATAATTTAATCGTCACAGGAGGCGTAAATGAAAAAGATGTTCCTTTTTTTATCACTGCAACTACTAATCACCAATTTTTCTCTGCTTACAGCTACAGAAAATGAAGCGTATACCGTAGATGAAAACAGTACATATACAGAAACAACTCCAACACATTTAGTTGATGCCGAAACTTTTTATGGAAAAGTTGACAATTTTAGTCCACAAGAACAACTCATTGAACAGGCAGGACAAACCATCTCTGCGTCAAAAGAGTATAGAAATGTCCAACCCACTGAAAAAAAAGGTAGAGAGATTGCAGGCAAAGATAGTGTTGAGGCACAGTGGACAGATGAGGCCAAAGTGCTACACGAAGATCTTGAATAAATAACCTTGAAAAAAACTCTAAAAAAAAATATTTTATTTTATTTTTTAATTTCCGATCAGTGTGTTGATATTTCTATTTACTTATAGGTGATATATGGCAAATAAAATTTTATTCCTAATACCAACAATACTTTTAACGCTACAAACGTTTGCAATCAGTGAATCTGAGATGCCAAAATACTGTGACAATTACCCATATGGAAAGGATAAAAAAAGTCTAAGTGAACTTGAAAAGCAAAACGGGAACACCAAAATGTTTGGAGAGTGTTATGACGGTACGGAGTTAAATATTACCTTTGATCAACTGAACAAAACAGTATCCGAAATCAACAACAGTTCGATGGAATCTTTAGCAATAAAGTTTCAAGACGAGTTAACAAAAGAAGCGATTATGGGTGTTATCGCCATCAGAAACAACACTCAAGTAATTTTTCCAGAATTTACAAGTGATAAGACAGAGAAATGTTTAAAAGAAAAAGATGAAGATCTTTATAAAAAAGTTGCTGAACTAACTGGGCCCGGAGTAAAACCTTTTGAAGATTTTCAAAAAGGAATTCTTTCACTAAAAATGATAAACGCGCTCACGGCCGATGCATTAATAAATATTAGAAATCCAATAGTTAAACGACATGAAAAAGAGATGTACCAAGCTGATAACGACGCGAGATATAAATGCAAAGATAAATTTAATCCTGGCCTAGTTGCAACTCCAAAAGACTCAATCGAATACCGAAAATGCGTAGAGACAGAACTTGCTCCGCTTAATAAAAAACATGAAGAGGAAATTTCACCATATAATTCTCAACTTCAAGAGATTGCCAAAAACGGTTACGAACTTTTTGATTTTGGTGGAAGTTGGACAAGACTATTTCAGTTCAAAGGCGACAAATTTGCTCCATCAAAATTTACCGATGCAGTTAAAAAAAATATGAAAAATAGCGATAAACTAATCAAGAAATTAGAGGAAGCATTTCGTACCAATCAAAATCCTGATAATCTATTTGCTCACTACAAAGAAGAGATCACAAATGCATTAAACGGACAATTTTCATCGATGAGCATGATGGGCGCACTAAAAAATAAATCAAAAGATTTAATTACAGAGCTTGACGATGGTGCAAAACAGTATTGTCAGGTACTTGGAAAACCTGAAGGTGAATACTCACACCTAAACCCATCTCTAGTAGCAAATTTTTTTAATAACCAAAAAACTAAAAACCTAAGTAAAGAAGAGTATGAAAAGTCTCTAATTAAAAACCAAGCGATACACTGCTATTTACTTGCAACCCATGGAGAACCTCCTGTTCACTGGAAATCAAAATTAGCACTTGGAGCAGGTGTTGTAGCAGCGACAGTTATGCTTGGGCCAGTAGGAGGCATTGCCGTTGGAACATCTCTTGGTGCAGGATTATCAATAGCTGGAACAGGTCTGGCCATTTGGGGAGGAACAGAGTCATATAAAGGATTTCAAGATGCTCAAAGAGAACAAGATTTAATGATGGCCGGGATGTCAGACTGGAAAAGAGTAACTGAAGCTATGTCTAAAAGTAATACCAACATGGCATGGAGTACAGCAGATGTTGTATTGGCGCCGCTAGATCTTAAATCATTATTAATTCTAAAAGATTTAGGACTAACAAAGAATGTAACAAAACGATTAGCAGATGTAGTGGCCGACGAGATTAAAGCCACTGGAAATGACATTATGAATCTCTCTGAAGAAGCTAAAGAAGTAGCAGAGAAATTGATTCTAGCACGAAAAACAAACCCAGCACCGATGTCAGATGAACTTAAACTTTTACTTGCCAATGCAGAAACAGATCCCGAGACTAAATCTTTAATGTTAGCAATAATTGATAAACTACAACGCAAGCACACTAATAACCCAGAGTCTTTGTGGGATGACTTAAGCAAAAGACTTAAAGAGTGCCCGCTAGCAAAAAGATAGGCCTGCTCTTCTAAATATGTTGCTCAATAGCTAGCGATAACAACTTAGTCAGCTTCTCCAAATCTGCATAAGAGACATTGTGGAAAAGTGATATTCTAAACTGATTTCTTCCTAACTTTCGATATGAGTCTATTCCATAAACAACTTTTTGTTTTCCAAGTACTTTTATCAATGAGTCAACATCAATTCTTTCATCAACATCAACTGTTGCAACTGCTACTGATCTAAACTCAGTTTTTTGAATAAATGGTGACAAGTATGGTTTATCAGTGGCCCAACCGTAAATTAGATCAGCTTTCTTTTTTGCATAAGTGATTGCAGCTTGGTAACCACCATCTTTATTCATCATATTTAACTGCTGTCTTAAAAAGAAAATAGTTGTAATTGAAGGCGTGTTATAAGTCTGGTTTTTATCAGAGTTTGCAATCGCCTGTTTCCAGCTCATAATTTCTGGAATGTACCTAGTTGTATCTTCAGCTATAGCAAGAGCTCTCGTTCTAGCTTTAGGAGACAAAAACGCAATCCAAAGGCCACCTTCGCTAGCAAAAACTTTCTGAGGAGAGAAAAAGAAAATGTCTGTTTTACTAATATCGCACGGAACTTGACCAGCTCCACTTGTAGCATCGATAGCAAGAAGAGTATCACCTGAAACTTTTGCCATTTTATCTAACTGAACACCTGTTGAAGTCTCATTTAGTGTCATACAGACCAAATCAGCATCGTGGTGTTCTTCTGGAATATTTCCATTCCCATAATCTACAGCTTTTTCAACTGCATTAATCCAAGGAATCGCCTTAGAAGCTAAAAACCATTTTTGTGAAAACTCTCCACATGTATAGTGAATAACTTTTTTCTTTACGATACCTAACCCAATCATATCAAAAAGCAGAGTCGCTCCACCGTTACCAAGTACGACAGAATAATCTGTCGGAATATTAAAATATTTCCGAAGGCCTTCTTGCATATCTTTGACTAAGTTTTTAACTGGAGTCATTCTATGGCTAGTTCCAAGCAAATGAACTCCCTCACTCTTTAGCTCATCTAAAAAATTTAACGGAATAAGTGATGGGCCACAACCAAAACGTGGATCTGATGGCATTAACTCTTTTGGTACTTTAAAATTATCAAACATAATTCCTCCTGTAGAATTGTCAAACATCTAAAAATAAAGCACAATGATTAACATGTTTAAAATCATTGCGACTACTGTAACAATTTTGCTAATAAATATATCCACAAAAGCGATAACTGTCACTAATAGTTATCTTGGCGTTGCCACCATGACTGAACAAGTAAACGAAGTTCAAACTAGTGGTGATGGTTCAAAAAATAGTTTCGAACTAAATCCAGGAATTCTTACCGGCATAGCGTTACCACTTAATAATTCATCCACTCTCAATTTTTGCCCAGAAATAGGAGTACTCTTACCGAGACATACGGAGGGAGGTGACATAACAAGATCTAGCTACTTTTTCTGGAGCAATTTAAGCTACGATATTAGCGATTGGACATTAAGAGCTGGATTAGGAATAAACTACACCAGAATTAGCTCAACAGGTGGCACAAAGAGTCTTGGGAACGGGAACAGCTCTAGTACGTTTTACCTTCCACAGTATGCAGAAACTGCCAATAATTTTGTAATTCAAGCTGGCATAGAATATTTTTTCTCTAGAAGTTTTTCTTCAAGGATTGATGGAATAACTCTTGACGTAGGAGATAGCGACAAAAGAGCGTTCTCATATATGATTTCGATTTTATATCACATAAACCCTCAAACATTTTATATGGGTGGCAGATGATAAAACATCTAACTATTTTTTTATTACTACTATTAACCCCTCACCTACTCTTTGGATTTACTCTCAATACCTCAACGGGAGCTAGGTTTGAGCAAGACAACGTTATCATTAAAATTGCTGATAATTGTCAACGAATTGGAACGACATCAGAAGAATTAAAAGCAATTACAAAAGAGGCCGTAACTCGTTTCTGGAATAAAGTGGCAACATCTAAGCTAACTATGACAGTTGGAGATATTATTACCGTTAACAGCGACTTCTATACAGAACCTCTTTGTAGCTCAACAACATCCACTGGTGGTTGTATTCCAAATAGCGACCTAACAGTGTCAGATAATGTTTTAATCACATGCAATGAATCAGAGACAAATTTTTCAGATCAAGATTTAAACGTCTATGCTACAACCCTTCCTAATAATGCCAGCGGTACAACTATTCACGGAGCTATTTTAGTAATTAATGATCGAGCTGGAAATCAGTTTAGTGAATCAACCTATGAACAAAAAGTAATCGTTATAGCTCACGAATTAGGCCACACCATTGGCCTTGGCCATACAGAAGAGAGTGAGGCCTTAATGTATTTTCAACTCCAAGAGATAAAAAGAACAGATCTTAGCTGGGATGACATTAACGGAGTCACTTATCTCTATCCCAAACACCAACCTGAATTTTTATCTTGCGGAACAGTTACAACACCACAGAATAAAAGCGGACTAATGCTTGCCGTACTAACCTACCTTTTCGCATTATTCATTACAGTTTATCGATATCGAATCTTCGGTAAAACATTAACCAATCGAATTTGACAAATATCTTAACTTTTCGTCACGACAAAAGCTGTCAATTAATCTGGTTCTAGTACATACTGCGCTCGTCACCTTCAGCATTACGCTGCAAGAACACGAGGTATATCATGATTAGCATATTGAATTACTCAAATTACAGAACTTACTTAAAAGAGTACTACCTGTTTATGAAAAAAGAGAAAAAAGGGTTTACCTATGCTAGATTTTCTGAAAAAGCAGGAATTCAATCTCCAAACTATCTAAAGCTAGTTAGTGATGGAAAGAAAAATTTGACATCATCAAACATTATTAAATTTGCCTCAGCAATTGGACTTAACGCTGAAGAGCTAGACTACTTTGAAGCACTCGTAAGCTTTAACCAAGCAAAGGCACCCCAAGAAAAAGAGTACCACCTAAAAAAACTCACAAAGTTAAAACTTAGTTCACAAGATTTTGGTAATCAAAAAAATTTGATCCAACTTAAAGGGTGGAAACCATATGCTGTAGCAATGCTTACAAACTTACCATATTTTGTTGAATCACCTCAGTGGATATCTAAAAAATTAAACGGACTGGTTACCCCAGAAGAGGCCGAAAAAATTTTAAAAGAGCTCATTGATTTAAACTTCCTATCTCTAAACACAAATGGAAAACCTGAGTCAATTCTCAAAAATATTATTTCCAGTGATAAATCTACTTTAAATGAACTATGGGCCTTGGCGACACATCCTGCAATAAGTGATTCTTCAAATGAGATCATCATGGATACTCAGTATATCAACATTTCGGCCACACAAATTCCCGAGTTTAGAAAGAGAATTAATGAATGTTTATTTGAACTTGGCCAAATGGCAAAAGAAAATCCTCGACCAGAACAACTCTACACTATAACAATAACAGGACTTCCTCTTTCAACTAAAGAGGAGTTTAGAGAGGACTCTATTTTATATAACTAAA
>DYOQ01000009.1:0-52478 GCA_020720455.1 Bdellovibrio sp.
ACCAATGTTCGGAGAATATCAAGAATTAATTAATACGGGGTCTACGCCCAACTAAATTAGTAACAGCATTGCAACAGAATAAAACAATGAGAAAAAAAACAAGTGGTGACAATTTATAGAAATTCACCATTTTTTCTTGATAAAGAGACTCTTTTTCTTGCAAGATCAACTTCCATCACTCTTACGCTGACCTCTTCTCCTACTTTTACTACCTCAAGTGGATTTTTTACAAAAGAGTCAGAAAGCTGAGAGATGTGAACTAAGCCGTTCTCCTTTATACCGATATCAACAAAAGCTCCAAACTGAGTAATATTTGTAACAACACCTGTGTACCAACTACCAATTTTTAAATCTTCGATTGATCTTATCGATGAACTAAATGCAGTTGTTTTAAAGATAGTTCGTGGATCTTGGCTTGGGGCCTTAATCGCATTTATAACATCAACAAATGTAAACTCACCAACCTCTTTAGCAAATGCAGAGTCAGATTCAAGCTTTCCGATATTCTCTTTTAATTTATCAAGAAGAACACCTTTACTCTTGGCCCAATTTTCTATCACCCCATATTTTTCTGGATGGATAAACGTAGCATCTAAAGGGTTTTTACCGCCATATATTCTTAAAAAGCCTGCGGCTTGCTGGTAAATTTTTTGCGTTAAACGAGGAACTTTTAATAACTCCTCTCTACTCTTAATCATGCCGCTACTCTCTCTAAATTTTACAATTGATTGTGCCAACCCTTTTCCAACACCTGAAATGTGCTCAAGCAAATATGATGAAGCAGTATTTAAATCGACACCGACAGTGTTAACACATGTTTCAATAACAGCATCCAGCCCTTTTTTTAGATGGGTCTGAGAAACGTCATGTTGATATTGGCCAACACCAATTGATTTTGGATCTATTTTCACAAGCTCTGCTAGTGGATCTTGAAATCTTCTTGCTATTGAGATAGATCCCCTTACTGTTGGATCAAAATCTGGAAACTCCTCTTGACCTACTTGTGAAGCAGAGTAAATACTTGCTCCAGACTCAGAAACAAGTGTTGCACTAACTAATCCAGCTTTAACTTTATCTACTAAATCTTCAATTAAGTGGAGGGTTTCTCTTCCATAAGTCCCATTTCCGATAGCGATATATTTTATTCCGTGCTTATCAATAAGAAAGTTAAGAATTTTAATAGTTCCAGCTACATCATTTTTAGGAGGGTGTGGATAAACTACAATATCTTCAACAAACTTTCCTGTCTCATCAACAACAACAACTTTACATCCAGTCCTTACACCTGGATCTATCCCTAAAACGCTCTTCGCCCCAAGATATGGGCCTAGTAACAAATTTTTTAGATTAACTTTAAATGTCTCAATTGCTTCTGCATCTGCAATCTGCTTTAGCTCGCTCTTAATTTCAAGATCTAGTGAGGCATGGATGAAATTTATATAAGCAGTTTTTATAACTTTCTCTAACTCACTAGAAAAACCAAGCGAGTCAAAATTTTCAAAAGAGTGTTTTTTGATTATTTGAATAGCGGTTTCTTGATCATATTCAACAGATACTTTGAGAATTTTATTAACCATCCCTCTTCTCATCGCAAGATATCTATGGCCTGAACCTTCTCGTTTTAGTGAAGAGACTCTCTCTTCGTATTCAAAATAATCTTTATATTTTTCATAATCCGTAATTTCGCTCGCCTCTTTTTTGACCGTTGAAACAAGAGTTGCCTCGTTCCAAAAGAGCTCCCGGAACTTTTCTCGGAGCTTAAGATCATGGCCAACATCTTCCGCAATAATACTTAGCGAACCCTGAACTACTTCATCAACAGACTTAAACTGTTCACAAATATATTTCTCAAACTCGGCGTGACACTCCGATTGTTTTTCACCTGTTGTTTTGATAAGATCCGCAACTGGTTGCAGACCGCTATCAACAGCTATTTGCCCCTTAGTTTTTCTTTTAGCTTTATATGGGGCATAGATATCTTCTAACACATTTATTGTTCTAGCACTCTCAATGCTTCGCTTTAACTCTGGAGTTAGCTTTCCCATTTTTTCAATTGTTTCTAAAATAAATGCTCTTCTCTTTTCTCTCTCTAGATAGGCCTCATACCCCTCACTTATTGCCCGAATCTCAATATCAGTTGCCTCACCTGTCCGCTCTTTTCTATATCTAGCAATAAACGGAACTGAGCACTCCTCTTCAATAAGCAGTGTCAGAACACTGACTATTTTGTTTCGTGAAAAACCGTGCTCGGACTCAATAACATCTAGACATTTGCTATCAACTTGCAAACTCAACTCCTGTCAATGATTAATAAGTATGGTGGTGTAGTGTAATGTAATGTAGTGTAGTGTAGTCTAGAGAGTAAGTTATTGCAACAGAGTTGTGCCTATGGTTATGTTGCCATGACCTTTTTTAACTTCGCCAAGATCCCAATGTTTAACACCAAGATTTTTCAATTCCTTCATAACTTTAGTGGCGTCATTAACAACTAGAACTAGGCCAACGCCCATATTAAATGTTTTATATAACTCAGCTTGGCAAAGATTTGAACGCTTGGCAAGAGTAGTAAACACGCGTGGGATCTCATCAAAATTTGGTGGAGTAATCACATAATCGTAATTCGAGTTAATCCTCGCAATATTTGTAAATCCACCACCAGTTATATGAGCAATCCCCGCAATATTTTCTCTACAAATTTTTAATAATGATTTCACCATAGAGACATAAATAGTTGTTGGAGTTAAAAACTCTTTAAGAAGATCACGCTCATCACTACCAACTAACTTTCTCACCAAACTAAAACCATTTGAATGAACTCCGCTGGATGCTACTCCGATAATTCGATATCCCGCTGTAACCTTTGTCCCATCAATTAACTCATCACTCTTTACTTCGCCGACTGCAAAACCGGCCAAATCATAATCACCCTCTTCATACATCTCTGGCATCTGTGCTGTCTCCCCACCAATTAATGCCATCTCTGATTGATTGCATCCTTCGCAAATGCCATCAATAATTTCATGTAAAATAGTTTGTTCTAACTTACTGTACGCAAGATAATCCATAAAAAAAGACGGAGTTGCGCCACTGCAAATTATATCATTTGCGTTCATTGCTACAAGGTCAATTCCAATTGTATTATGAATTCCAAGCATAACAGCGAGCTTAAGCTTCGTCCCAACCCCGTCAGTTCCTGCAGCTAAAAACTTGTCCTCGGTTACTTTGTATATTGCAGAAAAACCTCCAATCCCACTTACAACGTTTCCTCCAAACCTAGATTGATTTTTTTGTTTGATATAATCAACAAAACGATCTCCCTCTTCAATACTAACACCAGAATCAAGATAACTAATTGATGATTGGCCCATGAGGTTCTCCTAATGTTTAAAATGTCTAGTATCTGTAAAAACCATCGCAATACCTTTTTTATCGCATTCAAAAATAACATCTTGATCTTTTAGGCTACCACCCGGTTGCACAATATACGAAATCCCATTGCGGCCAATCAGTTCAACATTGTCAGTAAAAGGGAAGAACGCATCTGATGCTAAAACCACTTGCGAAAAATCAACAAACCCACTCTCTTTTGCTTTTGCTATTGCTTGATCAATACTAACGACTCTGTTTGGATTTCCCATTCCTGAACCAATAAGCTGCACGCTATTATCAATCTCTCTAACTAAACTAATCGCATTACTCTTAAGATGCTTTGCTGTTAAAATAGCAAATCTAGCTAACTCATATAAGTTTAATGGAAACTGTTTTTTTGTTACTAACCGAAAACTATTCTCAAGCACTATATCCTTATCCTGAATAACAACGCCACCATCAATTGATCTAAGCTCTAAGCTATTTGAAACAACATTTATAAAATCATACTCAATCACTCGAAGGTTTTTTTTAACTGAAAAAATCTCAAGAGCACTTTTCGTAAATTTAGGAGCTATTACGACTTCTACAAACCTCTCATTTAACCATGTTGCCACATCAGCTTCAACCTCTTTTGTAAATGCAACAACACTACCAAAACTACTCACGCTATCGCCACTCCAAGCTAGTTTAAGTGCCTTCAAACTAATATCAGACAGCGCAACCCCACACGGGTTCTGATGTTTAATTATTACGACCCCCCTCTTTTCAATATTAAGTTTGTTAAGATCCCGAGCAACATTAATTGCAGCGTCTATATCGAGATAGTTATTATATGATAGTTGTTTCCCCTGAAGAGGAACAATACTGGCCAACATACCTTTCTCATGGGCAACAACAAATCCACGCTGATGAGGATTTTCCCCATAACGTAACGCTAATTTATTATCCAGCCTATTTGACAACTCAAAATGAATTAACGAATCGTAGCTTCCAAGAAGTCTAAAGGCCTCAAGAGCAAACTTAGTTCTTAGCTTTTCTGAAGTATTACCACAATGCTCATCAAGTTCGTTGATTAACTCTTCATATTGGCCAACATTAGTAACTGCTGCCACCCATTTAAAATTTTTTGCACCACTCCTGATCATTGTCGGGCCGCCTACATCAATTAGACCTACTAATTGATCAAGCTCATCTACAAAATTACACTGCTTATCAAATGGATAAAAATTACAAATTACAAGGTCGATTTTTTTTACACCAAGTTTTTTAGCATCTTCCACATCATCATTTTTGTCACGCTGAAATAATAGTCCGCTGCTTATTTGGAAGCTAAGACTTTTCATTCTTCCAGCAAATGCTTCTGGATTATTAGTTATTTCTGCTATTGAAGTGACCTTAACACCGATTGATTTTAAATATTTTTCAGTTCCTCCTGTTGAAATAATCTCAACGCCTAAACTTTGTAATTTTCTTGCTAACAAATCCAATCTTGACTTATCAGACACACTTATCAAGGCCCTTTCGATTTTAACTAAATCTACTCCCATCACTTTACCTCCCTAGCTCAAGTATCTCTTTACTGATTCAAAAAACATTTTTCCATCATTCCTAATTTGATGATTAATCTTAACAGAGTGCTCACAAAATGTTGCACACTCTGGATGAGGCATCATTCCTAACACCATCCCACTTTTATCAATAACCGCGGCCACATTCCCATCTGAGCCATTGACATCACTTTGATAATAAAGTGGGATCAGTTTTTTTTCTGCAAATTTAGCAAATCCACACTCAGCGTTTCTAAAAACGACTCTTCCTTCACCATGCCTTATTGGAAGATAGATCTGTTCACTAGAAAAATTAGTCCATGCAGATTTAACAGAGTGATCAACTTTTAACAATGTCCACTTATCAACAAACTCTCTATTCTTATTATGAGTCAGAGAAAAATCATAAACTGTATCGTTATCATTAAAATTAAAAACTCCAAGTTTCTCAAGAACTTGAAAACCATTACAAATACCCAGGATAGGGCGGCCATTGAGGATAAATTCATTAATCTCATCCATCAAATATTTTTTAATTTTAAGAGCTAAAACTCTACCACTTCCTAATTCATCGCCATAAGAAAAGCCACCAGGAATAACCAATCCCGCATAAGAATTTAAGATTACCCTCTTCTCGATCAAATCGTTAACATGAACAATTTTAGAATCTATTCCAACGCTAGAAAGAGCTTGGGCCGACTCATTTTCACAATTTATTCCAACACCACAAAGTATTATAAATTTCACCACCACTCCTCTTTTATCCATGTTTTTTTTAATTCGTCCAAAGAGAGATTAACCAACTGTTTTTCAGCACAGACAACAGTTATATTATTTCCTACACAAACTTCTCCTAACTTAACTGCACTTGCTCCAAGCTTTGTTTCAAATTTGCCACTATTTATTTTGCTAACAGAAATAATAAACGCCCCAGACCTTTCGCCAAACAGTTCAAGAAGTGGATTACTGCTATCTGGTAGAAGTATCGATACACCGAGATCTCCACCAATAGCTGATTCAACGATTGCACTCAATGCTCCGCCATCAGAAACATCTTGAACTGATGAGATAAGCTTCTCTTTTATTGCAGAATTAATTTTTCGGTAAAGCCTCAAATTTTTTTCAACAGAAAAATTTTCAGCTTCATACTTACTAGCTGAAAAATCATAATATCTATCAAGTATCCCATCTTTTAAATAACTTGGTGATTCACTACTTACAATATATATATTATCACCAACATTCTTAAAACTACTCTCGACTAAACTATTTGTTGAAGTTTTGCTAACAGCAGTTATTAGTAGTGTTGGTAGTACTGAAATTTTTCTTCCATCACTGCTTTTAAAATTATTTTTCATGCTATCTTTCCCACTAATTAGTGGGGCCATATAACCAACACTCGCTTCACAAAGGCCTATACAACTCCTAACAAGCTGTGCGGCCCGATATGGGCCATCTGGATTTTCTACCGTCTCAACAGGATCAGGCCAGCAAAAATTATCAAGAAGAGCTATATAATCAGGATCTCCTCCTATTGCAATAACATTTCTGACTGCTTCATCTACTGCGTACTTTGCCATTAAATAAGGATCACTCTTTGAAAGAGTAGGCGATAGGCCACAAGATACAGCAATGGCACCATCTTTTTCACCACCATGTGGATACATCCAAATGACACTTCCACTATTAACTCCATTTCCACCTTGACCACTAAACGGTTTTGTAACTGTTGCCCCTTGCACTTCGTGATCATACATTCTAATAATCCTTTCTTTTGAAGCGACGTTTAGATCTGACATCACTAACAATAAGGCCTTATTATAATCACCAGTAAAATTCTCTTTTCTTCTTTCACTACTTTGATCAAGAAACCAACTCTCTCTCTTATTAGGCCCACACCATGAAGCTTCTAGCTTCATCTTAGGTACCCCATCATGAAGAAATGCTAGTGGAATTTTAGCAACAGTTTCTCCACAACTTCTAACTTCAAAATATCCAGAGTTGTTAAACTCACCAATATCAGTAGCAAGCACCTCTCTACTCTTCGCTAACGCTAAAAATTCATTTAGATGCTCGGGTGAGACTGCTATACTCATTCTCTCTTGGCTCTCACTTATTACTAACTGGTACGGTGTTAACCCAGAGTATTTAACAGGACATTTTGAAACATCAATTACGGCCCCTCCCGTATATGTTGCCATTTCGCCTATACTCGAACTAAGCCCTCCAGCACCATTATCTGTTAGAGTTGAATATAGGCAAAGATCACGTGCTTCTAAAATAAAATCTAAAACTTTTTTTTGTGTAAAAGGGTCTCCTATTTGGACAGCACTACTTGGAGATTCTTGATTAAGTTCAAGCGAACTAAATGTTGCGCCATGAATTCCATCGGCCCCAATCGCTCCTCCGACCATGACAACTCTCATTCCACACTTAACAATTTTCGAGTGTCCCTTTATCCCATTTTTATTTTTCTTAGGAACAACACCGATTGTCCCACAATACACAAGAGGTTTCCCACAGTAATCGCGCTCAAAATTAACTGCTCCATTTACTGTTGGTATACCACTCTTGTTTCCACCATCCATCACACCTTTATGAATACCTCTTAAAATTTCCTTTGGATGAATTAACTCTTTTGGTAGCTCATGCTCTGGTGTATCCAACTCTCCAACACAAAATACATCCATATTAGCAATCGGCTTAGCACCAATCCCTGTTCCTAAAATATCACGATTAACTCCCAAGATACCGGTCAAAGCGCCTCCGTATGGGTCAAGGCCACTTGGGCCATTATGAGTCTCTACCTTAACTGCGATATTTATAAACTTATCAAAACTGACGATTCCAGCATTGTCATGAAACAAACTAACAGTAAAATCATCCTTCATTATCGATCTAACTTTTTGAGTTGCGCCCTTGATATACTCTTTATAAAGTCCATCGACTTTACGGTTTCCAAGTTTAAGTTTCACATCACTAGACTCAGTATAATCTATTAAAGCGTTAAAGATTTTATGCTTACAATGTTCACTCCAGGTTTGGGCAATTATCTCTAACTCAACATCAGTTGGGCCAATTGGTAATCCATCTAAAATCCTTTGCTTTGAAACCTTCAAACCTTGATAAAAATTTTTAATTGTGTGCATCTCTTCAAGGTTAAGCGCCAAACATCTTGACCTACTAATTTCTATCAACTCCTGATCACTAACATCAAGTGATACTCTTCGAATTTGAGCACCCTCACTTAAACTTATATTTTCATCCGTTGATATTTTTTTTATATTTTCAAATCTGTTTACAAAATCTAAATCACAACATCTTTTGAAGCTAATTCTGTTAATCAAACGATTTCCAAGATATCGAAATACTCCAGTCTGAATCTCTTCTACTTCGCACCTCTTAAAAAGATACAGTTTAAAACTTGAGGCCTTCCATTTTCTTTCAGGATAAAGAAGTGACAACCCCTCTTCGACTACTTTTGCACTATTATCTGTGACACCAAACAAGTACCCCACTTCAACTGCAATCCAGGAATCATTCACCACAAGATCCTCATTTCCCCCAACTAAAACTCTATCTATTATTTCATCTCCAAAAAGTTCATATTTAATTTTTTCAAGTTCGCTATCTTCTAATGATTTCTCCTCGATATAATAGCAGTTGACCTCTTGGTAGCTAGCAACTCTAGAATTTCCAAGATTCAAACTACCAGCAAACAATCCATTTTTTTTCCAAACCTCTACTCGTGTAACTAGCATGACACTAACTCCTCGTGAATAATTTTTAAAGCTTTAGGATAGAGCCTGACCTCAATAGTTCGACCTTTTTGTTCATAAGCTTCAAACGTATCACAATCACTATAATCAAACGTTTCTTGTAAAATTATCTCTCCAGTATCAACTCCACTATCAACGTAATGAACGCTAACCCCTGAATTAGCTCTATCCAAATACGCTCTCTTGTAGCTATTCATTCCTGGATATTTCGGAAGTAACGATGGATGAATATTTATAATATTGGCCCGGTTTAACTTATGATTCCAAAACTCTCCAATAAAATATGATGAAAGCACCATCATATATCCAGCAAGGAGTACGAAATCTCCTCCATGATTCCTTATCAACTCAACAATTCGACACTCATGTGAAATTTTACTTTCGCCACTAATTTTAGAAACACAGTAACAAGGAATACTAAATTTCTTTGACCTTTGTAATACAAACGAACCCTCTTGATCACTAATTACACAGACGACTCGAACAGTACTTTCATTCTTAAACGAAGACATAATATTTTCTGCATTACTTCCATTACCAGAAGCCAAGATTGCAACATTTAAAACAACACTCATTACAACAACTCTCCAGCTGCGATATCTCTCCTGTAGTATCCACCCTCCATGCTAACCATCTCCATTGCTTCATAAACGTAACTTTTTGCTTTCGCTAAATCATCACTAATGGAAGTCACTCCAAGAACACGGCCACCACTGCTAATCAAACCATCACCACTTGCCTTTACTCCTGCAAAATATATCTCTGTTTGATTATTTAAATTCTCATTCTCAATATTAATGGCCTGTTCAAGCAACATCCCTTTACCTGAAATATCTGGATAACCCTTAGAAGCTAAAACTACATGGACAGCTCTTTTTAACGAAGTGACAACTTTTTTATCTTGTAAAGAACCGTTGATTGTATCTAAACAAATTTTTGCAAAATCGCTCTCAACAAGAGGTAATATTACTTGCGTTTCAGGATCACCTAACCGGACATTAAACTCTAAAACATCCACTCTTCCAGCATTAACCATCAATCCAACGAAGAGAACTCCCTTAAATGGCATCTGGTCTTTGGCCATACCTTCTAATAACGGTTCAACAACATCTGTTTCAACTAAGCGATATAATTTTTCTTGGCCGTCAACCTTAGCAGAGAACCCACCCATACCTCCTGTATTTGGCCCTTGGCCTCCTTCTATTGCTCTCTTGTAATCGTGAGCAGCACCAATTCGAACATAATTTTTGCCATCACAAAAAACAAAAAAAGATAACTCTTTACCGTCTAGTTTTTCTTCAATAACAAAGTTATTTGATTTAACACTACAGCTACTATTTACAGCAAAATCATAAATAGCATTTGTCGCCTCTTCTAAACTATCTGCGACGACCACCCCCTTACCAGAAGCGAGCTCGTCACATTTAATGACTACTCCACCTTTTTTATAAAACAGTTTTAATTTTTCAATGGCATCATCATATCCTCTGGCAATAACAAAATCGGCGGTCGGAATTCCATACTTTCTCATTAAATTTTTAGCAAATATTTTTGATGACTCTAATCTAGCAGTATTAGCATCCGGCCCAATACATTTAACACCAAGAATTTGTAACCGATCAACTATTCCCTGGGCCAACAAGCTCTCTGGCCCAACGAATACAAAAGATGGAGCGATCTCTTTAATCTCGGAGATAATAGCATCTATATCATTTAACTTAACACCAGTTCTAGTTGTAATTCCTTTAGTCCTTAACATACCGTCGTTTCCTGGAATCACAATTACCTCTGACACCATTGTTGATTCCAAGAGTTTTTTTGAAACTGCGTGCTCTCTTCCTCCTTGGCCTAGAACTACTACTCTTAAATTTGGCAAAAATCTCTCTTCTAATTTCAGCTTTGGCCAACAATAAATATTACTACACTCGGTAATTAATGATTGAGGTAGAGGCGTTGGTTCTTCTCCTAATTCATTCTTACAAATCTCTTTCCAGTGAACACTGCCACGTTCCTTTGCAATTTTTTTGGACTCAATTACCGCTTGATACCAAGAGGTAGATCGGTAATGATGTCTCAAAAACTCTTTTGAAAGTAAGTAATCATTTGCTTCCAAACGTAACTCATCTGGGCCAATAGAATCAACCAACATAAACGCTCTATCGCATTTACCAGATTCAACAAAAGCAAACTCAAACTTTCCATCAATTAAGTTAATACCTATCTCTTGAAAAGAACTTTTCAAGAGTAGACTTGCCCAGAATGCGTTATAGTACAGTTTTTCAAACTCCTCTACACTCATGCCAGCAATATCCCTCGCCTCTGCATAACCAACGACTCTATCTTTCTCTTCTAATTTAGTACTAAACTCAATAATCGGTCTGGCAAACCGATCACCGACTACAGGTATTTTGCTAACATCTAAATCTTTTAGATAATCAACATCTGTCGCTCGTTCCAGAATAGATGAGCCAGCAACAATCTCAAACCTAAAAATTATTTCAAGAGGAACTAGAGCATCTACTACTCTTTTTTTATACTGATAATAATCCCATCGCTGATCTTTTCCTTCGGTAAATTTTGGATGAATGACATCAACCGCCTTAACAACAATCCTATTATCTGTATCCCCATCTTTAGAAGATACTAGATGTGTCTTTAACCCATCTTTCTTCAATCTTTCTAAATGCGCACCACTCTCAGAACTTAACACTCCATTTGGAACACTAAATCCTCTCCAACTCTTTTTATTTTCAAACATAGTAAAAAACAGTGTGGTAAAAAATTTATTAGCAGCTCCTTTTCCTGGTATAACATTTGGCATTCTACCCCAGTCAAAAACAGAGTAATGATCGCTAAACTCGAACTGAATCTCTTTATCTCCTGGCCTGCCAATTACATTTTTTGCTGAACCTTGATACATTACCGATTCATTCACAGTAGACCCCCTTTTGCTAACTCAACAAGTTTATTTTTTACTAACTCACCGTTTTGCATATTATTAACTCCAACCCAAACTCCTCCAGTCTTTACTAGCTCAAGCAGTTCAAGTGCAGTTTCTGTTTTCATTAATCCTTCTTTAGTAATAGCTGGAACGTTAATAGCGCAACCATCTCTTACGACATCACAACTCTTTTCAACTAAAGCAGTTTTAACCTCACTCCCATTTTTTAAATTTATAAGAAAAGAGATAATCGCCATCTCATTTCCAGGGGCCACAGTTAAAACTGGAACGCCTCTAGGCATCTGTAAAATTGAAAGAAACGCATCTAGTCCGTTAAAATTAGCTGCAACAGGAATTCCAAAAACTGGAACAGTAGTTTTAGAGGCAACAACTCCTGGCAAGTGTGCGGCCAAACCAGCACCGGCCACTATTACATCATATCCACCTTCTAAAACTGTTTGTTCTACTAAAGCTGGATCTCTATGTGCAGAAGCAATTACCAATCTAACTTCAAACTGTTTTCTTGCGGTATCAATAAATGGTTCATAAATATGTTTATCAGAGACGCTACCAAATATAACCAAAATCTTCATATAAGCGCCCCAGCTACTTGTTTTGACTCTTTGATTCTGTGATTTGCAAAAGTTTTTCCTTCAAAAGTGGAGGTTGGGTAACTTCCATTTAAACAACCTACGCATAAATCATTACCAATCGCTTGATACAACTCCTCTATTTCTAAATAGATTAAACGATCAACCCCTATCTCTATTGCAATATCATCAATACTTTTATTGCTAGCAATAAGCTCTTTTTCACTTGGAAAATCAACTCCATAAAAACATGGATGAGTAATTGGAGGAGAGGTGCTAACCAAAGTAACTTTTTTAGCACCATATTTTTTCAACATAGAAACTATCCGCTTAGAAGTAGTTCCCCTCACCACACTATCATCTACAAGTAAAATATTTTTACCGATAATTTCGCTCTTAACAGGCCCCAGCTTCAACTCAACTGCGCTCTCTCTTTTTTCCTGATCGCTAAGAATAAAACTTCTATGCACATATCTATTTTTTATCAAACACTCACGATACGGAATCCCAATCGTTTCAGCTAAACTTATCGCCGAAGTCCTAGATGTATCTGGTACAGGAACAACAATGTCTGGAGCTATCTCTAATCTCTCGAGCATTTTCCTGATTCTTCTTCCTAAAATGACACCCATTACAAGTCTAGCTTTATAAACAGGTATCGAATCAACACTGCTTTCAGCACTTGCGAAATAGACCCATTCAAACATACAGCGAGATATCACGCTCTTCTTAGAAAAATTAAACGATGTAACTTCACAATCTTTGCTAATAAACAACAGCTCCCCAGGAGCAATATCTTTAACAAACTCAAAACCTAGATAATTTAGAGCAACACTCTCGCTGGAGATGCAATAACTAACACCACTGGCCTCAACTCTTTTTCCTAAACATAATGGCCTTATTCCATGCGGATCTCGAAAGGCAAATAACCCATACGAACCAAGTATACCAACAACTCCATAACCACCATTTAGTTTTTCACCAAGTGATGAAACAGCTTCAGCAAGCCTCTCGACAGGTTTATGCTTCTTGCTTTTTATCATTACACTACCTAACAGATAAAGAATCAGCTCAATATCATTACAACTTGTAAAACCAGTACCGCTCTCCATTCTTAAATAATCAACCAAGGACAAATAGTTAAGTGTATTTCCATTATGAGCAATTCCTAATCCATATGGGTGGCCCTGAACCACTGGTTGCAAATCGCTTAAGCTGTTGCTTCCAACTGTTGTATACCGTGTATGTCCAATCGCAATTTTTCCGGACAACTGAGAAAATTGATTCTCTTTAAACACATCGGCGACAAGTCCTCTACCTTTATGCTGATAAAATCTCCCAACCTCATCATCATAAGAGAGAATACCAGCACCATCTTGGCCTCGATGTTGAAGGGCCAACAACCCTCTATACACTTCAATTGACAAGTTCTCTTTTGAGTTTGAAATAGCACCGACAACACCACACATAGCGACCTCACTTTTAATGAGCACAAGATAATTTGACCAAATTATCACTGTTTGGCCAGTTTTATTTTAGCTATACTTATGAAAATAATAAGTATGTCTTATATTTGACACTTTCACCAGGAATACACGAACCACAACAACTCGGGTTACTTATTGGCCTTATTGGCCTACCGCTGATATATTTCTTGGACAAACAGTTCAATTCTGGAGAGGCCATGAAAAAGATTTTATTATCAGCTCTTACGTTAATCACTACTGTAAATGTGTACGCAAATGAACCCCTTCCAAACTGGATTGATCATTCTCGGGAAAAAATAGTAGCACCACTAGAAATATCAAAGGGCGAATCTGCTCCACCATCAGGATTTCGATTACCGGCAGAGTATGAACCAGCTCAAGCTGTTTCAATCGGCAACATGGCGTTTACTCCGATGCTCCAAGAGATCGCTACTGCTGTAGTTGGTAGTGGCACTGAGATTTGGATTAGCGGCGAGGAATTAAACTTAAATGTAAAAAACAAAAGTCTCGTAAAGCAACTTGGCTGCGCGCTAGATACAGTATGGATGAGAGATTATGGCCCAGTTGGAATAACAGAGAGTGGCGATCTTGCCATTGTTGATTCGATTTACAGGCACTACCAATACAGAGTTTCAGATGACCATGCTCCAGAGTGTATTGCAAACAATTTTAGCCTTATAAATTTTAATATGCCGATAATCCTCGATGGCGGAAACCTCATGGTAGATTCTGTTGGCAACCTTTTCATGACCAAAATTACTTATAAGTGGAACAATAAAATGTCTGCTGAAAAAATCAACGAGACTCTAAAAGAATATTTTGGAGTACACACAATTCACGCTATCGACTACGCCGGAATTCCCGGCAATCCACTTGATGGTACTGGACATATTGATATGTTCGTTAAACTTTTAAATGATGAAACAGTCTTAATTTCTCAAACAACATCCCCAGGGTTTAAAGAAGCTACTGAAAATGCTGTTAAATATTTTAAAAGTATCAAAACACCATCAGGCAATGATTATAAAATTCTTAGAACTCCAGGGTGGAGCAACGGTAGAACATGGTACACTTATACAAATTCATTAATCGTTAACAATCTTGCGCTCGTTCCAAAGTTTTCAGGCCATGATGAAGATAATAAAACAGCAGAGAGAGCTTACGTGAATGGTAATCCTAATCTCAGCGTGAAGATGATTGACTCAGACCAATCAATTATCTATGGTGGCTCTATTCACTGTGTTACTCAATTAATACCTAAAAAATAGTTTATTTGGTAGTGGCCATTAGATACGTTACCCACGACTCGCAATTTCCTGCATTTTTTGTTCGGTAAAAGTTGCCATCGCCACTACCTTTTCCATCTTCCCCCTCCCAATAGGTTTCTACTTTTGAAAAACCGGCATCAATCAAAATATCTGTTATTTCTGGAAGGCCCCACATTCTCCAATCATATGTAAAAACTTTTTTATGTAACTTTTTATCAGCATGAGTTTTAAAATGAATATAATAGAGACAATCATCTGTTAAAGGATTGTAGCTGTCACAGTCCCATATATAAGTAAACTCCTCGTGTTCAGTCTCTTCCTCTAAAAGCTGTCTTGCCTCGGTACCACCAAAGATATCAAGAAAAAATGCCCCATCACTTTTTAGTGACTTTCTCACCTGAGTAAAATATTCCAACAGAGCTTTTCTACTCTTAAAAATAAAATATGAAAAATTAAATGCTACAATAACATCAGGAACAAACTCATATTGATCTAGAACATTGCCTTTTATGTACTCCATTCTGCGCTTTTCAGATGTAGTTAGTGCGGCATAGTGGTTTTCAATTCCATACTTGATTGGATCATCATCTAAATCAATCGCTCTTGCCTGACGATCTTTTCCTTGCTTGACCCAACCACATGCCATGGCCCCTGTTCCACCAAAATCCTCGCGTAAAAACTTGGGAAGTTTTCCAAACTCTTTTTTAAATTCCTGATTAATAAAATTGATATCATTTTCAAAACATTGAACAGCAGACTCATAAAGTCTATACTTTTCAGCAACGGCCAAACCCATTCAAAACTCCTTATTGAAACTTAACATTAGTAAGATTTTACTTCTACAATCCCAGACTCATATTTTTTATTAATCTCATTTTTGATTGAAAAGCGCTCATCATTAGTCATGTACACCTTTCGGGCAAGATCAATAAAGATCTCACCAAAATCATTATTACTCTCTAGTTTTCTGATCTCATCTTCAACATCCCACAATTTTCGATTAACATCTAACAACTGATCAATATACCAATCAATCCCACTCAGTGCTAAATCATGCAGTCTAGCGCTAATAACTTTCTCTTCATTGATCACCGCCTGAACTTTTCCCTCATCAGAAATTTTTTCCATTTTAATTCTTAATATTGTAATTTTATCAACAAGCTCACCAAGTGAGATCGGGCATTCAACAATCATCAAGGACTCCCTTTTTTAAAAACCCTAAATAGAATTGGCGCAAAATTACCAATGGCCACAGGTAGCGCTTCGGTCATGAAACTAAGAAACAATGAGCCCTTCACTCTTCCACCACCTGGCCTTACAATTGCGTGATATACTCTTGTAAGATAAAAATGGGTTGAAAGAAAATTTTTAGGCATAGTCCCTTCAATCTCATACGTACCACTCTTTGCCAAATAGTCTGACATCAACTCTCTCAGATACCTATTATGTTTTGATGCAGACAATGGGTCAAGTCCCATCTCCTTTCTTGCCTTATTTAAGACAACTAAAGGTTCGTGAAAACTTTCAACCATGACATAGATACCTCCTGGTCGAATCATCTCACTAATATTCCTTAAAACCTGATACTGATCTTTTTTGGCCAAGATATTAATAACTACTCTTTCTGTAATTACAATATCTACCTTCTCTTTAAAAAAATCTGGCGTTCTTATATCACCCTGCTCGATACTACAATTCTCAATGTTTCGAGATTTTGCTAGTTCAAAGAGTTCTGGAGTAAACTCTATTGCAAATAGTTTTACCTGACTAAAACGCTCCCTGATTTTTGAAAGCAAATATCCATTACCACACCCTAGTTCAAAAATAGAAATGTCACGAGCTCCAAGAGTCTCGATATATCTCTCGATCTCACTCAAAATAAATGTGATCTCATTTTGCCTGATATACTGGTCTTCCATACTAGAGGTGGGATTTAATCCATTAAATTTAGCAACTTTTTTATAATGATCAAGAATCAGCTCTTCATGATTCATAGATACTTCTCAAGCTATTTTATATTTACATGTTTAGTTTCTTGTGGGGCAATCTCTGGAAAAGTTATAATTTCGTCGTGTTGTTCATATCTAAAACCTCTCTTACTTGCAGGCCTTCTCTTGGCCAGACAATCCTCATAACCCCATTGATTTTTAGGAAACAACCGATAACACCTCTCTTCATCGCTATAATACTTCTCTTCATTAGTAATTTTTCTTGAATGCTCAATTGTTTCGTAAAGAGCATCAGGACTCTTTGTGATATTGATAGTTGGTTTTCCAGCGCACGATACAAATAGAAAAACAAAGAAAGACGTCACCAATCGTTTATCCATATTAACTCCCTAACAATTATTCGGAAGCTGCTCTTTTGTTCTTGAGATTAATTAAATAATACCGATATATTCAGATATGAAAAATGCAACATCTATAAATGTTAACAAAGGCATGTATGACAAATTTTGTCAGGTAAACGGTATCCACCCTCTAGCATCTAAGGTGCCAGACTCTTGTGTTCTTTATCAAGCAAGAAAAAGAAAAAATGGCAAAGTGACATACTTTAATTTTAATTTAGCAAAGAGTATGGGATTAATTCCAGAAGATCATCAAGAAAAAATCACGAATGAACTAGACCAGATAATACTTGATACTTTTTCAATCATCATTATCAACGAATACGACATAAATCATAAAATTAAATTTAAAGAAGAAGAAATTCTTCCTAATAAATATATGGCCACCAGATACCTTCAGCTGCAACACCCAAATAAACAGGGGAAAACTTCCGGAGATGGCAGAAGTATTTGGAATGGAACAATTCACCACATGGGGAAAGTTTGGGATATTTCTAGCTGTGGAACAGGCGCTACCTGTTTAAGTCCAGCGACATCCATCAATAACAAGTTTTACCAAAGTGGAGATCCCTCGATCTCATACGGATGTGGATTTTCTGAAATTGATGAAGGATACAACACTCTTTTTTTTAGCGAAATACTAAAGAAAAATGGCATAGAAACAGAGCAGGTATTGGCACTTATTAGATACCCAAATGGAATGTCTATAACAGTAAGGGCACACTCCAACCTACTTCGGCCATCACACTTCTTTCGCTATATCAAACAAGGTGATGACAAAAACCTTAAAAAACTTTTAGATTACTATGTTGATAGGGAGATTGAGAATAAAAGCTGGGGGCCAAAACCAACATCAGAAAAAGAAAAATATAATCAGTTCATGCATAACATAACCAAAACATTTGCAAGAACTACTGCTACCTTTGAAGATGAATATATTTTTTGCTGGCTCGATTGGGATGGTGACAATATCCTAATGGACGGCGGAATAATTGATTATGGTTCGGTTAGGCAGTTCGGACTATTCCACCACAACTACCGTTTTGATGACGATGCTAGATTTTCGACTACCATCACAGAACAAAAGCTTAAGGCCAAATATATTATTCAAACTTTTGCACAAGGAATTGATTTCATTCTTTCAAAAAGTAAAAAAAAGATTAATATATTTAAGCATGACAAATATCAAAAACTCTTTGATCAGACTTTCAAACAATATAAGAACAGAAATATTTTAAAAAAGATTGGGTTTAATAGCAACCAACAGGATATACTTCTGGAGCACAATTTAAAAGATGTTCTAAAATTTAGAAATGCATTCTCATATTTTGAAAAAGCAAAAACAAAAGAGGGGCCTGCAAAACTACCCGATGGAATAACTTGGTCTGTGATTTTCTGCATGAGAGATATTCTTCGAGAGCTTCCACAACTTTATCTTTGTGATGAAAAAAATATTTTACCAGAAGAGTTTATCGACATAGCAAAATCTTCTTACGCTACAGAAGATGACTTATATTTAAATAGCTACCGCCAAGAAAAAATAAACCTTTTTCAACACCAGTATTGGAAGCTAATTAGAGCAATAGCAGAAAAAACTAACACAACACCAAACAAAGTTCTGATAGAGCTTACAATGAGATCGTCCGTGATTAACAAATATTACAGAGTCACAGGTGATGCCATCGGAAATATTGTCGACACAGTTTTGAAACAATCTCCAAGACTAGCGCCAGAAGAGCTTGAAGATCTTCTACATTTTATTGTACATCAGCAACAGTTCAACCCCGATGACATTTCAAGTGTAATTGAACACAAAAAACACGAAAACTACAAAATCAAAAATAGAATTTTAACGCTGGTAAAAGATTTCAGAGAAGGGATATGAAGCTCGTTTTTTACAGCAGTGGTGAACCTAAGGACAATTTAGAGCTAGACAAAATCATGTTATCTCAGATGGCACCAACTGATCCGCAAATAACGTTCATCCCTTCTGAATCAAGCGAATCTGAAATCCATTTTCAAAATTTCATCAAGCAGTATCAAAAGCTTGGCGTGCAACATTTTATCCATATGCCAATAGATATCCCTATTCATGAGACAATGATAAACAAAGCGTTTCAAGGTGACATAATCCACCTTAGCGGTGGAAACACTTACTACTTTCTTCACCACCTCAAGCGAAGTAATTTACTCGGGAAACTAAAAAAATTTGTAGCAAGCGGAGGCATTTTAGCAGGCACTAGCGCAGGTGGAATTATCATGACTCCTTCAATTACAACCGCAGGGTTTCCAACTTTTGATTGTGACGACAACTACATATCGCTTAAAAATTTAACCGCTATGTCACTGGTAAATTTTGAATTCTTTCCTCACTACAAAAAATCTAAACGGTACGATCAAGAACTTGCCAGTTACTCAAAAAAAAGCCGCTTACCTCTCCTTGCGTGTCCAGATGGTACGGGCGTTATCATAAACGGCGATGTCTCAATGGTATGTGGTAAACTATCCTGCTTTTATCAAGGTAAAAAAATCAATTTTAAATACTAGGCCAATGTTAATTCAAGAGCATACGTAATTTTTTATTCTAAAAAATTGTCAAAGTGTCAAAACGTGACACTTTGTATTGATTTTAAAATAAAACATGTTATTCTATATACACCGACTAGTGTCACTTAATGACACCAGCAATAGGAAATAGAATGGATATCATCAAAAAAATTTATGAGGAGCTAGGGACTTATATTTTACCACTCAATATAATTAACGGAGTGTTGGCCAATAAGAGTTCTGATGCTAAAAAATCTTTTTTAAAAAGAGCATGTCAAAAAGGTGATCTTGTTCGAGTTCAAAAAGGGCTATATCTCGTGGGAGATAAAAATAGAAATAATCATTACAATTCATTTGTAATTGCAAATTATATGGTCTGTCCATCTTATGTGAGCCTAGAATCTGCTCTTTCTTTTTATGGTTTAATTCCGGAGGCCGTCTACACAACAACATCTGTAACAACTAAAATTGGCTCAGAGATTAAAACCACTGTAGGACAGTACTCTTTTTCTTATTTGAAAACAGATTATTTTAATTTTGGATTCTATCAAATTAAAGAAGGCGAACATAAATATTTAATAGCAACACCATTAAAGGCCCTGATGGATTACATTGTATTGAAGAAAAAAGAGTATAAATCAGTTGATAACTTAGAAGCAGACCTTCGTTTCGATTTTGATGAATTTCTAACTTATAAAAAATTCGTCAATATTGAGGCAATTAATGAAATGCTAGCACAGTATAAAAGTTATCGACTTCAGGTAATTCTTAAAGACATGAGGAAAAGATTATGAATGAACTTATTACAGAAAGATTAAGTGAGTATCATGTTCAAACTGCTGAAGATGAGCTTAACGCAATAAAAGAAATCACTCAAGAAATAATTCTCTACGCATTATCTAAAACCAGTTTTTTTGATAATGCTTATTTCTGTGGAGGTACCGCCCTTAGAATCGTCCATGGATTAAATCGATTTTCAGAGGATCTTGATTTTGCAACAAATATAGAGAGCATAGATTTTAATTTTAATGACTATATGAATGAGGTTCTTTCAACTCTTAAGCAGTACGGCCTAAACATGATAGTCAAAAAGATCAGGGACGATAACGTTGTCAAAGCAAGAGAACTTAAGGAAGATTCTGACCAGTGGACACTATCCTTTCCATCAAATAAACAATTAAAGAAAATTGTCATTAAACTTGAAATTGATACAAAACCTCCAACTGGAGCAATTATAACCAAAGCAAATCTTGATTTTCCATTATTACATCAAGTAAAAATTGGTTCAATAGAAACACTATTTTCAGGCAAACTTCATGCTCTACTTTGCAGAGGTTTTATAAAAGGAAGAGATTGGTATGACCTTCTTTGGTATATTAAAAAGAAATCAAATATTAATTATGACTTATTAAAAAATGCTCTTTCCCAAATAGGCCCATATCAAGGGCAGAATCTAAAAATAGTAGATCGTGATTTTGTTGTGGAAAAATTAAGCATTAAAATTAAGACACTTGCATGGAAAGAGATTAAAAGAGATGTTGAACGATTTTTAAAACCTGAAGAACTAGATACACTAAAACTTTGGGATGAAGATCTATTTTTAGAAAAAATACAAAAAATTATTTGATTGCACATTTAATCAGCTTTAAATACTAGGCGTAGTAATAGATCGAGGATCTGAAAAAAAAGTGTCAGCACTCAAAATATTTACCCCAGAATCGTAATAATCTCTTGTTCCAGTATAAATCAGGTATGATTTAACCATTGGATAATCACTTTGAAAAAGCTTCAATCCATCAAGGTCATTTGATCTAACTCTTGGGGATGCCTTAACTTCAATAGCGATGAGGCCCTTCTCACCATATAGAACAAAGTCAACTTCATGTTTAGATTTCGTACGCCAAAAATAAATTTCATAGCGAAGATTATCGTAAGAGTTAATGGCCCTTAATTCATTAAAAACTAAACTCTCCATTGCTGGTCCTGAAAGCTCTGAAGAATCGTCTAGCGGCCCTTTTGGTCGAAGTGCATAAAACACTCCAACATCAAAAAAGAAAAACTTACTTTTTTTAAGTAATTCTCTCTTGGCCCTTTTAGCAAAAATTGGTATTCTTACTCCAATCATTAAATCATCAAGAATTGAAAAATACTCTTCCACTGTTTTTCTTTCTACATCAGAATCGCTAGCTACATTTGATAGAACAAGTGGAGACGCCTGACTGAAGGTGGCGGCCTCTAAAAAACGACTAAATGCAGACAAGTTTCTCGTAAGGCCTTCCTGTTGTACCTCCTCCCTGAGATAAGTTGACACATAACTATGCAAGAAATCAATAGCGGAACTCTCTTTAAATCTTCCAGGCAACATTCCAAATTTAAGAGAATCTTTAAGATTAAAATCCTTCCCCATTTCAAGTGCAGTAAGAGGAAACATCGATATATTAAGGGCCCGACCTGCAAGTAAATTAACCCCTTGCCTTCTTAATTTTCTAGCACTAGAGCCACTGAGAACAAAAATCAGCTTCTTATTTTCTATCAAGCGATGAACTTCATTTAGCAATGCGGGTATCCTCTGGACTTCGTCAATGACAATATGGAAGTTATGCTTTTCCTTAGGTACTAAACTTAAAAGATCTTGTGGATGTGCCAACAAGCGATTATATGTTTCACTCTCTAGTAAATCGAATATGTGACTATTTGGAAATGTTTTGCATATCCATGACGACTTCCCAGTTCCACGTGGCCCGAAGAGAAAAAAACTCTTTTTTTCTGGTACTTTTAACAATCGAACAAAATCATCTTTTTCTATTTTGGACTTCATTTCTCCATTTTAGACTATTTTTTGGAAAAATCAACTCATAATACTAGGCGCGGTATATCTTGTTAGGTAGAATATTCACCAATACAAAAGAGGGAATATGCTACGCAAAACATTTCAAACATATTTAAAAGAAATTATATTCCTGACAATCTCTCTATTCTTTTATCTTTTTGACATTGGAAATGTCGCAGGGTTAAGGCAAGGGACAGAAGCACTCTATCTGCAAATATCCAAAGAGATGTTTGAAACGCCATCTTTTATTACACCACTATTTCACGGCCTACCACACTGGTCAAAACCCCCGATGCATTTTTGGATTCCATTTCCACTATACTTTATTTTTAAAAGTACAGCGCTAGAAATGGCCAGAGGGTCTATTGCCATTTTAACCATACTTTCCTCCTGTCACTTCGCATATTGGTTACAAAAACGATTTCAAATTTCACTAATTACAACGCTAGCTATCTTTCTTGGCTGTCTTGGCATGATAAAATTTGGAAGAACATACATGATGGAGATTCCACTTACTCTTCTTACTGCCTCATCAACATTAATGTTTTACGACTACATTTTGGAAAAAAAGAAAAACTTACTAATTGCTAGCTCAATACTTTTAGCTTGCGCAATATTAGTTAAGGGCCCAGTAGCATTAGTTATGAGTGCAGGAGGAATCGTACTATTTTCCTCGATTAAAAGTTATCAAAATAAAAAAATTTGGAACTTAAGGCCCATTACGCTCTATATGAGTATCTCTTTGCTACTCTCGTCAATCTGGTTCATCGTGGCCTACGTTATCCATGGAGAAGAGGTCATCGAATATTTCTTCCTTCGAGAAAACCTTGGTAAGTTTGCACAGATGAATTACCCGGCCAGAAAAATTTTTCAAGGATTACTCTTATACTCAGTTCCGTGGATATTTATACTCCCAACAATTTTTAAACAAAAACATCTTCTTAAGAATGAACCATTCTTATATCTCTTGATTAATTTTATATTTTTCTTTGGCATCTGGTTTATCCCAAGTCAAAGGTCTCATCACTACGCCATCCCTGCTCTACCTTTTTTTCTTTCAATATTAGCAATAACCACCTCTAATATTAAGTTAAACACAGAACGAGCTCTACTTCTTATTCCGGTACTAATGCTTACAATTTTGTTACTAGCGATATCACCTCTAATTCCAATCACTACCTGGCAAATTTATCTGAACATATTTTTGACCATTTCTACTCTCATCACGATCTATTTCGTAAAGGAAAAACGCTACATCTCATACTGGCTAATCAGTATTAATATTTTATGGTTATGGACAATAAGCGTTCCTACATTTTACCTGCCTAATTTTCCAGGAAAATATATTCCTCTAACGAAAAATGGCAATGTCGCATTCGCAAGCACCAGAACATATTTTTATGAACAAGTCCTTGGTACAAAAGTTATTCCAATTGGAACTGAAAAGTTCGAAAATTTTCTCGAAACAAATGGGAATGTGGCAATCGTTTATGAGTCACAAGATTTTGAAATAGATCCATCTAAATTTGAAACTCTTGCTACATGGAAGAAATGGATAAGAGTCATTACCGTTAATGACATTCTTAACGCTTACAAAGCTTTAGACATTAATAAACTTCAAGAGAACATCTACTTGATTAAGAAAAAATAAAAAATCACTTTGTTGAAAAAGCCAAAATAGCGTACACAATCACAATTCCAACAACAATTGAAATCATTCCGATTGGAATTTTCTTTTTAGGTTTTTGAAACTCACCATGCTCAAGAAAATATGGATCATTGATGTTATCAACAACAAACTGCAAATCTCCGAGTGGTGTTACTCCTGTAAACGAGTAGAGGATATCTCTTTTTTTACAAAACTTAATAGTTGGCACACCCCTAACACCAAAGTGTTGAGCTAATTCAGGAGATTTTTGAGTATCCACTTCATAAATAGTAAGACCTTTATTATTTTTACCAAGCTGTTCGACAACTGGTTTCATTGTAGAACAAGGGCCACACGTAGGTGAACTAAACTTTATAACGTATAAACCTTTTTCAACTTTAGCGGCCTTATCAAGATTGGCAATTGTTAACTCTTTCATCTATTTCTCCTCAAATTTACTTATCGCTCTCCGTAGCAATTGCAAAATTCTCGGCACCAGCACTTTTAGCTATATCCATCAGCTCAATAGTCCTTCCTAACGTGGAATTGGTATCTCCTTCAAAGACCACCAACTTTTCCTCTTTTTTAGAAAGTGCTTCAGCTATACTATCTTTTAAATTAGACGCTTCAATTTTTTTGCCCTCAACAGAGACGGAACCATCCTTATCAAGTGACAACACAAGAGCTGTTCCACTCTTTTTTTCACTCTTTGAGCTACTCTTTGGAAGTTCAATATCAAGTCCAGACTCTAGTGTCAGTGACGACGTTGCCATAAATATAATTAACAAAACAAGCATGATATCAATAAGTGGCGTAACATTAATGTCGGCCATTATATCCTGATCACTTCCGCCAGATAATTTCATTCCCATAACAAACTCCTATTTCTCGACTGAAATTATCTCCATAAGATCATCAATCCCGTTTTTAACTCTCGCACTAATAACTCTAAGTCTTACTTGAAAAAAGTTATAAAAAACAATTGCAATTACCGCAACGATAATACCTGTGGCCGTAGCAATTAGCGCTTCTGAAAGGCCGGCCGCAACGACACTAAAACCGCTCTTTCCACTCTCTGAAATTGAAGTAAATGATTTTATAATTCCTATAACTGTACCAAATAAACCCACGAACGGAGCTGATGCACCAATCGTTCCAAGTATCCACATGAAACGGCCCATCTCCATTACGCTCTCTTGAAAACGTCTTCCTACACGCTGCTCCCACTGAGTAGTAGTCGTTCCAACATTTTCAAAAATCGCCTCGTATGGAGCAATTAAAACGCTTGGGGCCCCCAAGCAGAGTCCTTTTGCCTCATGAATTTTCCCAGTTTTAACAAGCTCTTTAATCTGAGCATTTAATCCCTTAAAGCTATGAGAAAAACTATAAATGAACCAAAACTTTTCAATAACAACTGCCCAAATAACAATCGAGCAGATGAGTAACGGATACATAATAAAACCACCAGCAGAGATTAAACTCGTCATAAATAAGCCTCCAACTTTTGCACACAAATGCATACACTATATTCTCTATACTTAAACAATTAATCAAGTTAGAATTAGTGTTTAAATTTAGATATTAACATCGGAAGGTATCCGTGGGTTCAAATACAATAATTAGAAGAAGGTATCGATCAAATCTAATAATTGGAGTTATCTTTAGCGTCGCCATAATTGCGGCACTTGTTAGCGAAATCTATCAGGCCCCAATTACAACAGGAGCAAATCTTGACACCCACCTCACAGTACTCGGTGATATCAAATATGATGAGGTTGTTCAAATAACTATTCAAAACAAACTTGGAACTCTTGAGCTATCGAGAAATAGCTCCAATGACAACTTGTGGGAGCTAACCTCACCGAAACAACTACCAGCAAACCAAGGGCCAATAAATGGTTTAATTGATGCTCTAAGAGTAGTCACGACCAGAAAGTTCTATCAACCAGACTCAATAAACATGACCAACTTTTCGCTGGAAAACCCACTAGCTTCAATGACATTTACTAAAAATGATGGAACGAAACAGATTGTAAAACAAGGAATCATCAATCCGATCAATAGATCAACTTACATTACGGTGCTGGGCCTAAATAAAATTATTCACATTGATGCAATTGAGTTTAACCCAAGTTCACTTGATGTATCTGGACTAATTAACTCAGCGATATTTGCGATAAAACCTTCTTCGGTCACTGCAATGAAACTCTCAAGGCTAAGTAGAAACAGTCATGGCAACATCCAGTTTGAGATAGCAAAGAACGGTGAGAGGTGGATCGATTCAAAAAATGTTGAATTAAATGGGGACGATATAAACGAATACATTAATAGCTTAACAGCTATTCACGGCCCAATCATTCTCGACAACCTCGATGAAAAACAGGCAGAAGAAGTTAGTAAGCAACTTGAATCGGTTGCATATAAATTCGATCTAACACTCAATGAAAATAATAATATTAGTTACACAGTTTCAAACCCAATCAAGGATTTTCCAGGATTAAAATTAGTCAGCTACAAAGACGTAATGGTCAAAGCATCTAACAGACCACAAGTCTACATCATAGATAAAGATAAACTAAAATCGTTAACTCAGACGACACAGGGCCAGTTTAAAGCTTTGCAAATAAAGAAACTTTTCTATTAACTTGAGAAGTATTACTACTTGATCTCTTTATGAACAGTATGCTTTCTTTCGTACTTGCAGTATTTTTTTACTTCAAGTCTCTCAGGATTTGTCTTCTTATTTTTAGTAGTTGAGTAACGGCTAACACCCGGAACTCCACTCTTTCTACACTCTTGACACTCTAAATGAATTACAACTCTTGGTCCTTTTGCCATTGTAGGCCTCCACAACTAACTAATATAAATCATCAAAAAACGTTAAAAATTACTCAGCTTTCATTAGATTGACAAGCAAAATGAAAAAGATTTAAGCATTTTCTTGACAAGGAGTACCTATTCTGCGAAAAATGATGACCAATTATACAATTTTTTTGCTGAGGTTGAGAATGAAAAAAAATACCCATCCGGAATATAAAACTATAACTATTGAGTGTGTTTGCGGTGAAAAGTTTGAAACTAGAAGTACTACTAATTTAAGTAAGGTAGATATATGTTCTGCATGTCACCCATTTTATACTGGCAACCAGAAAATTCTTGACACTGAAGGCCGTATAGAAAAATTCAAAAAGAAATTTGGCGAAGATTACGCAAGCAAGTTAAAAAAATAGTATTTTTTCGACAATATCTTCAATTACCTGTTGATCCATCCCTAATCGAATAATTTTTGATTTAGCTTTGATTAACTCTTCTTCTTTGATCTTCGTTCCGATTAATAAATTAAGTAGGCAAAAGCGTTCAACAATTTCACCTTCCAAAAAATCAATCACGCCTTTTTTTACTCCAACAATCAAATGATCATTATTTTTAATGACTATCTCTTTAGAAAATTTGGGGGTCTCCCCATAAATCCAATCCCAAGAACAAATTGAATCTTTATATGTACTAACCATATCGACCTCTAATAATTCCTCCTCACACAGATATTCATACTTAGCACCTTGTTCTTGGCCCATGCTTAAAAACGTTTCGGCCATACACTTATAAGTAGCAACAAGATCCATTTCAAGATTTATCACAAAATCACGAACAGATGGAATACCTCTACTATCTTTTAGGTTAACAGTTGAGCGCAAACTACGTTGAAGATTTTCCAGATCACTATTTAACAATAAAGTACCGTGATGAAATTTGGCAAACGCACTCTCTTTGTATGCACTTCCAGAAATCTTTTTTCCTTCTACATAGAGTGAATTTCTTTCGTTAACAGTAACATCTTTTATTCCTAACTTTTCGAGAGTTTGAAGCAAGCAACTGTTATTAAACTTTTGATTAAAATTTTTTTTTCTGGAAATAAATGAGAAATTTAAGTTGCCACTGTCGTGGTAAACAGTTCCTCCGCCACTTTGCCTTCTTACAAGTGATATAGATTTTTTTTTCATAAAATCTAAATCACACTCAATCAAAGGGTTCTGGAATCTTCCTAGTACAACACACGGTGAATTAACCCACAACAGCAGTGTGATTTCATCATCGGAAACAGTTCTAAATTTCCAATTTTCAACCGCAAGGTTAAACCATGGATCAAATGAATTAATAAAATATGCGCGGTATCTCACTCTAGCTTCGCCCGAACTGTTCCATCGGCCAACTCTTTTAATCTTTCAAATTCCAGTTCGACCCCAATTGATATTCGTCTAAAATCTTTAACCAAATTTTTATCCATATATTTTTTTAACAGTTCTACTTTTTCAATCTGGTTGTTCACACAAACCTGACAAAGATATGAAAACTTCGTCTCTTCATAAATTCTAATCAGTCTTCCTTTAAAATGTGGGGCCCCAGCACTATCATGTGAAAAACTAAACAGCTCTTTTTTTACATAGACGTTAGAAATTAACGGCATACTTTTTCTATCCAAAGATGCCATCTGCGATATTCGCTCTAACTCTTGACCGTGGGAGGTGCGAAGAACTTGGTGACACCAATCATCACTCTTCATTTGGCAATTCAAATTTGAACGGCAAGGATAAACAATCTGATAACCGCCTTCTATTATCTTGGTTCTTAAATCTAAAATAGTTGAGAATGATTCTTTCGTTCCTGGTTCAATCAAAATGATCACGGCCGGATTACAATCCCTCACTATCTTTAAAGCTCCATTAACCCCAATTTCGTTTAAACTGTTTCCAAAAAGAAGCGTGGGACGATTAAGTGATGTTTGATCAAAGCATAAACGTGAACTCAATTCTACTGAACAATCGCTAAAAAACTCTTCTCTAACAAACTCCGCAAATTTAAGCATGGCCTTCGAACTATCAATACCAACTAATGACACTTGAGATTTTCCAAACGTCATCAGGTAGGCCCACAAATATGTTCCTGTTCCTGTTCCGATATCAATAAATTGCCCACGAGGTATTAGCGTCCTAACGTCAACTGGGAGCTGCTCTATGACAAACTTAAACTTAGGGATATTAGTTGTCATATAATAACATCCATAAGCAGCTATAAGCGTTTCATCATCTACATATTTGTCAAGCTGATCTCTACCTACAGTAAAAATCTCATTCAGTTTTTTAATACTTTTAATTAAGTCGTGTTCACTCTTAAACAACGAACGAAGACGGTGATAAATATGAATAGTTTCCAAAGAGTATTTCTCCACCAAATTTAAAAATTAAGCGCCTGCTGTTTTGCAAGTAACACAGCTTCTTGTAACCACTCCCCAAGTGTTGGATGTGGATGAATAGTGTTAATGATCTGTGCTGCACTCATATCATTTGAAATCATAAGTGAATACTCATGAAGCAACTCTGTTGCAACATCACCAACAATATGTGCTCCTAATAATTTATCCTGTTGATTTAGCAACACTTTTACAAACCCACTCTTTTCGTTACTAGCAATGGCCTTACCATTTCCAATAAAAGGAAGTTTGCCAACTTGATACTTAATATTTTGCTGTTGAAGCTCTTGCTCTGTTTTACCAATAGAGGCAACTTGTGGATAACAATAAGTACATCCTGGAATTTTATCAAGATCGATGGGATGATAATCCATTCCGCAAATATGAGCAACCGCATTTAATCCTTGATGAGAAGCGACGTGGGCCAGTAGTGGTGGGCCAGAGACATCACCTATTGCGTAGATATTTGTCACATTTGTTTGGCAACCGTCGTTCGTCTTTATAAAACCGCGCTCAGTTGCAATACCTAAACTCTCTAGTCCTATCCCCTCAATATTCCCCGTCATCCCTACCGCGATTAAGCATTTTTCAAAGGAAAGTTTCTGCTCCTTTCCAGACTTATCTATAGAACAAATAACCGCTGCTTCTCCACTGTTTTCAACGCTAACTTTTGTAAGTCCAAGCGAAGTTTTAATTCCATACTTACGATATGCTCTTTCCACCTCTTTTGAAGAGTCCTCATCCTCAAGAGGTAACAGATGATCCATTAACTCAAAGATATGAACAGCTACTCCAAAAGCATTCCAAAAATATGCAAACTCAACACCTATCGCTCCGGCCCCAATTATTGCTATCGACTTAGGAAGCGTCTCCATTTTAAGCGCTTCGTAAGCACCGATTAAACGATCTCCATCGTGCTTTAACCCTGGGAATGATTTATAGTGAGCACCTGTAGCAATGATTATATTTGTCGCTTCAAATTGCTCTAGCGTACCATTTGCAGATGTAACATCTACAACCGTTTTAGTTTTTAAAACAGCGTGGCCTTCAATCACGTCAATCATATTTTTTTTCATCAGCATACCAACACCTTTTGATATTCTATCGCTGATACCACCTGATCTTTGTACTGCTACCGATCCATCTAACGTGAACCCTTCAATATTTATCCCTAGCGCTTTGAACTCATGAAGTTCATGAGCGGCGTGAGCAGATTTTATTAATGCCTTTGTTGGAATACACCCTCTGTTTAAACAGACCCCTCCAAGCTTATCTTTTTCAATAATCGCAACAGTTTTTCCAAGCTGGGCCGCTCTAATTGCAGCAATATAACCACCTGGGCCTGAACCAATTACTAGCAGATCATATTTTTTCATATACACCTTCTCTTACACTTGAAATAATAACTTACACTGAGTATTGAGGTTTTTATTACAACACAGATTACCATATCGGACAAAGATGTCGACACACTTTTAAAATTTTTTCCAGATGGAATAGTCTGCATCGACTTAGAAACCACAGGCCTATCTCCTATGACCGATAAAATAATTGAGATAGGAGCAGTCAAACTTACAAAAAATAAAGAGGTAACGATATTTGATGAACTTGTTAATCCAAAAATTCCAATCCCCTCAGCAACCACAAAAATTCATGGAATTAAAGATGAGGATGTCATTTTCAAACGAGATATCTCTAGCGTATTACCAGAGCTATTAACGTTTATAGATAATCTACCAATAGTAGCTCACAATGCTAAGTTTGACTTAGGATATATTGTCTTTGCAGTAAAGCAACTAGGTCTACCATTTGAACAAATAGAACGTTCGCGCGTCTACTGCTCTTGTACAATGTCTAGACAGGTTTTTAAAAAAGATGTTGCCAACCATAAGCTAGGAACTCTAGCAACCCATCTTCAGATAACGCTCGATCACCATCACAGAGCTCTTGATGATGCGAGTGCAGGGCTCCAACTTTTTGCAAGGGAGCTAGCAACTTTTCAAGTTGACACCCATGAAAGCATGGAAAAAGCACTCAAAAAAGGATTCGTTTTTCATCTTTTGGCCTTTAAATCTGATATAGATCTAACGCTACCCAATCACCTACTAATGTTGAGGGAGGGTTGTCAAACCCAGACAGATATCGAAATTATCTACCAAGGTGGAACTCTCTCAAATCAGAATAGGTTTCGGCCAGTCAGGCCAGTCTCCTTGCTTATTATGCCAAACGGGAGGTTCTTGTACGCTAAGTGTTTGTTAAGTGATACGTATAAATCTTTTTCGTTAAAAAAAATTAAAGAGATAAGAAAAAAATAAACTCCACATCACCCTGTGTCGATGTACTATTAAACTTTTTCGTTATATACTGATTGATGCAAATATTATTTTTTTGAACTTAAGTGAAGGTGGAACTCATGCAGTTTTCTGATATAAATACGCTCGATGATCTCAACAAGGTTTATCCTAAACACATCTTAGATAAATTTCCAATTGCTGGGCAAGGTGTATATGTAAATGAGACGAACGAGAACTGGAATAGTTGGATCTGGCAACAAAAGAAAAGGATCAACTCTCTTGAAGGCCTTGAAAAAGTGATCAATTTAAGTGAAGCGGAGAAAAACAATTTTGTTGAGTGTGACAAACTTTTCCACACTGGCATTACTCCATACTATGCAAACTTAATGGATAAAAACGATACTCATTGCCCTATTAGGATGCAAGCAATTCCTCAAAAAGGTGAGCTGATCGTAATGAAGGAGGATTTGGAAGATCCATTAGGTGAAGAGGCCGACATGCCTGTTCCTGGCCTAACTCATAGATATCCAGACCGAGTGCTATTTTACACATCTCATAACTGCCCAGTATATTGCAGACACTGTACAAGAAAAAGAAAGGTTGCCGACCCTTCAACCTCTAGCGCCCAAGACCAATTAGATGCTGGAATAGAGTACATTAGGGCCCATAAAGAGGTTCGAGATGTTGTCGTCTCAGGAGGGGACCCTCTCTCTCTTAGTAATAAAAAATTAGAGTATATTATAAAAAACTTAAGAGGCATGGAGCATATTGAGCTAATCAGACTTGGAACAAGAAACCCAGTTACACTTCCTCAACGAATAGATAATGAACTCCTTGAGATACTTCAAAGATACCAGCCAATATATTTAAACACCCACTTTAACCATCCAAGAGAGATGACGAGAGAGTCTCTTCTTGCTTGTACTAGGTTGTCTCTTTCAGGGGTAGTCCTTGGCAACCAGAGCGTGCTTTTAAAGGGCGTTAATGATAATCCAAAAACAATGTTGGAGCTATCTCACAAACTTTTATTAATGAGAATTAGGCCATACTATATTTATCAATGTGATCTATCTCAAGGGATCTCTCACTTTAGAACATCAGTAGAAACAGGAATCGAGATCATTGAAAACATGAGGGGGTGGACTTCTGGTCTTGCCATTCCTCAATTTGTAATCGATGCTCCAGGCGGTGGAGGCAAAATTCCAATAAATCCTAATTACGTAGTAAAAAAAGATGGCAATAAAATCACGCTTAGAAACTACAAAAAACAGCAGTACGATTACTTTGAACCAGTCTAAAGGATTAATCGATCCAATTGGTGATCTAATCCACCACAAAGGGTATGGGGTTATTCATCGCTACAAAAATAAAATACTTTTTTTAGTAACGAAGAAATGTGCAATAAAATGCGACCACTGTTTCAGACAAAACAATATCAGCGAATTTAATTTTGATCTTAATTTTGCTCTTAAGTATCTACACAATAATCCGCAAATATCTGAAGTTATTTTAAGCGGTGGTGATCCCTTTTGTCTTAATGACAAGCTATTAAATGAGCTCATCAAGCAAGTTGTAGCAATTGAATCTATAAACTATCTTCGCATTCACACAAGAAATGTTGTGACTGATCCAAAAACTGTTTGTAACTCTACGCTGAAACAAATTAAAAAACATATAACGAAACGCCATATTAAACATGCAGCAATCGCAATTCACATTAATACAAAAGAAGAGATTAATAACGACGTTGCCAAAAAAATTGCTGAGATCAAAAAATTTGGCATATCAATTTTGTCACAAACTGTACTACTAAAGAATATCAACAATTCTGCAACCGACCTCGCAGAACTTTTTACATCCCTTAATGATCTTGGCGTTAGGCCCTACTATCTTCACCACCCAGACAAAGTCTATGGCGGGATGAATTTTCAAGTATCAGAAGAAGATGGTATGAACATATATCAAGAATTAAAGCAACTACTACCAGGATGGTTAGTGCCAAACTACGCTATTGATGGACAAAATGGAAAAAAAAGGGCCTTTGTTTAATTGTCTATCGCCTGTTCATTTTTTGTATTTGCAGCATACAGCTTGCTCTCGTGAGGATTCAACAATCTCATTAATCTGCTCCATTGCACGAATAACTCTATCTATCGATTTATTTCCATGATCGGAGACTTCCAGATAAATTCAGGAATTATAAACAGATCAGTTCCACACCAAGCAGGAAGCTCACTTGTTCTTTTTTCCGACAAAAGTAGTCCACTTATTGACATCAAGAACGCATCAAAATAGCGCTGGTTTTTAGCAATAGAATTCAAATCGTGATCATAGATGAAAATGTTAAAATTTTTTTCAAGTTTTTCTATAATATTTAATCTAGCACTATCAACACCATCAAAACTACTTAATCCTAAAACTTCTCTATTATTTAAAATTTTTTGTCTTAATAACTCAATTAATAAAATTTTATTATCCGCTTCAGCAATCTTAACTCTACTTGAAATCATCCTTTCAATAAAATTAAACCTTGAGAAAACTATGTACGAAGAGTGGCCGAATGAATTAAATGAAGAATTAAAAAAATCTAATAACTGATCGTAGTAATTATTCCAAATATAGAAATCAATCCCTCTGTTCCAATATGGAACAAACCCTTTTTTCAATTTCCGTTTAAACGATTTAGTCAATCTTTCACTACTGTCACTATTTTCTAGCAACGTTTTAATTTGAGATGTAACAATCTTAACATTTTCAACACTGCAACTAGCAATACCGGAACACACTTCTTTACAACCATGACATGGGGGAAACGTTCGTGGAAAATCAACTGTAAGTATATCTATCCCTTTATTTTCAATCCATTTAGCAACTACAATATCATCATCTTTATTCTTAGCACTACCGCTATCGTAAAACTCACTAACAACCCAACGATTATTCTCTTGATAAAATTCTAAAAGGCAAAAGCAAAAATTACTTTTGTGTCCACCTCTAAAACTTAAACCAGCTATCTTTCTATCCACAAATTCACTCGCTAATTGGTGAACAAACAAGAAACTCTAAATGTTTCATATAAGCAGTATTGATATGCTCTATCACTTTACTTCGATGTTTTTTTTCATGTACAAGAAGAAAGCACCCACCACCACCAGCACCACACGCTTTCATTCCAACGCTAATGCCATCACCTCTAATATCGCCAACCAATTTTCTCATTCTGTCAGTAATGATTCCAGGAAAAAGCCTCTCTCTTGCTTCACCCTCTCTTACAACGAACTCGCAAATATCTTGATAATTTCTATTCTTAATTGCGAGGTATGTTTCTTGAGACAGTTTTGCAATTTGAGTTAATCCACTAATGACATTCTTATCTTTATCAAAAAATCTTTTATATACTTCCCAATTATTAATTCCAGATAACCTATTTTCGCCTGAAAAAACAAGCGTCATACCATCTTCTAGGACATGCTTAAGCTCTTCAGAATAAAGCTGATCAACCTCAATCTTTCTTGCTTTTGGAAGTAAGGCCAGTACGCCTCCATAAAGCGCAGGGTAGTAGTCTTGGTAACCAGCAGGGCCACAGTTGAGCATCTTACCTTCTAAGGCATTGACCGCTTTTATCATCTCTTCCCTACTCATCCCAATTTTCTTCCAATCATTTAAAGCAGACATTAGTGTCACACCCATCGCCGACGAACCGCCGAGACCGGCTCCAGGGGGAGAGCCAGACGTAAGAGAGATAGTAACTCCACTATCTACTCCAACTTCTTTTAAGATAAGGGCCATAAATTTTAAGTTTCCAAAAAAATCACCATTTAAATTTTTATCTGAAAAATCTGATGAGTTATAACTGTTTTTTGTTCCGTAATCTTCTGAAATAATTTCAACACCTTTAAACTCTACTTCTTCAATTACTACTCTAGCTTTTAGCGATGTTGCCAAATTCAACGTTACGACATCTGGTATTATTAAATTAATTGGTGGCAAATCGATTGTTCCACCAAGCAGATCAACTCTAACACTTCCCTCTTTAATCACTCGTTTCATAATTTTTTTCATCTACATAAGATGACATTAATTTAGAATTTTTTCAAGCTTTGAGATGATATTAGTCTCTACCTGTTTCAAACTTCCTTCAATGATAGTGGCCGCAGAGTGATCATGTCCACCTCCACCTAATGCTTGAGCAATTAGTCCAACATCGATATCACCTGCTGATCTAAAACTAATCTTGACATGCTTACCAGACTCTCTAAACATACAAACAACTTTAACTCCATCGAGAACAAGCAAATAATTAACAAACGCGTGCGTATCCTCACTATCAACTCCAAACCTAATCATATCTTTCTCTTTCACACTTACCCACGCAATTTTTCCATTTTTAGTTGCACTTGCGCTACTAAGTAAAATCCCAAGCAGTTGGAGATATGGCAATTTCTTTGCTCCATAAATTAAATTATAAGCAACAGGAGGCTCAACTCCGACATCGAGAAAATCACCAAGCAAACGATGAGTTGCACCAGATACTGTCGGATATCTAAAGCTACTAGTATCAATTAAAATAGCAGTATAGAGAGGAAGTGCCATCTCTTTATCAAACTTAACCCCAAGTTCACTAATCAAATTCCCAACCAGTTCACCTGTTGCTGACATAGATGTATCTATGCAATGAATTGCTGCAACCTCCTTAGGTGCAGGGTGATGATCAATGTATAAAAAATTTTGAGCAGTCGCCGCAATCCCTTGCATTTTAGTACCGATCCTACTGTTTGAGCAGGTATCTACTATAATAAAAAGATCTATCTCTTTATTCTTCCTATTTAAATATTCATCTGATGAAATAATTATATTACTTGAATCAAGATACTTATATCTATCCATCAACCCAGACTCATTTACACAAATTGCCTGCTTACCAAGTCGATTAAGTGATATCCCTAATGCAACCTGACTACCAATACCGTCGGCATCTGGAGGAAAATGGGTGGTAATTACTATGCGATTGGCGGCCCGCAACATTTTAAGCGCTAATTTATGGTTACTCATAAAACACTTATCGGTTCAAATACTCTTCGCTTTAAGTAACCTTTTTGATACATTATTCTATATAGAACTATCTCACCAAGCTTGACCATTTTAGTTGAGATAGTAAGTTTTAGGAGAGCTTATGGATAATGCTATTGAATTAGTTAACGTCACAAAAGAGTACCCTTTAGTAAGGGCACTTGATAACCTCTCGTTTAGCGTGAAAAAAAATAGTGTTCATGGCTTTATTGGCCCAAATGGGGCAGGAAAATCTACAACGATGAAAATTATTTCTGGCGTGACAAGAGCAACCAGTGGAAGCTTATATCTTTTTGGTGAAGAAATTACTCAAAAAAATAGAAAAAAATATTCCATCGGATACCTTCCTGAAAATCCCCCTCTTTATATGAATATGCAAGTAGACGAGTATCTTTACTTTGTTGCTAAACTTTGGAAGATAAGTAAAGATAACATAGCAACAAGTATTAACCGTGTTATTGAAACTTGCTCACTATCAAATGTTACAAAACGAATAATCGGAAATTTATCAAAAGGTTTCAAGCAAAGAGTTGGACTGGCACAAGCGTTAATTCACAATCCGTCAATCATAATTTTGGATGAACCAATGTCTGGCCTTGACCCAAAATCAATTAGTGAAATAAGACATTTAATTAAATCTCTTGCAATGAACCACACTGTTCTTTTTTCTACTCATCAGCTTCACGACGTTGCGATGATTTGTGGCCACATCTCTATTGTTAATAACGGACAGATAGTTAAGAACGATAAAGTAAGTGATATTCAAGGTGACCTAAATACAAATCAAAATATCACTGGTGAACTCGAACTACTGTTTAACCAATTAACAAATGATCAAGGGGCAATCCATGATTTCATTCGGTAATATCTTTATTTTAACAAAAAAAGAGCTCAAAAGTTATTTTCTTTCTCCATTAATTTATATTGTGGCAGCTCTATTTACTTTAATTGTTGGCTGGCTTTTCTTTAACTATTTAATCATCGCCAAACAGGTTGAGCACTCCTCTATTACAGATACCGTCATCGTTCCAATTTTTGGAAATTTAAATTTTCTTTTTTTATTAATCGCTCCTATTACAACGATGGGTGTTTTTACTGAAGAGTATAAAAATAATACAATGGATCTGTTGCACATTTCAAAAGTAAACGATTTAGATATCGTTTTAAGTAAGCTAATTGCTTCTGTTTTTTCAAATCTTTTTTTATTACTACTAACACTAATTCTACCAATTATTCTATTCTTTTCCGGCCATAGCGACTGGGGCATTTTCATCTCTTGCTATTTTGGGATGATCCTTTCAATTTTTTGTTACTGCTCTGTCGGAGTGTTTACTTCTTCAATCTCAAAAAACCAGATTGTCGCCTCATTTTTAACATTCTTTTTACTCTTTGGATTAATGCTTTTTGCGCTTGCCGCGAACGCTACTGATAACCAGATGGTTGCTGAGTTCATTCGTTATTTAGGAATAACTTTTCACTATCAAGGCTTTGCTCGTGGAGCAATACGCAACTACGATGTCGTTTATTATCTAACATTCCCAATCTTCTTTATTTTTCTAACTTATAAACGTTTAGATGCAAGGAACTGGTAAGCATGAAGCAATGGTATAAAAAACTGCTAATTACTCTCAATATAGTTTTATATTTTGTGACAATAGCTATCTGGATCTCAATCCCAGATGAATTAACCCTAAATATTAGCACGACACTCTTTGCATTAACGATGACTATAGTCCTAATGATTCTTTACAAGGCAGACTTGAAAAAATATTACGATTCGACCCAGTTTGCAGGAATAGTTAACACTTTCATTGCGTCATCACTTTTGCTCTGTCTCATTGGCGCCACGAACTATATATTTTATAAAAAACCCGCGCAACTCGACCTTTCTCTTAATAAATCAAACTCTCTTAGCGACAAATCAAAAAAAATATTGGCCAGCATGAAAGATAATTTAAGCTTTAAACTGTTTGCTACAAAAGATGATGGGCAAGCAGTCATTGCGCTATTAGATGTATATAAACTCAGTAAGCCTGATATTAGAATTGAATTTGTAGACATAGATCTGCATCCAGAAGAAGTTAAAGCAAATAATATCACAAGATCCATGACAGTTCTAGCAAGCTACCGAGGACGAACTGTCTCGCTTTATGCTAGTAGCGAACTTGCGATCACCAATAAACTTATCGAGCTAAACCGAAAAGAAAAAGTTGTAATATATTACACAACAAACCATCAGGAACTAGATCTAAACAGCGACAAAGAGACCGGTGGCGTTGAGCTATTCAAAGAGATTAAAAATAACCTCATTGATCTTCGGCCATTAAATTTGCTTACAACTAGCACAGTCCCAGGTGATGGAACCATTCTTATGATTCTTGGCCCAAAAACAAATTTTCAAAAAAATGAAGTCACAACTGTCGATTCATTTCTAGAAAAAGGGGGGAAATTAGTAATCGCACTTGATCCGGACATCAAAGAAAACACAAATCAACTACTAAGAAAAATGCTGAATAAATTTGAAATCTCTATTTCAAATAGTGTCGTAATCGATACAAAAAAGTATGTTAACGGATCAAATGGAACTGTTCCAATTACTGATGTATATGACAATGCTCATCCAATAACACAAGAGTTCACAGGAACAACTTTTTTCCCACTAACCTCTGCCATTACAAGAGTTGATAGCGACAAAAAAATTGGTATATTTAAATCTGTGGCACTATCTTCACCTTTTCCAGGAAGCTGGCAAGAGAATTCCCTCAAGGAGCTATTAAACGGGCAAGTAACTTTTCAGAATGAGAGTGACCAACCAGGCCCAATTTGCATGATGGGTTCATGGCAAGAGGTTTCAAGTGATCAAAACAAACCAAGAGCAAGAATCATCGCTTTTGGCACTTCGCAACTAGTTTCTAATGCGTATAAAAACTATAGCAGTAACATAATACTATTTACCAACAGCATCTCTTGGCTAATGGATGACCTATACTTAATCTCACTAGATACGCCAACGATGAAAGCAAATACCGTCTATATAAGCGCGCCTCAAATCAGAACTATTTTTTATTTTTCTGTAGTTTTTGGCCCACTTATTTTAGCAATCATTTCCTTTATCTCGTACAAGAGACGGGCCATTGGATGAAACTCAATCTTATTTTAGCTGCAACTCTTACCTTCCTTATTTTGGGAGTCTACTATTTTATAGAGTTACCTGAGCGGGAACTTCAAAATAGATCTTACGAAATTGAAAATATTTTTTCTTATAATAAAGATGATGTTATCTCCTCATTTAAGACTTCAAATCTCGATGTGGTTAAAAATGGTGAAAAGTTTTTTATAACTAGTGAAAATAAATTTGCAGATGAAAAAAAAATCAACACTACTTTAGAGTTTCTACAAAATATCAGGGCCAGAAGAATGATAGAAGGAGAAATTGACGAAGCAAAATTTTTTACTAACAAAGAAATTTTTTTTACTTTTAAGTTTTCCAACGGAAATGAAATCACCTATACCATCGGTAACAAGCTTGACTATGCTGACGAATTTTATCTACAAATTTCAGACAAAACAGTAACGAAGACAGTCATAGCTTACAACTCCATGCCTGGAATTATTCTAGATGGAAACACTGACATGCAATACAACAAACTTCTCGCACTTTTAAAACTTACCAATAAAGAATTAATTATCTCACAAAACCCTTAAAATTTTCTTCACCTCATCTTTTGTCTTATAAAGTTTCTTCTTTAATTTTTTTTGATCCACCATCTTTCTCCAGTCACTAACCTCGTCATGTCCTTTTTTCATTAAATCTTTCTGGCCATTCTCTTCGCCCATCGATTTGACTGGATCAATTACATTATCAAGTTTGATATCACTTGGTTGTTGTAATGGTGAAAGTAGGGCCTTTATATTTAAACTCATGAGAAGAGTTTAACACAACAAGAAACAATAGGTGACAATATTACTCTTCCAATATTTTTTGCAACACCTGCTGCTCATTTGGATTAAATGAAAAGCCACCTGTAGACAACATCTTACGCAACTTTCCTTTGGTTTCATCGCTATTAGGATCATTAGATTTAATATCAGTGATAAAAGGGTTCTCGGAATGATTTTTTGTGGAAGAGATGTCATTTTCTGCTGTTTTTTTGCCCACTTTTGTTTGCTCTTTTAACTTAATCTTCTCTCTGATCTCACTCTTGGACATTTCACGATTCTTTGACCGATTTGATTCTTTACTTGAAGCATCCTTTTTACTCTCAACTTTGGTTGGTATTTTTACACTCAAATTTTCAGATAAAATTCTCATAATGACTCCACCTGAATATATTGTACAATCAAAATATAAAAATTTTTAGGCGGTAAAATTGATTACACCGAAAAACTTAATTTACTCAAACCATCCAGGTGAGCACCCTCTCCCCCCTAAGGCCGAGTGTGTCCTTTTTGATTTAGATGGAACAATTATCAATAGTGAGCACATTCATGCTCAAGCTCTTGCAAAAATTATATCGAGCACGCTCAAGCAAACTATAGCTCTTCAACAACTAGAAGCTAAGTTTAAAGGTTATAACGATATTGACGTTTATAACTCATTAGAGCTAAAAAATATCTTACCCTTAGATCAATTCATTGAATCAAAAAATAAAGCAATTTCACAAATAATCGAAACTTACTCTCTTTTGGATATAGAAAAAATCATGGCCCCACATATTCGCAACTATTTAATCAAACTTAACAATGAAAAACTTAAAGTTGGACTTGTCTCTGCCAGTGAAAAAGATGTCATTATAAACATACTTAAAAAATGTGAAATTATTAACCAGTTTAAAGTGATAGTTTCCAGAGAATCAACCGCACTTTCCAAACCATCACCATCTCCATATTTTATGGCAATGAGACTTTTTGATGTAACTACTAATAAAACTGTTATCTTCGAAGACTCTGTAGCAGGTACTACCGCAGCAGTTAGAAGTGGCGCGACAGTATTTAATGTCAAATGGGCCAACAGGTAGGCTCAAACAATACCAGATTAATTTGCTCAAGTTTTTTTAAATTATGACGAATAGATCATATATAGGTGGTGATGTCGTGAAAGAAATTTATCTACTTTTAGTTATTATTACTATTTTGAAGTGTGTCTCATTCTATAAAGAACCACAGATGGCCTACAGTTATAAGAGCGTCAAAGAGGATATCAATAAGCACTACTCAAGCTATCCCTGATTTTTTCAATCTCTGACTTGATACAAGACATATTTTCATCAACTGAAATATTTTTATCTACATACCTCTCACCGCCAATTGTTACTGAAAAATTATGAGGCAGCACAAGAGGATCACCCTTAGGAAGCACTTTTGCTGACGATGAAACATATGTGGGCAAATATGGAATGTGAGATCGTTCTAATAAAACTCTGACGATTCCGCTCTTAAACTCTCTAATGTCACCGCTATTTGATCTTGTCCCTTCCGGAAAAATTACAAGACTCTTACCTTCATCCAACGCATTAATCATCAATTGTATTCCTATATTTTTATTCCCTTCTGCACCTAAATGATGCCTCTCAATTAATAACACATTTATAAATAGCTTAGACAAAAAAGCTTTCACCGTTGTTGATCCAAAATAATCTTTTGCTGCAACAGGCATTACATTAGTCAAAAATTTTGCTGGTAAATTGGCCATAATAGCTCCAGTGTCAGCATGGGAGCTATGGTTTCCAGCTATAATTACGAACTGTTTTAGCGCTTTAATTCTTTGTTTAGAATTAAACTCACACCCGATTATAAGTTTTAAAAAAGGGTACAAGACTATTTTGTAGCAAATAAACAATATTAACCAATGGAATAATTTCATTTATATATCCAAAAATAAATCAAATAAAAAAAAGCTACTGTTGAAAACGTCAATGAATCAATTCGATCTAATACTCCTCCATGGCCAGGAATAAAATTACTCATATCCTTTATCGATAAATCTCGTTTCACTGTTGAGATATTCAAATCACCAAAAATTCCAGTAATAGAGATAATTATTGCCGCAATAACAGTCTGTTCCACTGTAAGCGGCATTAATGGTGATAAAAAATATCCAAGTGTCATTGAACCAACAACTCCACCGATCGCACCTACAATAGTTTTTCCAGGACTGATATTTTTCGATAACTTTTTATTTCCAAATATTTTTCCAAAAACGTATTGAAAAATATCATTGCTTTGAGAAACAAATATAAGGAAAAATATGAATTCTTGATACGAGCGAATAGTCCCTGAGATGTTGGGAAGAGAGATAAAATATGCCAAGTGTGAAATAGTGAAAGTTGTTAGCAATAACGACCAGTGCAATTGACCAAAAACACGAATACTATTTTCTGGCACATCATTTAGAATCGTTCTAACTGAAATAAGCAAAAGACCTCCGACGGGAATAAGGACCAAAAAAGCAACTAACTCTGCCTTATATGCTAAATAATACTGCACTGGAATGAACAAATATGACCAAAAAATCACACGTCGAGATGACAATGAAAAATTTAGATTTGAAACAAGTTCTCGATGAGCGATAAAAGATATAAACATAAACATAAATATTGAGACTACATGATGTATGCCCATACCTATAAAATAAAATACAAAAATTACCCACCAAGAATTCGTTCGCTCAACTAAATTAAGAGACGTCGCACTAGGGGCAACCTTGTGATATATTTGAAACGCTATTGTTGCGATCACTAAAACAAATAAAAAAATAGCTAGATACCATAAATGATCGTTTGAAAATAATACATATTCGCTCATACATATCCCAATTAAAGATTCATGGTTTTCGGTAAATAATAACTGTTAAATTATAGTGAACAGTATGTAGGAATTTTTTTCTTGTTCCTAATGAAATCGAATTTTCATTACACTTTTTACTTCCTGTACCGATATTCAAGTTGAATTATTTGTTGATTTCAAGAAATATAAGGAGATATTTATGAATCACAGGACTGAGACAAAACAAACTTTTGATGGTTATCAGGAAATTAAACTTACATATAGAAGCTGGCAACCAAAAGATAATGGCGGTAGTAAAAAAGCGTTAATAATTCTCCATAGAGGTCACGAGCACAGTGGTAGAGTAAGGGATATAGTGGATAATGTTTGCCCTGACGAATTTTGGGCATTTAGCTTCGACAGTAGAGGTCACGGTGAATCACCAGGCCCACGTGGATATGCTCCGAGCTTCACTCATCTAGTAAAAGATCTAGATCTATTCGTAAAATTTGTTTCAGAAACATACAAAATCAAAACTCAGGATATGTTAGTCGTTGCAAACAGTGTTGGTGCCGTAATTGCTAGCACATGGGCGCACGACTATGCTCCAGACATCAAGGGGATGATTCTTGCAGCGCCTGCATTTAATATTAAACTTTACGTTCCTCTTGCATTGCCGGCCCTAAAAATATTCAACTATTTTAAGAAAGATGCCTTTATTTCAAGTTATGTAAAACCAAAGTTTCTGACCCACGACAAAGAACAACAACGGTTATACAACGAAGACAAGCTAATCACACCACAAATAGCCGTTAATATTCTACTCGATCTATACCAAGTATCTGAAAGAGTTGTTAGTGATGCCAGCGCAATTCATATCCCTACCTTAATTCTTAGTGCGGAAAAAGATTACGTCGTGAATAATTTCGAACAAGAGTTATTTTACAAAAGACTGTCGTCAACGAAAAAACGTTTCGTCACACTCCCTAATTTTTACCATGGAGTTCTTTATGAAGAAAACAGGCAAAAAGCATTTAAGGAATGCTCTGAATTTATTAACGACTGTTACAATTATCAACAAAAAAGTGTTTCTTTAAAAGACGCTCACAGAGATGGATTTACCCTACAAGAGTATGAAGAAATTTTACACACTCACATGCCCATTTATAAAGAGTTCTTTTATTGGGTTCAAAGAGCTTCTTTATTTACTATCGGCTGGATGAGCAAAGGAATAAGAATTGGTTTAAAACATGGATTTGACTCTGGGCTATCTCTTGATCACGTCTACCAAAATAGGCCAGAGGGTTTCACTCCTATTGGGAAGCTAATTGACTACTTTTATATTAATAGTGTCGGTTGGAAAGGGATTAGAAAAAGAAAAACAAACCTTCAAAATAGTTTAGATATAATCATTTCCAAATTAAAAAATGAAGGAAAGCCAATAAGGATTCTAGACATTGCCAGCGGGCCAGCAAGATATCTAATTGAGACAGCAAAAAAAGAGGAGCGAACAGACTTAAAAGTAATAGTACGTGATTACGATATTAACAACATAAAAAAAGCAAAAAAACTTGCAGCGGAGCTAAGTTGCACAAACATTGAGTTTGCCATTGCAGATGCATTTGATCATACAACATATGAAAATTTACATTTCTCACCAAACATTATCGTAATATCTGGTCTATTCGAACTGTTCCCAGATAATGACATGATAAGAAACTCATTAAAGGGATTACATAAAATCATGGCAGATAGGGCATACGTCGTTTACACAGGACAGCCGTGGCACCCTCAACTAGAGATGATTGCCCAAACTCTTAATAATCGAGAAGGAAAAAAATGGATAATGCGAAGAAGATCTCAAAAAGAGCTTGATGATATATTCAAAGATTTTGGAATATGTAAAACAGATATGGATATCGACAACTGGGGAATTTTTACTGTTTCGACAGCGACTTACTCCAAATCTCAAATTGAATTCAAAGAGGCATGTTAATCAAGCATGGAGAAAAATAGTGAACAGTAATGACATGATAAAATCACTAGAGACCTACTTTAATCTAATGTCGATGAACGGCACTGCATACGTATTTAACATCGCTAATAAAATGAAGTTTTTTAAACCATTTGTTATCAAAGAACAACTAACGTCAACTGAGATAGCAAAAGCACTTTGTCTTAAAGAAAACCCAGTAAAACTAGTGCTTGAAACACTAATATCAATCAAAGTCCTTGAAAAAAATGGAGACCTGTACTCCCTCTCTTCCGTAACTAAATATCTAACAGGGAATTATGAAAATTTAAGCTCAGATTATTGGGAACATTTGCCAAAACTTCTTACAGAGGGCAACCCATACAAAAAGATGGATCAAGTTTCAGATAGCGAAAATGAGTATAAGGTGCAAGTGAAATCACTAGAATGGATGATGTCCCCAAGTGCCGTAATCACAGCAAAGATGTTTCCAATTTCGAAAAAAAACAATTTGTCGATTCTTGACGTTGGAGCAGGCTCTGGCGTTTGGAGTTTTGCGTTTTTAAAGGAAAATGAAACTGCCACAGCAGCGCTTGCTGATTGGCCAGGAGTCTTAGACGTTGCTAAAGATAGTGCAAAAAAACAAAATTTAAACAACAGAGTTAAATACATCGAAGGTAATTATCATGAAACTAATTTCAACTCTGATTATGATTTAGCAATCATTGCTAATGTCACCCACATCGAATCAACAGAAGGGAACCAATCTCTTTTTAAAAAAATCAAAGCGGCACTACGGCCAAACGGAATACTCTTAATTGTTGATGTGTTTGGAAACAACAAAAAGGGGGACGTTAACAAATGTTTGTATCAACTTGGACTAGCACTTAGAACAACTAAAGGTGAAGTCTATCCACCAGCCACGCTACAAGAATGGTTAACAACATTAGGATACAGGGAATTCAATTTTCATTCACTTGATGTCGTTCCATATACAATGGGTATTTTAAGCGCCACGACACCATGAACACTACATCACAACTACTCCCTATTTGTTTATCACTGACTGCTGCGTTTCTTGGAGCATGGGCACAATATTTTTACAAAATTGCCGCACTAAAGCTTTATGAAATCCCAATCTATAAGAACCTGCACTTAATTGCTGGTCTTTTAAGTTTTACCATCGTGCTCATTCTCTTTATTTATGCATTTAGAATCGGCGGGAAAATGTTCGTCATATATCCCATCTACGCTACAACCTATATCTGGGGTGGATTCATTGCATATTATCTTATCAAGGAACCAATTGGTGTTTGGCAAATAGTAGGCACTTCGTTAATTATTCTAGGCGTAATTTCAATCTCACTTGGGACTAACAACTAAGCAACAGCTCTTCTAATTCGATTAACAACCGTTGTAACCAATAAAAAATTGATACAAATAAAAATATAAAAATAAAAATTATAATTAATATTAGAAAATGCTAACAGTAATGAGATAACACCAAATACAAAAGCTCTATCACTTTTGCCCATCGGCCCAAAATAACCTCTTTTGCTACCAACTAAAACAGATGCCACACCAACAAACTCTATCAAGACTGATAAAAATAACATTAGAACCAAAAGTTGCTTGCTTAACTGCTGACAAGATACAAAGGCCATAATCATTGCAGCATCCGATACTACATCACTAACCTCATTTAAAAGCCCCCCTAGTTTTGACCTTAGATTAAACTCATTAGCGATCATTCCATCAATTGCATTTAATGCCATTCTTACAAACAAAACGATAGGCACAAGAGCTAAAAAAATTTTAGAGTTTGGATTAAGATACACTAGTAAAAAATAAGTCACAATAAAAACCATAGTTGTCAAAGTAATTAGATTAGGTGTCACGTTAAACGAATGTAACCACCTAGCAATTGGTCGTAGTAAATTTTGAAAAGCTGGTTTCAAATCATATATCGTCAAGACATTATCCTTTTTCCATATTTAAAAAAAATCGCTGACAATAATACAATATCACCTAAAAGGGCGGCTATAAATGACAAAAACAGAAAAATTCCAATCTGAACAAACAACCTTAAATCGGCCAAAAAGAAAACAGGGAAGCACAAAAGCAAAATAATGGTAGTTCCAGTAAGTGCTTTCAGTGTATCTTCCATAGATTTTTTAATAGAGACAACAAGTGGATCATTTTTCAAATTTTCACGCAGGGTGATCATAAAATGAATTGTATCATCAACGGCTATCCCTATTGTAATGGAAACTAAAATTATTAGATTACTCTCCATAGTAACATTAAAAATCCCCATTAACCCACTAACCGTCAGCAGAGGAAATACGTTTGGGATCATTGCTACAACCGTCCACTTAAAAGAACGAAACAAGATAAAGAATATAATAAAAATAATAATAAACGAGACCGCAAATGAATTAACAAAACTCCTAATCACGTTTTGGTTAATATAATTTCTAATCGCCGCAAAACCACTAACATTGGCCACAAGATCTTTATTATGCTTTGCTAATTCTCCAATCTTTTGAATCGTCTTTTCAAGTTCCACTGAGTTCAACCCATTCAAAAACACTACCGACCTAAGCTCATTAGCATTTTTTTTATACATTGAATTAAGAGCTCCGTAATCGTATAACATTTCTAGAAGAGATCGCACCAAATCCTTTTTTTCAATATTACTATCTTCACCTACCTCGTCCAATAAATTATCATTAAGCTGAGTAAACGATTTTATATACGAAACAGTATCGATCTTTAAAATTTCATCTTCAAACAATTTAACTTTTTTTAAGAAATCAAAATTATCAACGCGAACAAATTTATCTTTTGAACTTATTACAACATCTACCGACCCAACGAAATCAAGACCTTCACTAAAATTGTCAACAGATTTTGACAACGGATGATAACTTAGAAATTTACGATAAAGATTATCGTCTATTTTTAATGTTAAACTTTGCTGAATAAATATCAGCGTTAACACACCAAACACTGCAATAACAGCAAAAGGATATTTTGAAACAATATTCCAAAGCCACGCACTAGAACGCTTACTAACAACATTATCGACATGATTGAGCTGTACATCAAATGATTTCAAGCAAAAAGGTAGATATAAAAAAGTTAAAGCGTAAAGAAGGGCCGCGCCAATTGAACAATAAAGTCCAAAGTATCGGATGGGAACATTTTCATTAAATATCAAAGAAAAAAAACCGATCAGTGTTGTCAGGGTTGTTAAAAAGCATGGAACTTTTATACTATCTATTGTCAGCTTCAAATTAGAATCTGTCTGTTGAAATTTTGTGAAAAAATGAATTAAATCAGCCGTAGAAATAATTAGAACAAAGAATAGAGCAAACGAACTATATGGCCCAATCCCGTCTTCAATTAACACTATGGTTATAATCGTTAAGCAGTATCCCGAAATTATAACAACATAACTCCAAAACACAGCTTTCCAGCTTTTAAAGAGAAAATAGAAAAAGAGACCTATCACCAAAAGAATTAGCGGTGTAATCACTGTCTGATTTTTAATCATCTCTTTCGTAAACCAATAATTAGCTATTTCTGTTCCAAGATAATATGTCGAAATTTCACTACGAGAACCTACAACTCCTTCAACTAATGACATAATCTTTTTTGCAACGACAACTCTTTGTGCCCTCTCTAACTTTGCTGATAATGAAACTGTTACTAAAACAGCTCGATGATCCTCTGAAATCAAAGTCTTTTTCCAAAACTGAGTCTCCAGCTTATTTAAGGCGTACTTACTCCATCCACTCCTCTCTAAAAAAGGAATTAGTTGAAAGCCACCTCCTTCAACCTTAAAATATTTTGCATTTTCTAAAGTTGTACTAGAGCTTATCCCATAAAAAAACTTCAGTTCACGACCAATTTGATATAGCAAATCATAAAGCTCTTCTCCTTGAAATGAGCTTTCTTTTTTTAACAAAATAAATATTTTATTTTCATCATTATATGAAAGATTAAATTTTTCATACGCTTGTCGCACGTAATTATCTTCTGGCAAAAGTTTCTGTATCTCAAATGGTTTAATGTTTCTAAGCAAGGAAGCTGAAACGAGTAATGACCCAAGGAAAATTAGCACACTTAACAATCTGTAAATTAACTTACTTTTTGACATACAACAACGAGCGTAAGCCAATTCTTCCTATCTTGCAATATGCTACCCTCTATGGCCATAATATACAAGAGTACAAGGAGGCCTCTTTATGAAAAACAACAGATCTATTATTTTTGGAATTACTGGATTCATTCTAGGTGCTTTAATATTATCAATCTGGAAAACTTACAACTATGTTAGTATCCCGAAAGAAAATACGAGGCGGTCAATCTCTTCGCAAAGCACCGGTCAACAACTAGTCATAGATCAACTCACCGATAGAATTTTAAGCATAAAGACTAAAGCTGATATTGACAAAACCGCTCAAGAAATAGTTTCAACAGCAGAGAAATATCCCACATTTGTTGGCGTACAGATGTTTGGTGAATTTGCAAGAGTAGTTCCAGTACTAAAAGGATTACTATGGAGGCTTCGAGGGGTCGTAGAAGAAACAGATATTCTACATACATTCATTCTCTCCAATATGAGATTTATTTATTTTTCAAGATATATGTATGGCCCACATTTAAAAGCTGTTTTTCACTATTTAGCAGACCCACCAAGTGATATGCTACAGTTTGAATCGATTAGCGAATTTCAAGATACAGTAATATCAAAAATCAGACCGATACTCACAAGGTCAATAGAAAAATCTATTGCGTCACTTACTTTACCAGCAGAAAACCACCATTTTACTCTTGATAGAAGAATTTTTACCGGACATGAAGAGAGTAAACGATATTTTGACCCAGTCGAAATTCCAAGAGAGTTCATCAAACCTTATATGAGTTACATTATCTCTGGACTAGCAAGAGCGGTTGGAACAATAGATTACATCGGGGCTTACAACTTAGACGATCTAACAACAGTAATGAAAGATAATCTTACAAAAACCGCATTCAATAAAATACAAGGAAGATTAAGAGTTCCATATATTAGAAAAGATGCGAAGGAAAATATTAAATCACTTCCCCAAGTTTTATCTCGAAAAGAGGTATTTGATATTATCAGAACCAAATCTCGTTTCTTAACTGCTCGTCTAGATGATCGCATGATGACACAAAATCTTAGTAGTGCGTACAAAATGTTTCAATTAGCTTCTGAGCATGACTTAAAAGGGTACGTTTGCACTATCACATACGCATCAATGATGATGAAGAGAGAGGGCATTGAACAAAATTACAATTGTGACTGGGACTTTATGGAGAATGAAAGTTTTATGGAGGAAGAGTATTTTGTCGTTGGTGGAAAGAATTTTCTTATTGATCCAAACCAACTCCTAATAAACCACCGACAAAAATTTCATGAACTTAGAGACAGATATAGAATCTACCACCCAGAAGATAAAAATGGTTTAGTCTCAATCACAAGCGACGTTACTGGTGAGACGATTCGTATAAATGTTAAGGAATTTTTCATTTACAAAAATTCATTAAAAGACCTAAAGAAATATCTACCTACTAGTTATAGCAACTCTTTAAATTTTGAAGATATCAATATCTCTACTGGCGTAGGTGCGATCAATAACAGAGGGCAATGGGTGTGGAACTATGACTATGGTCGGCCTCTACAGTGGGAAAATGGTTATACAACGTTTGGCGGTCTATTTCCCGACGCAAATAACGAAAACATGTACGATATAATGTATACAGTGAGATTAACACAATCACTGAGGCCATTCTCAAATATGTTTACAACCGCGCCATAATAACACCTCTATCCATTAGATATCAGGTCATTCCCTAAAAAAACCGACTTTTTCACTAAAGAATTAATTTTAATCTCCGAAAAGTTTGTACAAGTTATGCTTGTCAACGGCATCTTTGATGCCATGACTTTATAAGGAGGAACTTATGAAATCGTTCTCAAAACGTTTTTTAGGAATAATTCTAGGAGCGATGCTCCTATTTGGTTCGCTAGGATTTATCTCATGTGGAACAGGTGGAAGTGGAACTAACATCTCCATTCCTGGAGTAGAAGGGCCATATCTACTTTTAGAAGGTGATAAACTTCTAATCACCATGATTTTTGAAACTTTGCAAATAGAAGGTGGTGGTCGCTTTCCAATTCCTAAATATAAAAACTCATATTTAGAAATTTCTCCAGATTTACAATCTGGTGGAACACTTGTCGCCTACTACATCTCATTACAAGATGTCTTAGGTGGTAAGGTTGAACAACTAGACCCACAAACTCTTCCGGGCGGAAGAAACCTTCCAGGTGTAGCGAGCGGTAAACTTCCGGCCAGTGCATTTACGGTATCAGCGCTTGGTAACTCTACCGTATACCTAGGATCTAGTGTCTTTGGCCTCTTCGTCCCAATGGCATCAGTAGGAATGCAAGGAATGATCGCTACATTTAGATTCTATACAGGTGGAAATCGAGCAGGAAATATCTCTCTCGTTGGTGCAGACACCGAAGGAAAAAATAGTGGTATTCTCCTTCTTTTGGACTTGAATACAGCAACAAAAAATTACCTAAAAACTGTTGCAAATAAATATAAAGAGTAAGGAAGCTCGTCTTAGAAAAGTGGCCAATGAAAGATCTGTTTCATTGGCCATTTCTTGTGCAATTAAATTAAACAAGGAAATACCAATAAAAACTTTAACCAAAAAAATTCTGAGCATAA
>DYOQ01000009.1:52578-57602 GCA_020720455.1 Bdellovibrio sp.
AAATTTTTTAGAATCAGTTGCTAATGAATATAGATAATATAAGATCACAACTTTTTCTAATGCTTTTCTTGTTTCTTGCAGGCATAAGCTCCACATTACAAGCTGATTCATCTCTTGATATGAACTTATGCCTACAAGAAACATTTGTTAAAGAAATATTAGATATAAAGGACGATAAAATTTTTCACGTAAGATTTCATGACGGAAAATTTGAACTCTTAGTCCCGAAAAAAAATTCTATCGAATTCCAAGTCGTAAAAACATCTGATATTAATGAGGCAAAAGCACTAGTGCATTCAATTGATAATCCTCTTAACCTAAACATGGTCACCGATGTTCACTATGAAGCTAAAGGAAGTATCACCGACGAGCTAAAAGAGATTCTATCTGGTGAGAACGTAACCCTAACCTCGAGGATAAAAGAACCGAACAGACTAAAGAATAAAATTTTTGACCGAGTCATCAAAGGAAGCATCATTAGGCCAGATCAAGTTAGAGATATCATCGGAACAAGAATACTTACAAACAACTTAGAGGAGAGTAAAAAAATTGCAAATAAAATAAGCGGTTATTTTTATGAACACCAAAGAAGAGTTGGAAGAGTTGACAATAAAAATGTCAAAGAACGAGGCTACCGTGCCTACCATTTAGATTTAAGAGATAAGAGCGGTAGAACATTTGAGCTACAAATCATGACTAAAAATTTAAAACAGTGGGATAGCTGGAACCACGACTTTATCTATAAGACAACATTTAAAAGCGATGATCCATATTTAAAAAAACTAAAAGAGTATAGTCAAAAAGTAGCAAGCTACATTAATAATTATGACGAAGGAATAAGGGGGCACGAATACCCCCAATGTAAATCTTTAGGGATTAAGGAGAGTGATTGTTTCACTTTCTCTCCCAATTAAGAATTTGCAAGAGCGTACTCTCTATTGCACTAAGAAGTATGTGACCTAAAAAGGGATATCGTCTGCTGTAAACGAACTATCTGTTGATGGCATGTACTCTTGCTGAGGAGGAGAAGAGACACTCTCTGACAGTGGTTTTGTAGCAGATTTTGAGTTCTCTGACTTTGCTCCTAAAAACTGAACCGTCGTTGCAATAACCTCTGTCGTGTACTTCTTTTGTCCACTGTTATCATCCCAACTTCTAGTCTGAAGTTTGCCTTCTAAAAAACACTGGCTCCCTTTTGCAAGGTACTGGTTGCATAGTTCTGCAGTCTTTCCCCAAGCAACAACTCTGTGCCACTCAGTTCGCTCTTGTTTTTGGCCATTCTTATCATTCCAATACTCACTAGTTGCAACTGAAAAATTGCAAACAGCTGCACCACTTGGTGTGTAACGAAGCTCTGGCTCTTGGCCTAGTCTACCGACAATAATCACTTTATTTACGCTCATAAATTTCCTCCTAAGGGACGTTAAAGATATTAAAACAAAACACCTTTGGGAAGGTTTTTTATCTTATTAAAAAGAGTAGTTTCAAGAAGAAATTGATAGCGAAATTTATAATTATTTGAAATTATTTGACCTTAGTCGGAAATAATCCCTTATTTTTCCAGAACTCTTCAACTTTTTTTCTTGCGATGGTGACATCTCGACGATACCACGACGCATCAAAGCCGCAGTGAGGGCATGGAATCTCCCTTTTAAAGAGTTGTCTAACAGAAAATTCAACAACACCCCAAACAACAAAAAATACAAAGAACGATTTTAACTCCCAAAATGGGTATAGGGCCATAACTAAAAAAATTGTTGCATAAATCACATACATCCAATTTTTCAGTTTCATCTTAGGTGAATATAAAAATCCGCGTTTCGTACGACAAAGGGGACAAAAAAATTCTAATGCCGGATTTTTATACTTAAAAACTCTTTTTTCAAGAGGGTTAAAATCTTTCATAACACAACACCTCACAACTCTATTATACTCACAATCCTACTTAAATTTTAGGCCGGAAGAAGGTGCCACATAATCCAAAAAAGGCCTCGGGAGTGAAACACTCCCGGGTCATGGTGTGATAACTGAACAAAGATAATTGAACACTTGAATGGTCTGCCAAGCAGTACGTGCCGCTTAACATGTGTTTGGCAAACACACGTTAAAAAATATACTTCAAGATAAGTGCCAACCAAATCATTCAAAATAATAAGCAGTTAGAATATGTCCCTGAGCAACATTTTGGCACTAGTAACATTTAGGCCCTTTAATACCATTATTATCACCATTTCTTGACGCTCAACATTTGGCCCATGTAGCATTATAATTAATTGAAATTATGAAGAATAAAAAAGAAAAAAAAGAACAAGGACAGTTAACAATATTCATGGGGATCAGTCTAATGCTGATTATCACCATGCTAGCTTTTGTAATAAATGTCGGCCTATTCGTTAAAGCAAAAATTAACCTTCAAAATGCGGTAGACTCAGCAGCGTGGGCCGGAGCAAGTGTTCAAGCAAGACACCTTACTAATATTGCCTATGCCAACTGGGAGATGAGAAATGTTTTCAAAAGGTGGATGTTTAAATATTACGTTGTAGGGCAGACCTCTTTAAAAAAAGATGTAGTTGGAAACCACATGAGCTTTAAACTCCATCCATTCAACTTTCAGGGTGCGACGCAACAACAGGGGGCCGGAGGAGTTAAAAATGACGAAGCAGACGTTCCGACTGTCTGCATCGATTTTACTGGCAACCATATCGTCTGCAATATCTTTACAATCCCCGGACTTCCTCGTTTTGGTGCTCATGGATCTCCAACCATCGACACTCACTACAATGCAAGTTTAAACGTATTGGTTAAAAATAAAGCAGCCGACTGCGCTAGTCGAAGTGGTCTTAATTTTATGTCTGCAAGTGAATGGGCATACGGAACTGGAAATGGCGGATTATATGGTACCAATACTCCGTCAATTGCCACCAGTACTGTCGGCGCATGGCCAAGGGCCATGGAGCTTGCCTTACGGATAAGAAATTTAGAGTCGTTTGTTAATCAACCTCCTTATGGAACTGTTTGCCTAAGTGGAAACGGATGCACGTCAATATCTGAAATAGAATCAAAAGAACCGAAATTTCCACCATACAACGAAAGAACTATTAAAGCATTCTACTCCGGAATGAAAAATCTAGGTGGCGGCGATAGTGACGACATACTCACATTTAAGAGAAGTTTTAAACTAACAGAGCTAAGTGTCACACCATTTGATTCAGCTGGAACACTTAGTGGTTACCTAATTCCAGAAAGTAATTCTTATCGATCAAAATATTACTTAGATCTTCAAGCAATGCCGGTAAACTACGTTACGTTTTTTACAGCTTTTGTAATAGATGAAAGCCATTTAGATGGCCAAGACAACGTAAAAGTTGAAGCTTCCTGCCAAGGAACAAAAATGGGAATACCTGTTCCTGGGTATATGATGGGTTTTGTAAAAAATCCAGCGATTTTGACCTACTATGCTGTTAAAGGCGAAGCAGATTTTGTTGGCCTATTTTACCCATTCAAAAAGAAAGGTGGCATTACCTTAACTGCGTATGCCGCAGCAAAACCTTATGGCGGTAGAATTGGACCAAAGCTTTTCAACGTCGAAGGAAACGCTCTTAAAGCACGCGCAGACCAAGAGTCAAAAAGTGCCCATTACGTTACATCGCTACAAGGCAGTGGCGGATATGAACCTGGTAAACCTATTCCAACAGGAGGAAGTGGTTTTTGGGCCAATAGCACAAGTGATATCCTTGGCGGTACCCCGTCAAGTGGAGGCGGTAGTCCAAAGTTTGTCGTTCCAAATCTCATTTTTGAATATGGAAACACAGGTGCTCAAGCGACCGGAACATACGTCCACAGTACAGGAAATATACAAAATATTGGTCTTTACAACCCTGTCCAGTGGGGATCGTTCTCTAATAAACTAGGGGCAACTGGAGGCGCTGGTGTTACTGGAACAAACATCACTCAAGGATTAGACTCTGTAACTGCCCCAACACTGTACGATGCTATGAACTACTTAATTCCGACCAAAAACGATGATCCTCTTGGAGAAGCTTCTGGGCCAGTAAATAGCACCTCTGCAGTAACCCTTAATTCCGATTCCGATAACTACCAAATGTATGCTCCGCTATATGGGGAATATACACTTTTTCCTAAGCTAGAGGATATGACTAAAGTTATTAATGATATATTAGAAGCAAATAAAGGAGCAATTGATAACTTTATGAAAGAACTTGCGAACGTTGCTGAAGCAATCCGTAAGATCCCAAATACTAAGGGCGACCTATATGACGAAGCTGCAGGCACAATCTATCTTGCCCCTGATCCATCATGCACAAGCCTTGCTGGAAAATTCAATGCACTTTTTAATGGTGGTTGTGGATTAGCTGGTCTTTCAGAGAGATACACTACTTACTGGTTTAGTAAAAAAGGGGCCAATTCGGGATTTAGTGATTACTACAATGCTAGATACTTCAGTAATCAATACTCAAATAAAACCTTAATGACAGCATTTATGCCTGGAACCAGAGAGGGTGCATCTGGAGATGGCATCATGTCTCACCCTTTTGGAATGGCCGGTAGTAATCCGGTGTCAATGAGGCGAAATTTTTACTCTACCAAGTTTGTTGCTTTAGATCGACTAACTTATAACGGGGCCCATAAATATGAAAACGGAAGACTTTTCATGGAAAGAGGGGATCAGGCAACCTCTCAAGATATTAATGCAAGTGTTATAAACACAATTGCCCCTACCGAACTTAAAGAGTTTGGTGATGATTTAAAGTTTTAAGAAAATACTTGAAAACATTTAACATAGAGCTATATAATCAAAAAAAACGTTGTCGTTAATCTCTAAACAAGGAACTAATCGTGGCACAGAAAAAGAAAGCATCAACAAAAAAGGCCGTCTCTAAAAAAACAACTGCAAAAAAAATTGCAACTAAAAAGAGTGCTGCAAAAAAAGCACCTGCAAAAAAAACAACTGCAAAAAAAACAACTGCAAAAAAAGTTGCGACAAAAAAGGTTTCCACTAAAAA
>DYOQ01000009.1:57702-61783 GCA_020720455.1 Bdellovibrio sp.
CTGCAAAAAAAACAACTGCAAAAAAAGTTGCGACAAAAAAGGTTTCCACTAAAAAAGTGACACCGAAAAAAGCTACCAAAAAGAAAGTTGCAGCTAAAAAGACTACGGCCAAAAAAGTGGCCCCAAAAAAAGTTGCTGCAAAAAAAACAACCGTAAAAAAACCAGGAAAATATTGTACATCTAAAACATGTGCGCCTAAACCAACAAAAAAATGTACTCCTAAAAAAGAGACAAAAAAAGTTGTTGTTGAAAAAATTAAAAGTAGTCCAATAATGACTTCTCAAGATGATGATTTAGATCCAGAAAAAAATCTCTTGCTCGATGATGAAGATATGGATATCGAGGATCTAGAAAATATCGCTGATGATGAAGAGGAAGAAGAAGGAGAAAAAGAAGGTAGTGGAAAACTCCTTGCAGACGAATATAACCCTGATGATGAGCAAGAGCCAAGCGAAGAACAAACTGGTTACGGATGGGGCCATGAGGATGACTTAGATGATTTAGCTGATGAAGACGATGATGATCTTGTCGATGAAGATGAGAAATATGCAATGGGCCTCGATGGTAGCGATGAAGATTAGATAATCGTGGAAATTAGAGACCCAGTACACGGTTCCATTAGAATACTTGACGAAGAGATTCCAATTATAAGAAACAGCAACTTTGGGAGGATGCGAGGGATAAAGCAACTCGGCCTTTCAGAGTTTGTTTTTCCAGGTGCAACTCATACACGTTTTATTCACGCTATCGGCGTAATGAGTATCGGTGAAAAAGCTTTTGATAAACTTTTTCACAAAAGATTATTCAGTAGAGATATTCAAAGAATAAAAGAGACTTTCAAACTTGCGTGCTTACTTCACGATATTGGCCATGCTCCTCTAAGTCATGCAACAGAATCAGCAATGCCTCAGCTTAAAGAACTTGGAATTCCAAGAAGTTTTTTTGGGCCAAATGAGATCATTAACAGACAGGCCGGCCATGAAGATTATACTGTTAAATCAATTATTGATGGGCCACTAACCGAATCATTTGCTTTCGTTACCTCTTCGTTTGGGGTCGAACCAAATTATATTGCAAAACTTGTAATCGGCCATTGCGAAGATAGAACATATTTTACTATTGATGGAATCGATTATTTTCCAATTTTAACACAGCTAATTTCGAGCGAAATGGATTGCGACCGAATGGATTATCTCCTTCGAGATAGCTATTTTTGTGGAGTAAGCTATGGCCATTTCGATCTTGACTGGTTGATCGATAATTTGGATTTATGTTATCAAGATGGACAAGCTTTCCTTGGTATCTCAGAACGAGCAATCGTCACTTTCGATGATTTTCTTCTCAGTCGGTTTCATATGTTCCTCATGGTATATTTTCATTATCGCTCAGTTTGTCTTGAACAGATGCTGATCCGTTTTTTTGAAACAGCACCAGGAGAATATCGAATCCCATCTAATATTGAGGAGTATCTCGAGCACGATGACCACTACTTGATGAAAGTATTAAGACTCAGTAAAAATCGATACGCTCAAGATATTGTTCAAAACAAAATTCCTGAAAAGATTTATGAGTCGTTTAACAAAAGGCAATTAGAAACACTTAATAAACTAGAAGCATATCTAGTGTCAGAAAATATTGAACTAATTAAATGCTCATCAAAAAGTAGAATCTCCAAATACTACACAAGTGAAGGGCCAAAAGAGAGTGGAATATCCATAAAAGTGATCCGTAAAATCTCAAATAGCAACTCAATGATAATTTCCAATATTGAAGACGCGACGGATCTTTTTAAGAAGTTCAGCTCGGAACACGAGGTCACCAGACTTCATTGCAGATTTTCTGAGCTTAGCAAAAAACAACAGAGTGAAATTGCAAAAATCGGAATTTAATAATACTTATCGTATAGAGTATACGGAAGAAGAATGGTATCTACAACCGCACTTGGAATAAAATCAAGTATTCCCATTATTGTATAAGGGTATATTTCAGATTTTGGTGGTGCAGATACCCAGTCAATATTATTTCCTGTTCCTACATACACCTTATCACCTTTCTTGGGTGGGTTCACAAAAGTTTTATTAATCGAAGAACAACTAACAAGCAACATCATCATAGCAATCAATACATACTTCATATTCAATCCTTTGAACTAGACTACTGTAAATGATATACTTAACTTAACTAATTAACAAGAGTCAGAAGTGAGTTTAAACTTATTGCTAACAAAGATACCCGAGATACTAGAGATACCAGAGCAAAGCACTCTGGTATCTCTAGTAAACGCGCTTCCAGAATCCGTTAAAAATTCTGTTTTAAAACACAAAAGTGATAATAATAAGCTCCAAAAAATTTTTGGTTACCTACTACTGCAAATTAGAGTTCGCAAACGATTTGGAGATAATCTCACACTACCATTAAAAATCATGTATGAAGAAAAAGGTAGGCCATATTTAACACTCGAAAATCCTTTTTACTTTAACCTATCTCACTCGGGAGGGATGGTTTTACTTGGAATTTCCACAGATTTTAACATTGGTGTTGATGTTCAAAAAATTGAAAAAAACAGTTTTGAAAAATTAGCTAAACGTTTTTACACCCTAAAAGAAATTTCATATATTGAATCATTCACTACCAAAGAAGATCAACAACAAGCATTTTATACCATCTGGTGTTTGAAAGAGAGCTACCTAAAAGCAATCGGTACAGGAATAAGTAAATCTTTACAATCAATCTCATTTGAAATTTCAAACGAAACTATCACTCTTGCAGATAGTGATAGTGATAGTGATAGTGGTACAAAAAATAAAAAAGTACCGTTTAGTTTCAAACTATTTAAATTAGAAAATTACATGATCGCGATATGTCATCCATCTTCAAATATCGTTCAAGATGTTGAACTAGAATCTGTAGATTACAAAGATATAATAAATTATTTTATCCACCAATAATTGCGGCCCTGATTTTTTTCAACCGTTTGTCCGCAATCTCTCTTGCTTTAAGCGCCCCATCCCTTAAACAACTATCGATAAAAGATTTGTCAGCAATTATCTTGCTATAGTTATCCCTATAAATTTTGAGTTCACCATTGATTAATTCAAACAACTGCGCTTTTGCCTCGCCCCACGAGATCCCCTTTAGCAACTGATCTCGAAAACATGCAAGGTCAGGAGGTGTTGCAAATAAAGAATAGTAACTATAAAGAAGAGAGCTATCTGGATTCTTCGGAGCTTCGGGTGGAGTTGAGTCTGTTGTAATTCTATTTACTAACTTCTTTAACCCCTTTTCACTCTCAAAAAGAGGTATCGAGTTATTATAACTCTTACTCATTTTTCTACCATCTAATCCAACTACAGCTCCGGCCTCTTTCCTAATCATTTCTTGTGGTAACACAAGAATGTCACCATATGATTGATTAATTCTTTGAGCAATCGATCTAGTAATCTCTACGTGTTGAACTTGATCTTGCCCAACAGGTACTATATTTGTATCAAAAAGCAAAATATCTGCGGCCATCAAAACAGGATATGAGTAGAGCCCCATATTTATACCGGAATCAAGATCTTTTCCTTTTTCGCTATTTTCAGTTACTGCCGCTTTATACGCGTGAGCTCTGTTAAGATCACCTTTTGGTATGTGGCATGAAAGAATCCAAGCGAGCTCAAAAATTTCAGGAATATCACTCTGCTTATAAAAGACGACTCTCTTTGGATCAAGCCCACACGCGAGCCAAGTAGCAGCAACCTGATAAACAACTTCCTGAAAAGTATCTCTGCTTTTTATTCCCGTTAACGAGTGATAATCTGCTATGAAATAAAAAAATTCGTCAGCGACACTTCCATTTTTTGAAAGATCAATTGCTGGTTTAATCGCACCAAGATAGTTCCCGATATGCGGTAACCCTGTTGGTTTAATTCCGGTTAAAACATTGCTCACGTTAACTCCAAGCTAATCTTAAAATATTTTATAATAACAAATCTACGGAGGATAGTCATAGTCATCTTTGCAGCAGGTTTCAGGAATAGAACAGATATTTTTTACTATACCATGCCTAACATATTGGCCGGTGCCAAGATACATTGTT
>DYOQ01000054.1 GCA_020720455.1 Bdellovibrio sp.
AGCATCTTGATAATTTATGTCAGGAAGTGTTCAACCATTGTTGTGGGCCAGTTCTGTCCCTTTATTCAGAATTTGAACATATTTAGAATAACAAAAAACTCGATTTCGTTTTTGCTTTGTAAGCTCTTTTAAAATTTTTAACTTCACCAGTTGCTCAAGGCATTTATTCACAGTGGCCGCAGTTAATCCCGTCTTCTCTACAAGCCAATTTGCAGTTGCTATAGGTTTTTCAAAAAGAACATGATGAACCTTTAATGCCGATTCTGCAACTCTACCAAGAGATGCCACTTTCTCTTTATCTGTATTCATAAGTTTATGCAAATCTTTTGCTGTTGTTACGGCTTGAGCTGATGTTTCAATAACGGCTTCTGCAAAAAAATCAAGCCATGCCTCCCAATCACCATCAATACGTACTTTATTTAAAAGTTCGTAATAATATTGTCTGTGCGTTTTAAAATATAAACTCAAATATAAGATAGGATCATGTAAAACTTTTTGTTCATAAAGAAGAAGTGTTATTAGTAACCGCCCCAGTCGGCCGTTACCATCTAAAAATGGATGGATTGTTTCAAATTGCACATGGGCGATGGCGGCCTTAAGGAGTGTCGATGTTGACTCTGGCCTATCATGCAAGAAGAGCTCTAAATTATTCATGCACTCAAGCATTTTCTCTGGTGGTGGTGGAACAAAGCTAGCATTTCCTGGACGAGTACCTCCAATCCAGTTTTGACTTTTTCTAAATTCACCAGGAGATTTGTTGCTTCCTCTCCCTTTATTTAAAAGAACATCATGGATTTCTCTGATTAATCGCAACGAGATTGGAAAACCTTCATTTAATCTTTTTATTCCATGGCAAAGTGCTGCTACATAGTTACTAACCTCTTGAACATCATCAATAGGTACTCCTGGCTCCTCGCCTAATTCAAAGAGGAGCAAATCAGAGAGAGATGATTGTGTTCCCTCAATCATTGATGAAAGTACGGCCTCTTTGCGAATATACATGTAAAGAAAAAGTGATGTGTCAGGCAAAAGGCTTGATACGCTATCAAGACGGCCAAGAGCAAGAAGAGCATTGTCGAATTTGTCTCGTAATTCAGGGCCCCACTCTATTTGAGGATTTGGTGGTAAAGCATGGGGCACAAACGCCTTAACTTTTTCCCCAACAGTTGAAATAACGACATATTGACCCGTCACCCTTTTCATTAATCTATCCTAAAATAAGAAATATTCTTATTTTAGGATAATGCCATATCGTAAATTAGTAAAGTTTTATATTTTATTTTTCTCAAGGCTCCATTCAATAAAGAAGATTTCATTCATAAACTTCTTTTCGATGACCAATTTTAAGCATAGGAATGCCATGGCCGAATGTGGCCTTACTTTAAAATGTGCTCATAAGGTTGATTCTTTTGAGACACTCATATCATGCTGATCTCGCATACTTGTAATATTTATGTGAATAGCTTGACCGCTATACCAGTATATGGCATAGTGGAACAGTCAAGGGAGATTGCAAAATGATTGTTGGCCTTAACGGAAAGATTGCAAAGGAAATTTGGGAAAGTGATAGTTCCAAAACTTTGCCAAAAGACTTATGGATACGGGCCAAGGCGTTGCTTACCATTATGCACTCAACAAGTGACATAAATGATCTAACGATTCGAGGTGGGCCCCCTAATATTCGCTTGCATAAGTTGAAGGGTGATCGAAAAGAGTATTGGAGTGTCACTATTAAATTACCTTGGGCAATTACTTTTAGGTTTAAAAATGGTGAGTTTTCTAGTGTTAAAATAGAAAATTACCATAAAGGATAAGAGGGAGAAAATTATGATTAATAATCCATCACCAATGCATCCAGGAAAAGTATTAGCTTCTACCTACATGGAGGAGATGGGACTAAATCAAACCTCTCTTGCGAAGTTGTGTAAGTGCACTCCACGCAAGATAAATGAGATTATCAACGGCAAACGGGGTGTTTCGGCCGACTTTGCCATTGTCCTTGAAAAAGTACTTGGTACTTCCGCATCAATGTGGGTTCGTATGCAAGCGGAATATGATTTATGGCAAGCGCGTAGTAAAGCTGCCTAATCTGCGTTTATTATGTAACCATTTGCGAATATACTAATCGCTAGTGAATATCTTGAAAGCGTTTATGTTGAATCTAGGTCGAATTATTCAACCATATACAAGCTTAGTGCAGGAACATAAGTGATAATAAGCAGAGCAAACAGTAATAATAGCATGAATGGGAAAGATGCCTTGTATAACTGAGTAACTGGCCGGCCGAATCTAAAGCTACTAATAAAAAGATTAATACCGACCGGAGGAGTAATATATCCTATCTCAAGATTCGTAAGAAAAATAATTGCGAGATGAATCGGACTTACACCAAACTCAGTTGCTATAGGGACTATCAGTGGCACTACAACAATGATGGCACTAAAAATGTCCATCAAGCAACCTACGATTAGTAGGAAAATATTTAAAAATAAAAGGAACATATACTTATTAGTTAGAAATTGTTTCATGAACTCCAAAATTTTCATCGGTACTTCTTCGTCAACTAAATAGCTAGTTAATCCAAGCGCACAACAAAGAATTAGTAAAATTGCTCCAACTAAAGTCATACTCTCAGCAATTACTTTGGGGATATCTTTCGTTAGGCTTAGATCTTTATGAATAAAACATGCAGTGATCAAAACAAAAAAAGCGGTAAATGCAGCTGCTTCACTTGTGGTTGTATATCCACCATAAATTCCAATTAAGACTGCTATTGGTACCAACATTTCGGCCCAAGCGTTTTTTGCCGCAGTTAAAAACTCACTCATAGAAAACTTTTTTCGCACTTGTTTATTGTTGCTTCCACACTTAATACACCAAGCAGACAAAATTATTATTAGCAACGTACCTGGTAAAATACCGGCCAAAAAAAGTTTATCTATATCTGTTTTAGAAACTAATCCATAAAGAATAATCGGAAGACTTGGAGGAAACAGCAGGCCTAACGATCCAGATGTAGTAATAAGTCCTAAACTAAAATTTTCACTATACTTTTCGCTCATAAGAACTGGATATAGAAGCCCACCAAGAGCGATAATTGTAACACCAGAAGCTCCAGTAAACGCTGTAAAGAATGAACAGACTACTAATGCCACAATTCCTACGCCTCCAGGCATCCAGCCAAGAGCGGCGCCAGTTAGCTTTAATACTCGTTGAGGAGATTTTGACTCTGCTAACATATACCCAGCAAATGTAAAAAGAGGAATAGTAAGAAGTGTTGGCGCACTTGCCATTCTATAAATTTCAACTGCTATAGAAGCAAGTTGAACATCTGCAAACGAAAAGGCAACAAGAGAGAGTAGTGCCATTATTACAAATAACGGAACACCAACTAGGGCCAGAATAATAATTATAGAAAAAATAAAATATTCCATGCCTATTGCTTGACCTCACCAAGTAACAAATGTTTTAAAAAAATGTAAAAAAATCTGTAAGCAATTATTAAAAATCCTACAGGGATAATGGCAACTAGATATCCACTCTCTATTCCCCAAAAAGGTGGTTTGCCATATTGAAATTCAAGCGACACAAAATCAAATGAAGAGTGGGCCAACCAGATTAACGTTCCAGTGGCAACAAAGTTAGCAATTACTAATATCAGACGATGTGCTTTATGATAACCTCTACTCACTAAACTTTTTTCTAATAAATCTATCGAGATATTTCGGCCTTTTCCTGTTGCTATTACTCCACCAAAAAATGTACTCGCAAAAACAATATGTCTAACAAGTGGGTCTAACCATAAAAATGAGACCTCAAACCATCTTACTACTATTCCAAATAGCGAAAACGATAGCATCAAAAAAATAGATGCTACCACAAGCCAGACAGATATCTTTTCAATCAACAAATCAAAAAATGTGATTATCTTCAAAAACTGATCTTTCATTTTATTAGCTTATCCAACTCCTCAACTGCCTTTTTAGAAAAAACCGTTCCTGTTAACTTTTCTATTACTTTTGCTCTAATATCAGAGCTTCTTGCAATATCTTCCGGCTTTAAATTGATAAACTCTATCCCTTTCATCACCATTCCAGTTATTGCATCTTTATTATCTTGAATAGTACTAGTATTTGCTAGCGCTATATGTTTTGCACAGATATCTTTTGTTTTTTTCTGGTTAGCAACTGAGATTTTTTTCCAATACTGATCACTAACTAAAAATGCACCGATAGAAAATGTTATTGGGTATTCAACAAAATATTTTATCTTTGTATCCCACTGCAAAGCTGTAATTGCCATTGGCGGTGAATAAGCCGCTTCTACAATTCCAGTTGAAAGAGAAGATAATACATCAGGCAATGAGAGCGGGACTGAAACAAGGCCTAGAACTTCGACTAATGTATTAGCAAGAGGATCACCTGTCCAAGACCAGACTTTGACCCCCTTTAATGCTTCAAGCCCTTCAATTTTTTTCTGAGTAACTAAATAGACCTGTCCGATTTCAAACATCCCCAAATTGATGAACCCATTTTCTTCAAAACCTTGATTGAAAAAATTTGCCATTTTTTCAACTGTATTCCAAGCTTTCTCTCTATCTTGCTTAAATGTAAACGGAACTTCGACAATTCTAACATCACCATTTAACTCACCAAGGGTTTTACCAGTAAAAATACCACCGTGAACTTGCCCAACTCTAATTTTCTGCAAAACAACCGGTTCATCACCAAGCACTCCACCATAATAAATTTTAATTTTGACTTCACCTGCTGTTTGCTCATCAATCTCTTTTGCCATTTTCTTTAAGTTGTTCGCCCAATTAGTCCCTTCAGGAGCAAGAATTCCAACTTTAAGCGTGATTGCGTGAGAAGAAAAGACAAAGGACATCATCAAAATAGTTAATAGTACTTTCAAGCTTTACTCCAAGTTCTTCTTAAACCAATATCAAAAAATAGTTTTCTTAATTACATTTATTAATTCATATCTCTTCATTGCCACTGCTTGATACAATCTTAATTGTGAGTTTTTGATCAAATGGTTATCAACAGGGCTCCACTCATTCGAAGCCTGAAACGCTTGTGCAGCCTTTTCAAAAAACGCAAGCTCTTTAGCAAACTCATCTTCTTTCATCATCGGAATTAAGTAGTGCTCAATATACGCTGTTCTAATCATCCAATTATCTGGATATTTTTTTATCGCATCTTGAAAAATTTTTCTTCCTTTATCGGGATCGCCACCAAGCATTTTGGGCCTTCCTGTCTCATACGCACCATAAAAAATCTCACATAAACCTGAGTAAAAATCTGGATCATTGCTACAGACCCAATCGATCATCCCCCTTACGACTGAAATCTGTGACACCAGAATCATTTTATCTTTTCTAATATTAATAAGCCCACCGATGGCCTGAGCAGTAAAAAACAAGGCTTCATGATTTTTAATCGTGTGGCCAAATTTTCTAGATAACAAATTACTTATGCCACTTTCATCTCTTTGAGCTTTTGATAGCATCTCATAACTTACACCGGATTCTTGCAAATAACGTAATCCATAACCAATTGCCTTTGAATAATTTATTGCGGCCAAATCAGCATGATCTCTCTTCTCTTTATCCTTAAACTTATCTGTTAAATCCTCTGTCTCATTAACTGCAAAAGCATAACCAGAATATCCTTTTACAAGAGAGAGTAATAAATCATCATCCTCAGGAGATATCGACAATAATCCTTCAAGCAATTTTAAATTGCCAGGAACCCCTTCTTTAAACGATTCCCAACTCCCCTCCATCTCAATGCTACTTGAGGCCTTGTTGATCATTGGTGAACTTGAGCTGACTGCAATTTTTTCAATCGTGCTACAGCTAACAAAAAACATTAAACATGTAATAGTAATAGTAATAAATATCAGTTTCATCATAATCATAAATTGTATAGCAAGTTAACCATTCCAGCTAGTTATAAGGTCTAGGTGAAATTTTCCATTTTCAATGTTCAACTAGATTAAACCTGTATTCCGTGTTAGAATCCTGCTACGTTTAAAATATAAATAACCTTGGGAGCAATGTGAACAAAACAACTGTTTTTAACATTTCTAAACTCATCCTCGATGAAAAGTCACCAAAGGCGTGTTTAAAAAAGTGCGACCTCTCTCTTCGACCACTTCGACTTAAAAAGTCGACAAGCTTAAGACCAAAAAGCACACTTTTTTACTCAACCAATGTTGACGTCGAAAGTAGACAACAAAAGATATCGGAGAACCTGAAATAGTGTTCGGCATCGATAGGCCTACAGCTACTTATTTTGAGGAGTAACGTTTTTGGTAATCTTCATTCAAACGAATGATTGAATTTTCTTTGTTCTTAGTCAAATCCCGAACTTGATTCTCGTGAACATGATCTAAAAAGCGTTTTCTTGCAGTAAAAAGATCGTTAATAAATTCAACCTGAACATTTTTAAGTTCTAAATAACAAGCTTTTTTCTCTTCTTTTGTTAAAGGAGTTGGTTTATTTAATGGAAACTTCGCTTCATTAAGACCTATTACGCTTACGCTAAATTTTCCGCTACACACTTTTTTCTTACTCTCAATAAACTGATCAAGCCTATCTCTATAACCATCAATTTTCTCTAGATAAAGATTTGGTTGCAAGTTTTTTAAATCTTTTAGTTTTTCACCTAGCTCATCAACTGCGTTTGGCACAGCATCTAATTCCGGCAAATTAGTCGTAGGGTTAACAGTAAGAACACTATTTTGTGGAGAATACATCTGCGCCATACTAGAGACAGGAGAACAGATTGTAATGAGAAATAATAAGTAAATTTTCATTTATTAATCTTCTAACAACTTCTTAACTCTGGCAACATAGTAACTGTCATCCTTACCAACCTTATTAGCAAAACTAAGATAGAGTTTTTTATTTTTAGATTTTTCGCCACTAATTAATTCTACGCTACCGCTACTAATCCCAAGCTTCTTCGCTAAAAACTTCTTAACATACTTATTAGCTTCTCCCTCAACAGGTTTAGCAGAAAAAGAGATGGCCAAAATACCCTCTTCGTCTAATTTAATATTTTCACATTTGCTACCGGGCTTAACTTTGACGTTTACCGAAACAACACAAGAAGTTTCGTCACAAATAATTTCTGTAGCCTCAATTCCCAGCTCTCTAAATGCACCAACAATTACACTCTCATTTTTATCTGACAAAACAATCCCTCCATTTACCAAAATCATCATCATCATATCCCAAGAAACTTTTTAAATTCTCAACAAACTCTGCCAACGGAAACCCGACAACATTTGAGTATGAACCCTCTATACTAGTGATAAAAGTCAAAGCGCTAGCTTGAATTCCATAGGCCCCAGCTTTATCAAGAGATTCCCCTGTGTCAAGATAATGTTCCAAAACGTCAGAATTAATTTTAGCAAAAGTTACATCGGTCTTTTCAAAAAAACTTTTTTTAACTACATGCTTAGACTTGGTATCGACTCTTAGCAAATAAACGGCCGTATACACCGTGTGTTTTTTTCCAGATAACTCTAGCAACATATCTCTAGCAGAATCTTTTCCGCTTGGTTTACCAAATACTTTATCTCCAAGGGCCACTAACGTATCAGACGCAACGACCAGGGGAAAAAATGTTTTTTTAAAACCTTCTCGGTTTGATAGCGCTTCAAAAACCACTTCCCCTTTTTGTTTTGCAACATCGGTAACAATCTCAGAGGGATGAATAAAACTACTCACCTCATCTGTCTCTACACTTACGATTTCAAATGGTATCCCAACGTGGCCAACCAACTCTTTTCGGCGAGGACTTTTACTTGCCAGAATCAAACTATATTTAGTGTTACTATTCATGTTACCTTCTACGATTTCGAAACCTTCTTTTACTTATTTGTAAGATGTATTGTCAATCACTTCTATCACTTGGATTTAGATACCTATTCATCGACTGGCCATAAAACTGCGGGCCAAATTTATCTTGCTTAAATAGCGACTCTTCTCTTTCGGCCGAACTCTTCTTTAGTGATACAAGTGCCCTGTTAATCGATCTCTCATTTTTTCTACTGTGACGTTTGACAAATAACGCTCTTCTTGCAAAATCACCATGAATATCATTTGATTTTGCCCACAACCTATACCCATAAACTTCCGCCAGCTCTTGTGCCGTAATATTTTTATTATAAAGTTCTGTTGAATATTTTTTCAACCAATGTTCTCTAGCTATCAGAATAGATGGTATTCTTAATGTTGGAAATTCACTGATATGAAACAGCTCGTCCCCCTCTGGATATTCGCTTATTTGCCGACCACTAGATTTCAAACTATACCACTTACCCTCTTCGATAATCATTGGTTCAACTTTTGCATTTTCCTCTTCTCCTTCTGGGGGAAAATGTGGATAAAGAGATATCCTACTTAGGTCATCTTTTTTTTGACTAGTCGTATAGTAGTTCGTTGTTCTACTCCTAATAAATGTCTCATTACCAAACAGTGCATAAACATCTAAATGTAAAAAATCGGCCCAAACAGAACCTCCTGGTGTCACCAGCCAGACAAGAGTTCTCTTACTATCTATTACTTTATTGTTTTCATCAATTAAATCATTTAACACTTGATAACGTTTTAAATGTCTATTTTTATCTCTCATCAATCCTTCAATCAACGAATCCTCAAACTTGGTCTCTTGTAGAGGAGGATTTGCTTCTCCCATTTTAAGTGGGAGAAAAATTGTATCGGTCTCTCTTGCATCAACCTCTTTTAATTTCTCTCTCGTTCTTGAAACCCAATAGACGTTACCAAAGTTAACTCGAGCATGAATAAAAAAACTATCAGGCCCAACATTAAACTCTTTAAACGTAATTGAAGATTCTGGCGAGATGCGAACAAGTGTCCCATCAAAAAGATATATCCACGCGTACCCAGAACCCATCGTAGTAAACTCGTCCATCTCAAGCAACGTTGTTTTAAAATGTGCATGAAAGCTTGTATCATCCCTAACTATAATGCACTCACCAACACAATCGAGAACCTTTCCAATCTGTTCAGTTCTACTGGTCTCCACAACCACCTGCTTCCAGTCAGGAGTCTCATCTCTAATGACTCGGCCTTTTTTCCAATGATCAAAATCAAGCCATGTCTCGATATCCAATTTATTCCACTCGAGGAATGAGTTTTTATCACCTTTATAACGATAATTTTTATTTTCTGTAGAATCTTGTGAAATAGCAGACACTGCGGTTAAAAATAGTGCGCAATATAGTAGAAAAAGATGTGTTACTGTTCTCATCAGTCTCTTTTCGGAGCGAGTCTACAACTAATTATGGCCACAAATACCAACGCCTAAATACGGTATAAGATGCCTAGTGCTCACAGCTAATCTAACCGTATTGTTGACCAGTTTAAACATCTTTACGCATGAGAAAAAAACTAATAAAATTATCACCACCTCGGAGAATATTATGGCAAGCAATGACACCTTTGATTTTGTAGAAACAGAACACTCAATCTTGAAATTTTGGAAAGAAAATAGCATTTTCAAAAAATCTTTAGAACAAACTAAAGATGGCAAGAAATATATATTTTATGATGGGCCACCGTTTGCTACAGGACTCCCACACCATGGCCACCTTCTGGCCGGAACTTTAAAAGATATAATTCCTCGTTATTTTACGATGAAGGGTTACTACGTAGAGAGAAGATTTGGATGGGACTGCCACGGCCTTCCAGTTGAACATGAGATCGACAAAAAATTAGGCATGAGCGCTTCTGATGCTGTCTCTAAATTAGGAGTTAAAGGTTATAACGATGAGTGCAGAGGGATTGTCCAACGATATACCTCAGAATGGGAACAAACAGTAAATAGAATTGGGCGCTTTGTAGATTTTGAAAATGATTACAAAACAATGGACACTCCATTCATGGAATCTGTCTGGTGGGTTTTCAAACAGCTCTGGGATAAAAATTTAATTTACCAAGGAACAAAGGTTGTTCCTTTTTCCACAGCACTAGGGACTGTTCTATCTAACTTTGAAGCAACATCAAATTATCGAGATGTTCAAGATCCTGCAATTACCGTACTGTTTAAACTAAATGGATTAAGAAATAAAGAGACATATATTGCAGCATGGACAACGACACCATGGACACTTCCTTCAAACCTTGGCCTTTGCGTTGGTGGTGAAATCACTTATGCAGTCGTAAAAGATCTTGAATCAAATATTGAGTTCATCATTGCAAAAGATCGAGTTGAATCCTACTCAAAAAAAAAGCCGCTTGAAATCGTTGAAACATTTACCGGAAACAAACTTAAAGGAATCAGCTATCAACCACTTTTTCCATATTTTTCTGATTTTAAAAACGATGGTGCATTTCAAATCTTAACTGATAATTTTGTCACAACAGAAGATGGAACAGGTGTAGTTCATATCGCTCCAGCGTTTGGAGAAGATGATAACCGAATTATGAAAGAAGCAAATATCTCAGCAATAGTATGCCCTGTTGATGATGCTGGAAAATTTACTCATGCTGTTTACGACTTTGCAGGTGTCCATGTCAAAGAAGCCGATAAGCAAATTATTAAGCGATTAAAAGATGAGGGGCGGTTATATGATCAATCTGTTATCGTCCATAGTTATCCATTTTGTCCACGTTCAGATACTCCTTTGATATATAGAACAATTCCTTCTTGGTACGTAAAAGTTGAAACTTTTAAAGATAAACTCCTTAAATCAAATGAAGAAATTTACTGGGTTCCAGATCATATTAAACATGGGCGCTTTGGAAAATGGCTTGAAGGAGCAAGAGATTGGTCAATTTCAAGAAATAGAGTCTGGGGAACTCCACTTCCAATATGGAAAAATAGCGAGAGTGATGATTTTATCTGTGTGGGTTCAATAGAAGAGTTAAAAAAATATTCAGGTATAACTATTAACAACCTTCATCGTGAATATGTTGATGATATAGAATTTAAGATCGATGGAAAACCTGGAACATATAAACGCATTCCTGAAGTACTCGATTGCTGGTTTGAATCTGGATCAATGCCTTATGCTCAACTACACTATCCTTTTGAGAACAAAGACGTTTTCGCAGAAGGATTTCCTGCGGAGTTCATCGCTGAAGGTTTAGATCAGACGAGAGGGTGGTTCTACTCTCTCACTGTTCTTTCTACGGCGCTTTTTGGTAAGCCAGCATTCAGGAACGTCATCGTCAACGGAATGATCATGGCCGAAGATGGTAAAAAAATGTCGAAAAGACTTAAGAACTATACTGCACCAGATGTGCTAATGGAAAGTTTTGGAGCAGATGCCTTAAGACTATATTTAATTAACTCTGGACTAGTTAAAGGTGAAGAACAACGTTTTGCAGATAGTGGCGTAAAAGATATGGTAAGAAGAGCTCTTCTTCCTTGGTATAACTCTTTTAAATTTTTTCAAACATACGCACTAATAGATAAATGGGACCCGAGCAAACAATTCAAGTACGGCGACAACATCGTTGATAACTGGCTTCTTTCTAAATTACAAACATTAAAGAAAAACATTGCCAAAGAAATGGAGGAATACAAGCTCTACAACGTCGTTCCAGCTCTTTTTAATTTTATTGAAGATTTGACCAACTGGTATATCCGCTTAAACAGAAATAGATTCTGGGGCGAAGAGATGAGCGATGACAAGTGTCAAGCATACTCTGTACTTTACGAAGCAATAAAGGAGATATCGCTTGCGATGGCACCATTTTCACCTTTCCTTGCTGAATACATCTATCAAGAGTTAAAGAAAATCGGAACTGATAAGAATCTAAAAGAGTCTGTTCATTTGGCCACCTATCCTATTGCTAATGAGTCAAAAATTAACAGGACGCTTGAAGATGCCGTTGATCGCATGCAACAGATTGTTCTACTTGGAAGACAAAAGCGAAATCAAGAACAAGTAAAAGTAAAGACACCTCTTTCAACTCTAACAATCATACATAAGGATAAATCTCTACTAAATGAAATTGCAAAACTAGAGTGGTATATTAAAGGAGAACTCAACATTAAAAAGATTGAGTACGCCACAAACGAAAGTGACTTCATTAAAGTTTATGCAAAACCAAACTTTAGAGTCCTTGGGAAAAGACTAGGAAAAGATTTTAAAAAATTTAAAGATATTATTGAATCACTAAGTAAAGAAGAAATTTTCGAATTAGAATCAAATGAGTTTATAATGCTAAAAGCTGAAAAGTTTAATACAGAGGACATTCAGTTGTTCCGTGAAGCAAAAGAAGGAACTGGAGCGGTTTCTAACCGTTTTATCTCAATCAATCTTGATTGCACACTAACTGATGCTCTTATCATGGAAGGCAAGGCCAGAGAGGTAGTCAGCCGCATTCAAAATGGTAGAAAAGATTCAGGCTTTGAAGTAAGCGATCGCGTAGAGATCCTCTTCTGGGCCGAATTATCTTTAACTAGCGCAATCAATGAACACATTGAGTACATTTCTCAAGAGACTCTTTCTACAATCAAATATAAAGATATCAGAAAGAATAATGATGTGTTCGAGCATGACATCGATGGTGAAAAACTTTTTATCTCACTTAAGAGAACTGTCTAAATACAGCCTGAACCAGAATTAAACATAGTGTGGAAATCAACTTTGACGTCTGCACTATTTTCACTTCCCATGGCGGCCTTAAATTTTTCATAGTTCTTACAGTCATCTTTACGGTAACTCTCCAGCTCTTCTAGGATATCTGAATAGTTCATTGAAAAGCCTGTCTGTAAGTACTGACGGTCTTCGACTGGAAACATATGTGCTTCTATTTTTTTAGTCACAAGCTCTAATAAAATAAAATGTTTCAGGAACCCTTCTGTCATGTTTGAAGGCATCTTAATTCCAAAGTGCCTCATTGCGTTTGCAATAACACCTTTTAAATTAACCATTAATCCTGCATCTTCGAAGCTAAGTTTGTAACCATCATCTTCCATTAATTTAAGCATCTTTGATAAAATACCGTCTTGAATTCTAACTTTTGCAGATGTTCCTGGATCACGCCATTCTAAGATTAGATTAAAATCAGGCTCAAGCTCCATATCGCTTGGAGCAAAAAGAAAGTCTCCAGCTATACCCATCTCGGTTAGAAACTCACTATTTTCCTGAAAGGTATCAACTTGTGTTTTAAACGTAGGCAGAATTAGTTTTCCATTTGTTGCTTTATCATATCCAAACTTTATGACTTCAGTACAAAAGAGTTCATTGTAACTAGACATGTCCATTCTAAAATCATAGTTAATTTTTTTGTTTGATTTTTTAATGAAGTCGAACATACTCTGAGCAGCTTTTTTAGCAACCACTTCATCTTTGTATCTAAAAACTAACGATCTAGCATGGCCACTCTTTTGCCACTCTTCAATCGGAGTAATTAAAACACCGTCTGTTATGAGGGCCTCCATTACATATACTTTACCTTTGGGCCCATTTAGACCGCTTTCATCAACGTATACAAGAGCACCATGGCTAAGCTGGCCATCTTCGTCTCCTATTCTTGCGATAGTTGCACTAACAAAGCTTGCGGCCCTAACAACTAAAACATCTCCAGACTTAAATGTAAAATCTTCAAATCCAGGTCTAGCAAAATATTGAAGATTCGTTTTAGCATGATCAAGCTTTATAACTCCATCAGTATAAACTTTTCTTCCATACAACCACTCAACAATAAACTCTTCCATAAATCTTGCATACCTCATAGCTTTTCTTACGCTAGAAGTACAATCTGGAGCTTCGTTTAAACTTTTGTCCTCATAAAACTCTTGATGCCTCTCTTTAAGCTTTAACCTAATGGCCATTATTTTTTTTACTAAACCCAATCCTTCTTTTTCAAAAACCTTTTTTTCTTCTTCTGTTTTAGGAATAAATTTTTCACTTCCTCGAAGCATAAGAAAATCAGTTATGCCATCAATATGGCCACTACAACTATCGGCCCTAAATGAATTTTTATCTGAAATAAATTTATATACATCATCAACTCTATCTCCTAACTCTTCGCTAGAAGCAGGCGCTCTAAAGCTAAACATCTTAATTGAAGATGGGGCACGATAAATATCTTTTTTTGTATCATAATTTGTTGAACACGCGATAAAAACAAACGATAGAAAAATAAATGCAACACTGTAATTCTTTTTCACCAAACCCTCCTCATCTAATAGGATCAAGCCAATCAACTTCAACTACACTAATCGTAAAATAGTTTACAATATTAAAATAGATAAAAAAAATGCCTCTCAGGAGGAAACAAGTTCCTCGTAAAGTGCCATCAATTCCCGAGCAGTCCGCTCGGGTGAAAATAGCTTGGCATGTTCCTTACCTTTTTTAATAAGTTCATCTCTAAGCAAACTATTATTCAAAACATTTTTAAGTTTTTCTGCGATATCTTCACAGCTATAAGGATCAGCATAGACAGCTCCACCGCCACCAGCTTCTTCCATCGATGTATCTTTGCTTGTGACTACTGGAATTCCACTCGCAAGTGCTTCAATTACTGGTATCCCAAAACCTTCATAAAATGACGGAAACGCAAAACAAGTGGCCTGCTGATAAATTGCAGGCAACTCCTTCGTCTCTACTCCATGAAGAAAAATAACCTTGCTACCAAGATTTAGCTCATCAATCAGATTTGAAAGTTCAGCTTTGTATACCCTACTTCCTCTACCAACAATGACCAACTTCTCTTTAACTCCTGCAAGCGCATAAGCTTTTATTAAACCAATTAAATTCTTGTTTGCTGTCAAGGCCCCGACATACAAAATAAAATCGTTTGGAAGTTGAAGCCTAACTTTAATCTCATTTTTTTCCTGATCAGTACATACGTTATCAAAACATGAAGAGTAACTCTGGTATATTACTCGAACTTTTTCTTCAGGAATATTCCAAAACTCAACAAGATCTTTTTTTGTCTGATTACTAACGGCAATTATTTTATTGGCCACCTGACAACTATAAGAACATTTCCTTCGGTAAACCCTTCTGTCAATTGCTGAAAAATAATCAGGTAACCTTTCAAACAAAAGATCATGGATGGTCACAACCGTTTTAATATTTAGTTCATTTATATAAGGCGGCAACTCGTGACTAAGTCCATGGTAAATATTTAAACTATCCTTTTTTACAACATCTGACAGATAGATACTTCTCCAAATTCCATGGAATATCTTTCCAATTAACATCCGTGGAGTAACTACATTAAACTTTGGAAACTGAGTTCTCCAAGCTTTTCCAGATAAAGTACGTATCGGAGGAGAATAAAGAAAGTAACCATTATCTGGATAATACTTTGCTAGCCCTTCTAATAACGTTCTACTATAATTACCAAGGCCTCTAAAATTACAGAATGCCCTCTTTGCATCAAAGCCTATTTTCATCGATCCATCCTAAAATTGAAAGCAAATCTATATTTTCTCTTATTGTTAACCAGCTCTCTTGCGGCAGCTATCTTTGATATATATTGAGCTGTCTCTCTTGGAATCAATCTTTTTCTCGCCAAAACTTGATAGTCACGACTTTTCCCTCTTCTTATCGCACGAAGCATCCCATTTTCACCTTTGTTGTATGCACAAAGTGCAAGCTCCCAGCTTCCGAACATCTCATAAAGATCTTTTAGATACTTCGCAGCTGCATGAGTTGATTTATCAATATCCATTCTTTCATCAAAACCTCTACCAACTCTTAGTCCATATCTCCTTCCTGTCGCCTTAATAAACTGCCACGGGCCAACAGCTGATGCTCTACTCTTGATTCTAAGTTTATACCCACTCTCAATCAGACCAACGTAATATAAATCTTTTGGTAGCCCATACTCAACAAAAATATTTCTTATTAACGAGTAATATCTCTCTCCATTTTTTAAATGATCTTGAAAAAGTTCTCGTTCTCTGACTGTAAAATATTTAATCCAAGATTTATATAGATTATTATTGTACTTAAGACCGAGGTCGCTACCGCTAAAAGCGCTACTTTTAGCTATTGCTGCATCAGCTTGTGGAAAAATAGAGATGAAAAACAACAAGCAGAACAATAATGGAAAAATTAATTGTTTAAAAAATAAACTCATATACGTTATAGAAGGTGCGAATAAAGCAACCGACCTCTTTCCTCTATTATATAACCATAAGGATCATTATCTATTAATAACGATCCATCTAGATCAAAGTAATCAACAGCAAAGCCAATATTTATTGCAGATGAAATTCCTAATGATGTTTCAATCATACAACCGACCATTGTTTTGAGTCCAATATCTCTTGCTCTTTTGATTTGCTGCAAGGCCCTCATATAACCGCCGGCCTTCATCAACTTAATATTTACGCCATCAAATCTTTCAAGGTAGTAGTCATTGATGTCCTGAGAGGTTAACGACTCATCAGCGAACACTCTCATCTTGATATGCCGTTTAAGATGCAAGTACTCTTCGTGAGCGAGGGCCGGCATTGGTTGCTCCAAAAAATCTATATTGCTAACGCTTATTTTTTCACACGCTCTTAAAACCAATTCGGGATCTTTCCATGCTTCGTTCGCATCAACACGAATTTTTCCCTCATAAACTCTTCTTAATTCTGTTACCGCATCAACACAATTATCCGTATCAACTTTAATTTTCAGTGAAGAAAATCTCCCAAGATCATTATCCACAAGATAACTCTCAATTTTCCCAATCTCCATGATAGGTATTGAGTACGATGTTTCTACGGAGTTAACTCTATTAACACCTAGTAGTTGATGAACACTCTTTCCTGATAATACTGCTAAATAGTGGACAAATGCTGACTCAATTCCAAACCGTAAAGAAGCTGGAATATCAATTCCTAGCGAGACATTAATTAAATTTTCAAGCGAGTCTATCGAACCACAAACCTCTACGAACCTTTCAAACCCCTTATAGATCTCCTCTTTCGATTCATCATAGCGAGCATTAAAGGCAACCTCACCTTCGCCATAAAGCTTATCCTTACCAACCTTCACAATAAGATTAGTTTTCTTATCGCACACGCTCCTTGATATGGCCCAGGGTACTTTTAAATTTAACTCAATTTCTCTAATTGACCATTTAAGCATTATTTTCTCTCTAGTAGTTAATAGTAACTTCTATAGTATAATCTAAAATTGGAAAAACTAGATATGGATAATATTGTAGTGCTACTTTTCCGAGCATTGCTCTCGGTTATTGCCATTTACTTCATCGCAAAGATGTTTGCTCCTCTCTTTTCAGATTTTATTGACAAAATGATAGGCAGGCCCAAAAAAAATGATGTCCATAGCTTCGATGAATTAGTGAATGCTAAAAAAAAGCAAATAAACATGCAGCACACTACCTCAAGCATTAACACAGAAGAAAATAATAACAAAGTGATCACTGCTCATAAAAATAAAACCATAGACAGTTATTTAAAACACAACGATCAGAAAGTTGTTAAATTATTTGACCACCTAGATTGGGGAGAGAGTAAGGAGCACTTAATAATTGCCAACGGCCTAAACGACTCATACCACCGAAACTTTGAAACTAATCAGATATCAAACGCTCTTAATAAAATAATCAAAGAAGATCTCTTGCTTTTACTTAACAGAACTGCATTTGCGTCATACGATGAAATTATAACATTAATAGCTAACGTTGCCACTCTTCAAGCATTAATCTTTGAAATTCAAAAAGGACGTGGCAAAACGATCAGTTTGCTAGCAAAAATCAACTGCCATAGCGACGAACAAAATTTCATCAAAGCGACATTGTCTGAGCTACTACTACTACAAAAGATAAAACCTATCCTCGTCTACAAGCATCTACTTGAGGATAAGCTTATTGCAGATGATCCATTCATGACAATTCCGTCTACAGATATTTTATCAAAAGCAACTGCTCTACTATTTTCAACTGATCACAAAGTGATAACAACCCAACAACAACTAATTGCAACATTAACAAAAAAAATTGATATTTTCTTGGCACTAACAAAGGTCCCAGAACCAAAAACAGTTTCCATCAAAGAACTCTACCAGATTTTTGGCGCCACCACAGAAACAGATCCTAAAATTTTAAAGTCAAGATTTAACAAACTGGCCAAGGCGATCCACCCAGACGCTCTTGCGGCAATGGATATTCCAGAAGAGATAAAGGTAATGGCGAACACTAATTTTTCAAACTTAAGAGCAGCATATCAAAAAATAACAGGAGAAATGTAGTGAGAAAACAACAAGAAGATCTTATTGATAAAATTCACACTCAGCTTGTTAGAGTTATCAGCGAAACAAATGGACTAAATCTTGTTCACACATTAGAACTCCTTCTTTACTCCACAAGTGTAGACGAAGCTCCAATGGTTAGAAAATCCGTTGAGGAATTCCAGCGACTCTTATCAGATTTCAATGAACAAAGGGCCGACATCTTTACATTACTAGACCATCCAGTCGCCGAAGCATTTTTTAAATTTTTCAAAGAGTTTCCAATTCCATACAGAGAAGAGCACATCCACTTAACTGGCTCACTTACTGCTGAATTTATCTATCCTCGGTTAAAAAAACTTCTCACTGGCAAAAATAAAAAAATTTACGAAAAAAAAATCAAAGAAGTTTATAAACTGTCCAAGCTAGAAATCAACTCTCCTGTAGATATCGATAGACTGATCAGACTAAAGGATGACGAAGAGTTTACTGAATACTTAAGAATTTTATATTTGCCCAAACTAATTCTAACGGATAGAAAAGTTCATACAGAAGCCGCTTATCACATGGCCAAAACTTTATATAAAAATTTTAATGTAGGGACTATCCGTCTCAAGTTTACGCTTTCTCGTGCTAACAACATGGCCAGCGAACAGATCCCCGGCGCATCTGACGTCTCTACTGAAGATGTTGTCCTAGGTCTTTATGACGGATTTATGAAATTCAAAAAAGAGAATCCGTTCTTTGATTTTGTCCTCTCTCCTTGCTTTAGAAAAGAGCACGACTTTTTTGACAAGGGAAATTTTAAAACAAAAGAGGATCATTTCAACTCTCAAGTTGACGACCTTCTCCATCTTATTGAAAAACATCCTGAGGTAGCTAGATATTTAAACGAAGTAGATACTGTTGGAGACGAAAAAGAACTTTACCGCAAAAAACATTTCATGGCCCTTAGATCCGGCTTTCGAAAACTTCAATACAAAGGTTTTAAAATTAGAAGTCACCACGGTGAAACTTGGCACTGCTTAAAAAGAGGTATCCAAGCAGCAGACAACGCCATGAACATCTGGCACATTAGCACCTTAGAGCATGGACTAAGTCTCGGAATAAACCCTAACTACTATTTCCACAGAGTCTTTCAACACATTGTAAAACTCAACTCTAGAGGTGAACCTGTCAACAAAAGCAGTCACCAATATAGAGAGCTAATAGCGATGGACTGGCACGATGAACACGTTAAAGAAAAACTTTTAAAGGGTAAAAAACTAAACCAAGAAGAGATAACCTCTTTCCTCAAAACAAAATTCCACACAGCAAGAGAGCTAGAATCATATCAGCACGATGTCTTAAATCGAATGATTAATAAAAACATCAGTCTTGTCTCACTCCCATCGTCTAACATGAAACTGACAAAATGTTTTCCAGATTA
>DYOQ01000010.1 GCA_020720455.1 Bdellovibrio sp.
ACCAAGGAATATTTATATTTTTCATTGAATGGTGTGAGCGTTATCAATTTTCAGGATAATTTCAACAATTTGTTTTTTTATGAGATCATATTTTTCCATGACGATGTTATCAATTTTGTCGCTATGAGTATGGTAAAAACTATTATTGCAAAATGTTGTGATACATGGAATCTGCTTCTTATAAAAATGATCAACATCGCTCGGAAAAGTTCTTGTAACTTTATAAACAAGATTAAAAGGTAACGCTAAATAACCAATTTTGAAGGAGCTAAAGAAACTAATACTCTCTTTAATAATTTGGTGGTCAGAATACAAAATTGTGTTGAGTTTATTTCCCTTTGTAGGAACTGGCATTTCTAAATTTATGTAGCTAATATAATTTTCAACTTCGGAATTATGGGCGACATGATATTTTGAACCCTGCATGCCGATTTCTTCTGCGTTCCAAAAAATGAAGCGAAAATTAGTTTTATAAGAGTGAATAGATGATAGCTTCTTAATTTCTTCCGCAATACTGCACGCCAGTGCCACGGCAACGCAATTATCCTGTGCTCCACAAAACCAAGAATCAAAGTGAGCACCGATTACAATTTTCCTTGGGGTTAACGGATTGGTTGTAAAATCACCAATGATATTGTTCGACTCAAGAAAAATTTCTGTTGCACTATATTTGATGGTCAAGGTTTTTGTCTTTGCGCTTTGTATTTCGGCCCACTGTCTTTTGGTTATTCCAATTGCAGGGATTGGACACATTTCATCTCTTCCATCGACACCAACACCAGCTTGAATCATATCATCAAATCTAGATACGATGATTACACCGAGCGCACCAGCTGCAAATGAAGATTTTATCTGCTTAACCCGATGAGCAATAATGCTGTAATCAAACACTGCAATTTTACCAACTACATTTTTTGCTTTTCGGGAAGAAAGTAGCTTGCCGGCGTAATATATTTTTCCAATTACGCAATTATTCTTAATCCCAGTTTGGTCATATAAAATACCTTCAATATTATTAGTTCCATACTCAATGATAGGCTTAGAACTAGTCACTGATCTCGCTTGGAATTGTTCTCGTGATATAGAAATTTCAGGAATATTTATCCGCAATTGATCTTCTATTATATCCATGGCCATTGAATTATTGTGCGTCCCAACTTTTTTTTCTCCAAGTTCAACTAACTTAGTTAATATAGAATTTGTCATATAATAAAAGTACCTTTATTGAATCAAAAAAACTTAATACAAAGAACGATAATAACTTTTTTATAACCTGTAATCAATAATACAACGATAACAAGCATAACAACAAACCAGATTTGTAATAAGGAGTATAGCGTGTTTAATTTATACCCTGTAAAAACTATTAGACATTGATTGTTGCATTGCAATATCTATGTTGTGGAAGTAATATCGTGTTGCCATCAACGAATTAGGAGTGGTTATGATTAAATATTGTGAAGCTTGTTCTACTTATTTGTCTACTGATAAGAGCTCAAAATGCAGAGTGTGCGGTTCGGTAGCACTTATAACTGGTGTGCCAAAATATGAGGCCGTGGCAGGTTCTAGCAGAAAGAGAAGTGGTTCCAAAAAAGGTAGTGTTGGCCCAATTTTATTTACCTCGATAGTAATTTTAATCGGAGTTTTTGTCTCGTTTAGAGGTGACTTGAATCTTGCTAAACAGACGTTAGGGGATGCTGTAAAAGCAATAGGTTACACGTCGCTATTAACAGATAATAGTTCTGTAAATCAAGATTCTTCCACTATCGTTTCTGAATAAAAAATAGTATCGTTAATTACATATGAGTAGTTTTCACCTGCTAAAAGATAAATTTTTTGCTCCGTTTTTTGTTGTCCAAGCTCTTGGGGCCTTTAATGACAATCTTTTTAAAAGCGCACTTGTTATTTTGCTCGCTTATACGGAAAAAGATAAGCAGCTGGCCGATATCTTAATTCAGATTTCGGCAGGCCTTTTTATTGTGCCTTTTTTTATTTTTTCGGCCATTAGCGGCCAGATTTGCGATAAATACGAAAAAACATCAATTATTAAAAAGGTTAAAATCTTTGAAATATCAATAATGCTTTTTGCATTTATTGGGTTCGTTACAAATAGCAATATTTTTTTGATGATGATGCTCTTTTTTATGGGTGTTCATTCAACTCTTTTTGGCCCAATAAAATATAGTATTTTGCCTCAAGGACTTGCTCCGAAAGATCTTCTGGGGGGGAATGCGTTGGTTGGAATGGGCACGTTCATATCCATACTACTTGGAACGATAATGGGTGGTTTGTTAGTAACTACTGAGGTATTGAAATTTTTTGGTGTATATCCTATTAGTCTTGCGGTAGTGGCCGTTGCTGTTATTGGATATCTTGTTGCGAGAAAAATTCCTACACTTCCTCCAAGTGATCCTACCGTGAAAATTGGCTTCAATCCTATTAAGGAGAGTTATCAAGTTGTTAAGCTCGGTTTAAAAAATAAAAAAGTATTCAAGGGTATCATTCTTATTTCTTGGTTTTGGTTTTTTGGGTTCTTTTTTTTAGCGTCACTTCCAAGTTATTGTCGCGATATTTTAATGGGCGATCAGTTAGTGGCGACAATGTTGCTTGCTATGTTTTCTGTCGGAATTGGTGCTGGATCGATTGTTTGTGAAAAGGTTACCAAAGGTAGAATTGATTTATCTTTTGTCATTGTCGGCTCTTTAGCATTAACGATTTTTTCGTTTGATCTTTACCTTGTTGGGAATACCTCTGCGTCTAGTGAGATAATATCACTTGGCATTTTTCTTTCTAGTTTTGTTAACTGGAGAGTTATGTTTGATTTAGCGATGATCGGTTTTTGGGGTGGTTTTTATATTATTCCGCTTTACTCATTTATTCAGCGTAGCAGTGATGAAGAGGTAAGGGCAAGAATGATCGCTATCAATAACATTCTAAATGCAATGTTTATGGTTCTAGCGGCGATTCTCTCTATTGTTTTGTTGAAGTTTGGTTTTTCAATTGTTCAAATTTTTATGGTTGTTTCTTTGATGAATTTGGTTGTTTTTTTCTATTTGGTTATCTCGTTGTTTGATTACTTTGTGAAATTTCTATGCATCTGTTTTGCAAAAACATTTTATAAGTTTAAGGTGATAGGAGCTGATAATATCCCATTTAGCGGTCCATTTGTTATTGTTAGTAATCATGTTAGTTTTGTTGACTGGTTTTTTATTAGCGGAGTTATGGGATCGCCGCCACGTTTTATTATGGAGCAGGAATATTTTAATATTAAATTTATTTCTTGGTGGTTTAAGTTAGTAAGAGCTATTCCGATTCCAAATGGACGAATGGATGTTAAGTCGTATCGCTTAGCTTTTGAACAGGCAGATAAAGAGCTTATAGATGGAAATATTGTAGCTATTTTTCCAGAAGGATTAATCACTCGCAATGGTAAGCTGTCACCGTTTAGAGGTGGGGTGATAAAAATCGTTTCAAAAAATCCAGTCCATGTGTTACCGGTTGCTTTGAAAGGGTTGTGGGGGAGCTGGTTTAGTCGTTCAAAAGGAAAAGCTTTCTGTGGATTTCCATCATTAAAAAGAAGAGAGATAGAACTAGTGATTGGAGAGCTTATTCGGCCTCAAGAATTTACCAGTGAATTTTTACAGAACAAGATTGAGAGTTTGCTTACTTGATGAATTATTCAGGGTTAGCTGTTGTAATAATTTCCGTTAGTACGTTAAATGCATTTGAATCCATCTCGGTGAACTGAATCCCTATGCCGTTTGGAGCTGTTCTAACAATATGTCCTGCAATAGAGAGTGGATGTTTATTCTTATCACCAAAATTAATTTGAACTATGCATGCTGTTTTTTTTGTAGGAGGATTTTTTGTCTCAATAAAGATACCACCAAGGCAGAGATCTCTTGCCATGCATGGCCCAATGATTGCTCCTTCTACGAGAAGATTTATTCTTGTGTAAAAAGGTACTCTTGGGGTCTCTCTTTTTTCACTTTCAACCACGATGTGCTCCTTAAGTAAATTATAAGTGCATTTAGCGAGAACTCAAAATAGTTTGATAAGAATTAAATTGTCTTTTAAAAGGGGAAATTTTATCTTTAGATTATGATTAGTTATGTAATAAGCGAAAATCCTGATGATCGAGTAATCGATAGGGCAGTATCAATAATGAGAGGCGGTGGTGTCGTTGCTTTTCCTACTGACACGAATTGGGTTTTGGGTGCTGACATAAATTCCAAAGCTGGTGTTGAGTCTATTTATAAGATAAAAAAAATGGATAGACGAAAGCATTTAAGTTTAATTTGTGACTCAATATCGATGGCGAATGGTTTTAGTCAGATATCTACTCCTGTCTATAAGAGAATAAGATCGCTTCTTCCTGGCCCATATACGTTTATTCTTCTGCCCTCAAATTCACTTCCAAGAGTAATTAGAGATTATAAGAAAGAGAGGGAGATTGGGATTAGGATTCCTAGATCTGTAATTTGTGCTAAGTTGGTTTTTGTGTTGGGCGCTCCAATATTATCTTCGAGTATAACTTGTCAGACGTTAGGTTATGAAGATGAAGGATCATGTAACGATAGTGATAATCAACAAATTTTTAGTTATCAAATTGATGAACGGCTTGAATATCTTGTCCCACTAATTATTGATCCAGGAGATTTTGTTTTTGAAGGAGAGAGTTCGGTGATTGATTTTTCTAAAGGTGATGTTCCGATTGTTTTAAGAGAAGGGGCGGGAAGTGTCGCCCCTTTTATTATTTAAAAATTACTGTTCACTTGCAGGATTTTTTTCAAACTTTTTATTCTTTTTACCAACCTCCATTGTCGGTATAGATACGCTTTTAATCTCCATTGCGTAGATAACAGCGCCTTTACATGTTTCAACTCGCCCTTCTTCCATGATTTGAGCTACCGTCTCTTCATAACCAATAAGTTCATTTTTTGTGACAACGTCTCCATCTGTCGTCATTAGTGCATCAAACTTGGCATCTACGTTGCTCTCGTTTACTTCCATCCATCTGTTTTTTGGAACGGATGCTCCAGCTATGGATATCAGCAGTTGTGCTGCTACGAGAAGAGGTACCGCTTTTATTAGATAGTTCATATACACTTCCTTTTTGAGAAGATGTTCACTCCTTGAACAGCTTTTCAATTTCAGCTTGGAACTCCTTTCCAAGTTACTTGATCACACTTCTTCAAGAGGTGTGCCAAACTTATAATCGTAACACCCTGTTTTTGCGTTGTGCGCTCGGTGTTAAAATGGGTTGGGTAGGCCATTTTGGCTTCATTTTTTTAGATAACTGACCGAAGCGGTATAATATGTGGTGTCATTTTGACCAAGGGGTTAATAATGGAAAAATTTTTCTTTAATGTTGTTGATAGGACGAAGTTACCAAGGGTTCTTGAGTTAATTGCAAAAAATAGACAACCTGTTCAGATTTGTGAAAGTGATTATGATAAGGATGAGGTGGAGAGTTTTTTGATAGTTGACGTTGTTCCTAATCAGTTAAAGCTAATTTTAAAAAAAGAGAGTGATCATGAATCGATCTATAAAAATAAAGAGATATTTTTTAGAACAACCCTGGGCCAGTATAAATTTTTTGCTAGCACATGTTTGAGCTACAATGAAAGTGATGGCATTTACTCTGTTGAGATGTTGCATGATTTTTTTAGTTGTCAGCTAAGAAGAGATCGAAGATTGGTCGCGGATGAATCTAGAAAAATTGAGTATTCGATAGCGGGCCATATTTATAGCTGTAGAGATATTTCATCAGGAGGGGTTAGTATTATAGTGCCAGAAAATATGCAGGATGGTTTCACTAAAAATATGGATGTAGGGGTTTGTCAGCTAAGATTGAATAGCGTCACTTATGAGATAATGGAGTCTAAGGTTGTAACCATATTTGATGAAAAAGATGAAAAGGGTGAACCGACAAAAAATATGGTAGTTGGAATCTGTTTTACTAATTTTCCTGTTGAGAGTGAAGATAAATTTTTTAAGCATATGCATAAAGAGATTTGTGCAGAAGATGTTCGTAAGGCAAAGGATAAAAAATTGGTTTAACTAATTTAAGCACCCTGCCTTTTAATAATTTTATAAAGCAGTAAAACAATTATGGTTAGAGTTAATCCAAAATGAGCTAGCTCGGCAGTGAGATTGTTTGAAAGCTCTCCAGTTAGCATCTGTTTGGAAATTTGAGAGAGCGTACCAAGTCTAGGAAGTGTGTAGTGCATAATCAGGCCTACTACTTTTGTAGCTGTTATGTTTTTAAATGTCTCCGAGGTGATTGTAAAATTTATAAAACTGTAGTTCGCAATAGAGATAATTACCGATGTAAAGAAAGTGCAGATAAACGCAAGAGTCTTTGGGACTAATAAAGAATATAGTGCTGAGATGATAATCATCGCTAGCATAAAAAGAGAATCGATTGAAAGAGACCGCCAAATGCCAAATGAGATTTGAACCTCTTGCTGGCCAATCTTGAAAATTATGAGTCCAAGTCCAAGAGAGATAATGAAATAACTTATGACTATAATCCAGCTAGTGATTAGTCTTGTGATGAGATAATCTATTTTTCTAATGGGAAATGACCAGATTTGATCAAGAACATTGTAGTCATAATCACTTTTGATGGAGTTAACACCAAAGAACGCTGCTAAAATGCCACTCCAGATACTTATCATGCGGTAAAAAAGCTCCATTAAATCAACACCAGGAATTCCTTTGATCATCTCACCAGTTTTGTCCTGAATAAAATTATTTGCAAAATTTGCTCCAGCACTCATCATGATCAAGGTCACAACTGTTAAGAGTAACATTACTAAGAATGTTTTACTTCGATACTCTTTTTGAATGCCATTAAAAAATAATGTCAGTAGTTGGTTTTTTCTCATACTGCTTCTCCAGACTCTTTGATCACTTTGTAGAAAAAATCCTCTAGGTTATTACCTTTTGCCAACTCCTTGAGGTTCCCTTTTGCTAAGCATTTGCCATTATCAAGGATCGCAACTTCATTGGTTATTTTTTCAATTTCAGCGAGGATATGGGAGTTGATTAAGACGGTAGATCCTTTGGCACTAATGTTATTTATTACTGTTTTAATATCTTTTATTCCAATAGGATCTAGACCCGAAAATGGTTCATCTAAAATTAAAACTTGAGGATTACCAATTACAACGCAACCAATACCAACTCGTTGTAGTTGGCCTTTTGACAAGGTTTTTACTTTTTGGTTCTCTTGTCCTTTGATATTTAATTCTATTAATGCTTTCTCAATCTCATCTTTAGCAATTTTTTCGCTAAGTCCTTTCATGGATGCATAGAAATTTAAAACATTTTTAACGGTGTAAAAGGGATAGAATGAAAATTTTTCTGGAAGATAGCTTAACCTTGTTCTTGCTGCAGGCAGGTGATGTTTGACTCCATTAATTAAAATTTCCCCTTTTGAGATTGGGATTAAATCAAGGATAGATTTAACAAATGTTGTTTTCCCTGCCCCGTTTGGGCCAAGAATTCCAAATATAGAACCTTGTTCTATATTAAGAGAGAAATCGTCTAAAATCGTTTTTTTTGAATATTTTTTAACAATACCTTTTGCTTCTATTGCTAGCATTACGTTTTCCTTTTAAAGACATTAGTATTATGCAATAGAACGGTGTGAATCTCTACTAATTTTCTGAAGATATCGAACGATCAGTGTCAGTTAAAATTGAGGTGATTAGATTTAGTCCCTTTTTTTCTGCAATGTCGATAGCGCTAAGGCCATTTGGCCCTTTTATCTCTTTGTCTGCCCCATTTTTAATCAGGAATTTTACTATTTCAGGTCGATTGTTAGAGGTGGCCGCAATGAGTGGTGTGTTTCCGCTGCCGTCTTGGAAATTAACATCGATTCCTTTTTTTAAAACTAAATATTTCACACTCTCAATAGAAGCAATCTTAGAGGCTTTGATTAGTGATTTATTGCTAATTATGATCGTGCTGACGGTATGAGGAGGACGCTTAATTATACTCTGCTTGTCATCCGTTGCTTGTGCTAAAACTTTAACTTGCTTAGTATTGTTTTTCGAAAGAATTTTTTTCTGTAATGATTCGAGTGAACCTTCATAAAAATCTAGATTTTCACTGTTTAAATCAGAGTCTTTATCGAGATCTTCGTCAATGTTTGCTGTGGTAGCAGCAGTTGTAGCTGTTGTTGCAGTTGCATCGTTAAAGCTATCTAGTCCTAAATCTTCTTCTTTGTTAAAGCTATCTAGTCCAAGATCGGTTTCTGTCTCATGAATAGAATCTGTGCTGATAGAGTCTGTATTGCTATAAAAATCATCGCTGAGTATCCCAGACTCTTCAGGTGGAAGTGATAGTGGTTCTTGTTCTAACGCTTGATCTATTTCCTCTTCTTCACTGATGGCATCTTTGTTGTACTTGTAGCTGCTACATCCAGCTATTGAAGCAAGGATCAAGACGTTTAGAATTAGTGCTAGAATCTTTTTATTAATGTATTTTGCACATCTCATACTAAACTGATCGACTTTTTGCGCTAAAAAGTTTAGTAAATTAGTTAACAATTTATTCTTTATCTGATTTCAGAGGGTTATCTGTGAATATTATTGATTTGTTGATTAAAGAGTCTGAAAGTTATTTAGATGTTAGTGAGATTGGAAAATCTATTCAACCAGATGCCAATGCTCACTCCCTTCCAATACAACCGCTTTACCTAGGTCTTAAGCAGAGCTCTTTTGAGGTCGCTGCTAGTTATCTTCCGTATCTATCAAAAGTCCAGAGAGAGGCGATGCTTAATATAGATTTGTGGATTAGAGATTCTCTAGACTTGGAGAGTTTTCCTTTTTGGATCAAGGCCTATGCCGCTTGTGGAAATGGAAAAATTAGAACTGAATTTATGTTAAGTAATCAGTTTGCGCTTTTTTTAAAGGGTAAATTTCATATTAACACTTTCGACTTAGAGGAGCCTTGTTATCCGGAACATGATAACTATTTTTTGACCGAGGATAATTTATTACTTTTTGAATTTGATCCTGATAATGATGGGGCGTATATCGATGATGTTCAAGAATTAATCAAAGAGCTTTATTCGGAGTTTGGAGTTGAAAATGCATATGTCTATTTATTTAAGATTGTGGCCGATGGTTTTTTAGATTTTCAAGAAGGAGAGTTCGCTCGCAAGAGTGTTCGGATGAAAGAACTTGGGTTTGTTAGTTATATGGATGCTCTAGAATTAGACTCTCCGTTTCCTTCTGTTGATGTGATGGTTAGTAGGCTAAAGAAAAGCAACCAGGTAACACCTGTGGTTACAAATGAACAAGCAATTCAAGTCGTCCATGCCGCTGTTATGTCCTCATATAGTGAGTTTAATCAAACGGTCATGGATGAGTTGTCAAAAATAGATGACCCTATTCGCTTAAGTTTTTTAAAATACGATTTCGTGAGATTATTAAATGCTAAGATTGAAAGAGATATGGCGCTAAAGGCTGGAACGGTGGCGCTCGCCTCTGCGGGAAAAAGCGTTAAGTGGATTTTGGAGCTTGGATTAGATTTTCTAAAATCAGAAATTATAAAAAATCATGAACCTGTCTTTTTTCGGTACGACTTTAGAGATGTTTATAGGGCCGGAAATACTTTAATATTATTAAAACAAAAAGAGCTGCGGGTTAAACTTTTTAATTGTGGTTTTTCAGTGATAGAGAAGTCTCCATTCCTTGGCCAATATTTAAGTACAATAATTGATGATAGCTTTGATTCTCCAATTCGGATTGCTTCTGAAAAGTTGGCGACAAAATCTAAAAAGGTTGGGACGTATAATGAATTTCTTGAGTGGAGTGCAGTATGTAGTTTCGTGATTAATATTTTGCCATTTGTGCAGAGGTTTCATACTCAGTTTGAACAGATGGAGAAGGGCGGATTGCTCCTAGACTCATATTATTTAAACTATACGGTTGATCAGATAGATTTTGAAGCGGTGCTAATGAGTAGTTTTGCTAACCACCTTCTTGGAAATTATCAAGGAGAGAAGGGGCGTGTAAAAAAAATGGGACTTACTCTTGCTGAGTTTAAAAAGTTTGCGACTACTATTATGGATGATAAAGGTGAGGTTAGTTCTCTATCTTCAACAGGAGAGATGATAGATAAGTTTATTGCTGATTTTGGATTTAGTGTTATCGAGGGTAGTTGGAAATATATTTTTAATATTTTAAGAAGACAGATGGAAGGGTACGATTATGCTAATCTTCCAGATCTTGATTTTAAGCATGTCGGTGGGCCGATTATTTTAGCTTCATAGTTTTGTTGAAAATATGCTTTAGATGCTGATGTATATTGGCATTTTGATTTAACATATTGTCGATTAATGAATTTTCAAAAGCTTCTAACATCCTCTTTTGATTCTCTAGAATAGTTGGTGTTTGATCAAAATCTTCAAGCGTTTTTACTTTGTGGCCACAAAATAGTTCTATTTTTCTTAATCTAGACTCTTCTCGTTCAAGAAAGTTATAAAGAGAAAATTCAGATTGTCGAGCGAGATTGTCGTGGCCTTTATTGATGGGGGGCCCATATAAATTTTCAATATCTTTAAATGCCCCTAGCTTAGTGTTTTTGTCATTCCCCATGATTATAGTCCTAACTTTTGAGTGATTGTCTCATAAAAATCTAGGCGTTTACTCTGCTCTTTTAGAAGTCTGTTGTTTTTTGATCTTGTTTTAATTGCTTCCAATATTTTATTTACCGGTATTGCCTCAATCTGCTCTCTTAATATATTAATTCTTTTTAAAATTTGTAACTCTCTTTGGTTTGGATTTCTACGAGACACTTTGAAATATTTTGGTAGGGATGAGGTAGATTTCTCAATTAAAAGTAGGTGGTTATCATATGCGAGGTTGGTTATTAAATATAATGGGAATGGAAGCTTATATCTAGTACCATTTTTACTTAGGTGATTAGCAATACTATGTGACATCTCAACTATTTCAGATTCATCGAAGTTACTATCAAAAGTGATATATGCTGGGTAGCTGTTAAGGTTTATGCTATCAACCAGTGAGACAAGAGTACTTTGATTGGTTCTTGTAACTGAAACATGTCTAAATAGTGGCAATTCCATCTTTTACTTTCTTGTTGGTTTTAGAAAACACCTGTAAACTATTATAAGACAGATTTGATGTTTGAGGAACTAATTATGGCGTCACTGAGGATGCTAAACATATCATTGCCGCAAGATTTTGTAGATCTGCTCAGTATTAATGTTTCGAGTAGTACATTTTCGATGTACGATTTTTTATTGAAACATAAACAGTTGGCAGATTTAGTCGATTATATTTTTACGGATATTAGTTGGCGTACTGATACTACGTTTTTGAACGCTAAAGGTTTTAATAATTTTAGAAACAAGTTGTGTGCATTATATCTGCACTATAGTGTATATGGCCATTTTCCTAGGGCGCCAGACGAAACGCTTATTCAAAAAATTATTAAAGTTGAGAATGAGTTAGATGAGTATCTTGTCTCGGGTTATTCACGGGCGTTTATGTTGTTATTTTATCAAGAACTAATGAGTATAATATCACCAGCAAAAGATCTTTTTGCTATAAATAGTGAAACGCTTAAAGTGATGAAACTTACGACATCTAAAATTGTAAAGATTGATTGGCTGTTGATACTGTTAGAACACTTTAGAGTTTATCTCGGAAGTGATGAGTTGAAAAGTTTGATACCGTGTACTGATCCATACGAAATTATTTATGGCGCTTTAACTAAAGATCAACAAAGAGAGTTGATCACAAATCTGCTCCACTATGGTAATGCGATAAATTCACCAGAGTTGTTTTATGAGAGTATTGTTTAGAAAATGTATTGGTTATTTGTGAGGTTTTTATGGCAAATGGTGAACACTATTTATGGAATATTGTTGAGGAGTTATCAAAGAAAGATGGTGTGACCGAAATTGTCATCAATGGCCCTGGGGATATCTTTGTTGAGAAAAATTGTACATTTTATCATGTAAAGAATGAAGCAATGGTGGAAGATATTTCAGCTTTTATAAGAGAAATTGCAACATTTAATGGTAGAGAATGTAACGAGACAATGCCTATCTTGGATGGATCTATGCCTGACGGGAGTCGGGTGAATATTATTCACGCTCCATACGCAAATAAATCCTCGGCAGTAACAATTAGGAGATATTCAAAAAATATTAAGACATTTGATGGCGATGAATCACTTTTTGGCCTTGGTAGCAAGTGGATACTATTCTTTAAGGCCCTCATTGAATCTGAAGTAAATATTGTCGTCTCTGGAGGGACTGGGGTAGGTAAAACAACTTTCTTAAACCTGCTCATTAAAGAGTTATCGCCACAGGTCAGGCTAATTACAATTGAAGATACAATTGAGTTAGACATTGGTCTACCAAACTGTGTAAGGCTTGAAGGATCTTCGTCAAAAGCTTCAAGATTAGGCGATATAACTCATAGAGATTTAGTTAAAAACGCTCTTAGAATGAGGCCAGATAGAATTGTTCTTGGTGAAATTAGAGGCGGAGAGCTGTTTGATCTTTTACAAGCGATGAATACTGGCCATAGAGGAGTTTTGACATCAATACACTCGAACTCTCCTAATGAAGTGTTTAGTCGAATGGAAAATTTGTACTACTTTGTTGGTAATAATCTTCCGGTAAAAGTTGTACGTGCTCAAATGTCAAGTGGAATAGATTTTGTTGTTCATCTTACAAAAACGAAAGATGGTGTTCGAGTAGTTTCAGAGATATCAGAAGTAACCGGGATGGAGGGCGATACGATTCTCACTGGCCCTATTGCTTTATGGGATGGAGAAAAGTTAGCAAGTACTGGACTTGTTCCTCAGTGTTGGAGCAGGGTGGTGGAAAATAGCTCTCTTGTTGCTCTGGATTTTTTTAATTAGTTTTTTTTACGCTCTCAATTGCTGTATTAAATGATTCAGCAACATCTGCAAAAAAATCTCCGTCTCTAAACTGGATTGTAGACAATGCTTTTGTTTCGGTACATTTTTGTAAATATTTTTTTAGTTTTTCCATTGGGCCAGCTATTCGATGAGATAGGACTAGGCCACCAACCAATAAGAAAAAAATGTAGATTGTTGCAAATTATTTATATCGTTCAAGAAGTGTTGCTACTCCTTGTCCCATCCCAATGCACATAGTTGCCATTCCAAGATTTAACTCTTTATCTTTCATAATGTGGAGTAGTGTAGTTATAATTCTTGTTCCTGAACATCCAAGAGGGTGGCCTAGAGCAATTGCTCCTCCGTTTAAATTTACTTTTTCATTCATTTGATCTCTGATGCCAAGATCGTTTAAGACTGGAAGAGATTGGGCCGCAAACGCTTCGTTTAGCTCAAAAACATCAACGTCGCTAATTTTAATCCCAGCTCGTTTAATTGTTTTTTTAACAGCAGGAACAGGCCCATAACCCATGATCGATGGATCACATCCGGCAGCAGCAAAAGATACAATTTTTGCCATTGGAGTAAGTCCTAATGATTTTGCTCTTTCTTCTGATAGAACGAGTACGCCGCTTGCTCCATCCGATATTGCAGAAGAGTTTCCGGCGGTAACGGTTCCATTCTTTGGATCAAAGACAGGTCTAAGTTCACCGAGCGCTTCTAATGTGGTTTCAGGTCTTATTACCTCGTCAAAATCTACTAAAAATGGCGTCCCGCTATCATCGTGTCCAAGAACAGGAATAATCTCATTATCAAAATCGCCAGATGTTGTAGCGGCATGTGCTTTTTTATGAGAGTTAAAAGCAAACTCATCTTGTTCAGCTCTTGTAATTTTATGCATTCTACCAAGTAGCTCGGCAGTTAGCCCCATCATTGCACCGTTTTTAGAATTGGTTAAGGAGAATAGTGGGTTAAAATCCACTCCATGTGTCATCGGCACATGGCCCATGTGTTCAACTCCGCCCACCAAATAAATATCACCTAAGCCGGCCATGATGTTAGCAGTTGCGATATGTAAGGCACTCATTGATGATCCGCAGAGGCGATTGACCGTTTGTGCTGGAACCTCTTTTGGAATTGATGTCATTAGTGCTGCATTTCTTCCTATGTTGTAGCTTTGTTCAAGCGTCTGCTGAACACATCCCCAGATGATGTCATCAATTTCTGCTGGGTTAATGTTTGGGTTTCTAGAGAGTAGATTAGACATGATATCAGCAGAGAGTTGTTCTGCTCTGATATTTCTAAACACACCATTTTTAGATTTACCCATTGGGGTTCTTATAGCATCGACAATTACGGCCGTTTTCATTCTTTTCTCTCCGTTAGTTGTTATAAAACTTTGAATTGTTACGAGACATTTCTAAAAGTAAGTTTGGAGCTTTGTATAGTTCTCCAAGATGCTCATATTTTTTTGTTATTTCGCAAATATTTGTAATGCCTAGGTCATCAGCATATTTTAAAGCACCGGCCCTAAATGGAGGGAAGCCTAGGCCTAACAAAAGTCCCATGTCCACTTCAATTGGGCCATCAACAATTTTATCTTCAAGGCAGCGAATACTCTCAAAAATCATTGGTATCATCATTCGTTCAACAATCTCTTCATCCGTTACTTCTTTGTTTTTTCCGATTTTATTCATCATCTCTAATGCGGTTTTATCGATGCTTTTTTTAGGGGCCCCTTTTTTATCTGGAGCGTATGAGTAAAATCCGATTCCATTTTTTTGGCCATAGCGTCTGTTTTCAAACATTAGTTTTATTCCGTTATCATCACTATCTTTCATTCGAGGAAACTCATTGCCCATGATTGTCGCTGCATGAAAGCCTGTGTCGATTCCGACGACATCTAGAAGGTAAGCTGGGCCCATTGGCCATCCAAACTTCTCCATTATTTTATCTATTCGTGTGAAGTCTACGTGATCGTTTAAAAGTTTGCTAAAGCCGATAAAATATGGAAATAAAATTCTATTAACTAAAAAACCTGGACAATCGTTAACTACTATTGGGGTTTTACCAATAGCAAGTGCGTATTTTACGGTTTGAGCGATGGTGTCTGGACTCGTTTTTTCTCCCCTTATAACTTCAACGAGAGGCATTTTAAATACAGGGTTGAAAAAATGCATCCCACAGAATTTCTCAGGTCTTTTTAAATCCTTTGCTAGTTTGTTAATTGAAATGGTTGATGTGTTGGATGTTAGAACTGCATTTTCTGTTACAACATTTTCAAGTTCAGATAGAACCTGTTTTTTTATTTTTTCATTTTCTACTACGGCCTCGACTACTAAATTAACTGATTTAAAATCGCTATAGTTTGTCGTTGGTATAATGTTAGAAATTACCTTGGCAGCATTGCTAAACTCAATTTTTTTTCTTTGAATCTGTTTATCTAGTAGTTTGGTTGCTTCACTAATTCCAAGTTCTAGTGCTTTATCGCTAATATCTTTCATTATGATGGGAATATTTTTTGATGATGATTGATATGCAATTCCACCACCCATGATTCCGGCCCCAAGAACAGCGGCCTTGCTAATGTTTGTTCCATTCTTTGAAAATTGTTTCCCTACTTTTTTTAGATGTTGGTTTCCCAGAAAAACTCTAACTAAAGATTCTGTCGATTTTAATTTGGTTAGCTCTGCAAAATTTTTAGCTTCAAGTTTAATTGCATCATCACGGTCTAATTTAGCAGTAGCTTGCATCACTTCGATTGCTCTTACTGGTGCGGAATAGTTAGGTCCAGCAATACCTCCTACAAACCCTTTTGCTGTTTCAAATGCCATTATTGATTCGACGTGGTTTAGTTTTAGCGGTGATGTTTTAATGGTTCTTTGGTTTTTCCATCTGACTTTATTTTGATGACATCTTTCAATTAAAGATTTGGCACTATCGATGAGGTCGGTTGTGATTATTCCATCGATTACACCTATTTTTTGCCCATCATTAGCACTGTTATGTTTTCCAGATGTGATCCAATCGATGGCATTGTCAGCTCCTGCTATTCTAGGAAGTCTAACACAGCCACCCCACCCAGGAATAATTCCAAGTTGAGTTTCCGGTAGTCCTATCTTAGCATTTGGTTCACATATTCTAAATGTTGTCGCAAGGCAAAGTTCAAAACCTCCTCCAAGTGCCATTCCGTTTATTGCAGCAATTGTTGGGAACGGAAAATCTTCTATCTGGTTAAATAGTTTATGGACGGATAGTAGCCAGTGTTCCATCTCTACATTTGGTTTTTTAAAATAGGATAAAAATTCAGTGATGTCGGCACCGACGATAAAGGAGTCTTTTTTACTCGAAAAGATGATTCCTTTGATCGCTTTATTTTTAGCAATGAGTTCAATACATTTTGTCAGTTCTTCAATTGTTATTTTATCAAACTTATTTATATCGCTGCTCTCTCTATCAAATTGTACATGCGCTACTTTGTCATCATCGATAAGAGATTTGATTGCCGTTCCATGGAATAACATAAAATACCTCGTGTATAATATTTTTTGAAACACTATTAATTATATAGGAAAAAATAAAAAGGTGGTAGAATAGTGTTCAAAATTATATTTTGAGGAGATGTTAAATATGGCCGATCAAATGAGTTCTGAATTGCTTGGTTACATTCAAGAGTCACCAACATCGTTTCATGCTACTGAGGTTAGTTGCAAACTACTACAGTCAGGAGGTTTTAAATTAATTAGCGAGAGTGCTGATTGGAAAAATTTGCTGCCTGGTAAGTATGTTGTTAAAAAAGGTGGTTCCGCAATAGTTGCTTTCTCGTTTGAAAATAGAGCAGAAATTATAAAAAATGGCTGGAGGATTATTGGGGCACATACTGATAGTCCAGGATTAAAAGTTAAACCAAGTTCAGATCTTATATATAAAAGTTATCAACAAGTAGGAGTTGAAATATATGGAGGAATGATTCTTTCGACCTGGTTTGATCGTGATTTATCGCTGGCCGGTCGGGTAATTTTCAGAAATAGACATGGGAGTTTACAAGCAGTAAATATAGATTTTAAACGTCCTATCGCGTTTGTTCCAAATGTTGCCGTCCATCTAGAAAAAACACATAATGAAGGACGAACTATTAATAAGCAAAAAGAGATGCCACCGCTTATTGCAACAATTACTGGAGAAAAATTATCCTTTGAAAAAATTATTTTGGAGCAGATGGAGAAAGAAGGTGTTCGTGATGTAGAAAATTTAATTTCATACGATCTGTTTTTTTACGATTATCAACAACCAAGTTTTGTTGGATTGAATGATGAGTTTATAGCTTCAGCTAGACTGGATAATTTAGCTAACTGTTTTTTAGCGACTACTTCTTTACGAGATAGTAATTCAGTGTTACCGCAGATGTTGGTGTTAAATGATCATGAAGAGGTCGGCTCTAGTTCGTATGTAGGAGCGGCCGGTACTATGCTTGGATCAATTATTAAACGTTTAGGTGAAGGAAACGAGGAAGATTTTGCGAGAACAATTTACAACTCATTTTTAGTGTCTGCTGATAATGCACACGCAGTTCATCCAAATTATGTTGAAAAACATGAGCTAAATCACATGCCAGAAGTAAACAGAGGGCCAGTGATTAAAGTAAACGCTAACCAAAGATATTCGTCAACGAGTGAGAGTATTGCGATATTTTCATCAATTTGCAAAGAGCAGGGCGTTTCGTACCAGATATTTGTTAACCGTGCTGACATGGGTTGCGGTTCAACAATTGGGCCAATTATTTCGACGGTGATTGGAGTTAGAAGTGTTGATGTCGGGCTTCCAACTCTTGGTATGCACTCAATTAGAGAGTTAGCTGGAAGCTATGATATAAAACAAATGTATAAGGTATTTAGTGGCTTCTTTAACTCTAGTATAGATAAATTAACCGTGGCCACCAGCTAGGAATGACTCATCTTCGGTTATTTGTTCGCTATTTTCGTTGCTAGGAAAAAATGCGAGGGCCAGATTCATTATCTTTGTTAAACTATGTTCAGTAAATACGTTGTATCTAAATTTTGAAGCTCCCGGAAGTCCGCTTGATAACCATACTGCATGTTTTTTTATATTGGTAATAATAAGTTTATCGTTATAGTTGGCCGCTACCATTTTAGAGAGTAGGATTTCAATTAGTGATGAGTAATCTTTAATTCCAAAGTTATGATCTAGTTCAGCTAGAAAAAGGAACGGGTTTTTAAGTGGGCCTCTTCCTAACATTAGAGCTTTACAGTTGGTTATTTTTAAACGTGATTTTATCTTCTCACTTGAGAAGAGGTCGCCATTTCCGACTATCGGTATTTGATATTTTGATGCAATATTTTCAATAATATCCCAGTTCGCATTGCCTCGATAACCTTGGTTGAGTGTTCTTCCGTGGATGGTGACAAATTCTGCTCCTTCTTCTTGGGCGATCTTTACAATCTCTTCAGCATTGATTTTATCTTCATTCTGACCAAGTCTAATTTTAATTGTAACTGGGATGGAGATCGATTTTTTTACCTGCCTAATCATTTCAGCAGCAATTGCCGGTGTCTTCATGAGTGCTGCCCCCGCGCCCCTAGACGTTACCTTCTTTACAGGGCAACCCATATTAATGTCGATGTATTTAGCGCCATATTTTGCGGCGATTATCGCAGCGGTTGCCATCATTTCGGGACTATTTCCAAACAGCTGGATTGCAGGGATCGCTTCATCTCCTAATCGTAACATGTTGAGAGTTTTTTGGTTGGAGTGGGTTATGGCATGAGATGAAATTAGTTCTGTGACGACTCCTCCAGCGCCACATGTGCTCATTAGCTCTCTAAAAGGACTTGTCGTAATTCCAGCTAGTGGTGCCATAATAAGTTTTGATTTGAAGTTGATGGAACCAATCAAACTTGGTTTTAATTGGCCGGTTATATTGGTTAGATCTTCAATAAATTTTTTCATTGGTGGTTTTTACTTTTGTTGTGGTTTTACGTCAAGTAACCTTTGGAATTTATTGCCCACGAAATAGTTGTTTTTTATAGATTGCGTATCAGGTGGTATAATTTACAAATAATGATGAACGGTTTTGATATTGGGTTAAAAAGTGGTCAAACGTCTTGTGACATACATTGGAACTGATCTTAGCTTCTGGGGCGATATAGTTGATAGATCGCAACATCTTTATGATGAAACTGCTGGTATCAAATATGAGCACCTTGGAGATGTAAAAAAAGATGACTATAGAGTGATTTTTTCAAAAATTTTAAAAGCATTGCCGAATATCATCTATGTTGATTTTTCAGAAGGAACAGCAGATTTATGTGAACTTGTTATTAGGATCAGTGATGAACCCTTATTCAGAAATATTGCTGTTGTTGGCCTAATCGGAGAAAAGAAGAGTGAGAGGGATAGTAGGTTTGCTCATATTGGTCTGACATCAATTCATGTAAAGTGTGCGGAAATGAATGATTGTTTGTTTTTGCCATATTCGAAAGTCTTTCCAGGGTTGGTGAAAATTCCTGCATACGCAAGAGCGAGGTTTCAGCAAGATTGTGATGTAGGGATTAATATGAGAATTGTTTACATTACTAAAGATCATTTGCACATTGAAAATAACGTTGAATGGAATGAGGGGGATCGAATTGTACTCGAGACAAAGATTCCAGCTAGGATTTTGCCTTCAAAAAGATTTACAGTAATAAAACGATATATCTCTAATTTACAGTTTAGATATAAATATGCATATGATATAAAACCACAGTTTCTTGACCCACCTGAGTTTTCAGAAGAGCAAGGTGACTATGATAGGAAGGTTAAGCTGAGTGAATATCAAGCTGACCTCGAAAAGGCCCAGCGTGAGTTTAAAAGCTGGGTGTTTGATAAATCAGATCTGTATAAAGGTAACCAAACTAAGGTTTTGATTATAGATAGTCGGCAAGATGCGTTCGATGCTGGATTTAAGAAGTTGGTTGATTATCCATATACCTTCTATTGTCAGACGCATTTATCTAGAGAGTTAGAAGAGATTCCTCGTCACCGGCCAAATCTAATTGCAGTCCATTTGGATGACGAGTTTATTAAGGGTGAAGAAAAAGAGAGTGATAAAGATAGTCTTAAAAAAAACGAACCACATAAAAATAGTAAAAAAGATGATGATGTGATTATAAATGATGTTGAGTTAGTTACAGAAATAATAAAAAAAATGAAAACACTAACTAGCTACGAACCAGCAGTTGTGCTGTTTAATAGCGCAAAATACTCATCAAAAGCGTGTCAAGATAACTTTAAATATAATTTTGTCATGTCAAACTCTGGGAAATTAAATTTAGACCTAATTGCTGATTTTGCTGAGATGTATGAGAAAAAGAAAACAAATGCCTTTAATAAAGCGGTGGATGCTAAAATTCAGCTTCTTAAGAAAAAAGAACCTGGAAAATATCGAAAGTTATCTATGGCCGATTTTATTGAAACAAAATATTTTTTACGTCATGATAACCCCTGTAGTAATGCAGTTTGGATGTCTAAAATTACTGTTGAGAGTATGACAGAGTCTGAAGTTGTATTTGTTTCAAAGGTACCTCTTGAGGATCGTGTATATTGCATGGATTTTCCACAGAAACTGTTTGTTTCATTGGTTCCTGTTAATAAAGATGGACGCATGTATGAAAAAAGAGGTGAGCGAGCGATGTACCGTGCGATCACTAGTTATGTAGATGAGGTAGAAAAGAGAAAGCTTCGCCAGTTTGTTAATGGAGTATTCTTCTCGGACTTAAACAGGAGGAGAGAACAAGAAGACGAGCAATATCGCAAGAGACATGAAGCAGCTGCAGCTGAAAAAAATATAACAAAATCTGAGCAATTAGGTGAAGGCGATCAAGTTACAGAGGGTGAGTTTGATATCGATAAGATGGAAAAGGGTGGCGAGTAGCGACCTCAATTTATCAATCAGTATAACATTTTCTTACATATGCTAGACTGAGTGTTTCTAAATTTGTAGAATCAACCATTAAACGATTTAAGGTTTTTACGCCGAAGGAGTGGCAATGAAATTATTAATTACAGCACTGTTCATTATTTTTTCACTACAAGCTTTTGCTACAGCTAGCGATGGGTTTAATAAACGGTTCCATTTAGAAAGAAGAGATGGGAAAGTTGTTACCATTAGAGATCTTTCTCTAGAAGGTGAGGTTGCTCTTAGTTCTTATGTAGCATTTATCAAAAATCTGTTAATAAATGAGCAAACAAAGCTTGTAAATAATTTTGTAAATGGAAATCAAGGTTATGAACAAGAGGTTGCTAGACTCTTAGGAGAGGATGCAAATTTTTATACTAGAGCGAGTAAAGATGATCGAGTTGGACAGGTTATTGATTCATTAAAAGAGCTTGCCCGAATTGATGTTGAAGCTGTGTTTAATGATCCTGCATTCCAAGACGTATTAAATAGTTTTGGAGGTAAGCTGCTTGAAGCTTTAGCATTTCTTGATCCAACAGTACTTGCAAAGTTAGATGGCCCAAGATTTTTTTATAAGAGAAATGTTGTTCATAAGGCCGTTGAGTTTGGACTGAGCTATGCTAAAAAGAAACTTACGTGGATACCTGTATTAAATACTGCAACTTTTGTTATAGTCCAAGTTGAAAAAATGATCAAAGATAGAAGAGTGTTTCATCAAAACATGCTTCTTCACTATTTTGAAAATTTTGATCCATCAGAGCTTGGAATGACAAAAGAAGATGTTGATCATGCGTTCTCATCAATTTATGAATCACAAATCCCATGGTTTAATAAGTGGGAGTCTGATGCAGCAGTAGTTACATGGAATAGTTACGGTACTGATAAATTTTACAAATCAGTAAGATTTGTAAATTCTCAGCTAAGAGTTAACAAGCATAAATACTCAAGACTAGGAGAGCGTTTCAATTTTGCATTTGTTGAAGGTGAGTTTAATGGTGAGAGAGTTGTTCTGAATCTTTTTAACAAGGATAATATGTTTAGCAAAGATTTTGCGATAGCTTATTACCAAGATGAACCGCTACGAGTTGCTAGAAAAAGAGCGGTTCTTCAGTTAGCTGAATTGGGCCTAAGTTTTCTATCTCTTCCAGATTGGATGAAAAGTAGTATGGAGAGTTATATAAAATCTTTTTACTATCAACAACAGTTGATAGAAGGGGCACTCTATGGCCACTTTGAATCGATTGGTGATGTGAAAATGATGGAACAGATAAAAATGAATCAGTTAAATCCGTTTGAGTTGTCAGCGATATAAATTATTTTGTAGAGACTGGACAGTAATAGTGGTGATTCCAGTAGTAACCTTGATCATAGTAGGTAACTCCAGTCTCTGAATCGCTATCATTATCATTTGTTGAATCGATGACACTTTTGATTCTAGTATCTTCTTCTTCAGCATCTTCTCCTTCAGGATAAAATTTGCCACTGTTTGGTTGTCCGAAGAATTTACCAAAGCTAGCACCAGTCTTAATGTCTGAGAGTTTGCCTGTGGTGGCCTTGCCACCTTTGCAGTAGCTTTCACCAAGTTTAACTAGTTTGTTTTTAACTGATGCCTTTAGTTTTGGCTCACCTGTTTCAGGAATGAAGTCAGAATCTTCTAATCCGCCACCTGGTTGATCTTCGCCAACACCTTCGCTTGAGATAAACCTATTAAAATAAAGACTCAGGTCTGTTTTGGCCGGTAGCATACATATTTTTAAAGCAGTTCCAGAAGAGTTTTTCTTGAGCGATGAATCCTCTGCATGGCCGCTACAGCACTTGGCCTTGTCTGTAGTCTGCTCTCCAAGTTTTAAACAGCAAGTGAATTCGTTTGCCTTCCAAACTTTTGAATATTTTACTTTGTCACTATAGACAACTCGGTTTCCGGGGTTTGCGGGATCATTGCTCATTGTAAAATCATCATTGTCTGGGTCGTAAATATTACCAAGAGGTTTTCGAAGGTAAATTTCTGAGTTGGCATTAAAATTAGCAAGAGTATCACTAGTAAGATCAAAAATATCTTCGACAATCTTTGTAGGGTTACTATTACAGGTTAATGGTTCATAAAAAATTTGTGGAACACCAAGAAGTTCAAACCTGCTTAGTTTTGTAGCGTAGTAAATGGCGTTTCCGGGATATAGTCCTGCCGATGTGCTACTGGTTCCTAAGTAACCTTCTGTACCAAAAGGCTCATACTTAATAACAACGCCACCGTAACCACCACCATTTGTCCACGCTTTTGCTGTGCCATCATCATCATAAGTAGGGTCGTTCGGGTCAATTTTGACATGCATGATAGTACTATTAAGCACCAGAGCGTAGGTATTATTAGCAAGACCACTATATGAAATATTTCCAGATGCATCGGCCGCTATGGTTGTATTGGCAGCAAGCGCTATCTCTTTGAGGAGATTTCCCTTCGGGTCGTAAATTCTTGCAAAAACGTCACCATTTCCGATTGTTTTTGGATCTATATATATTGGCAGATAAAAACTAATTGCGCTTATATCATCGAAAAAGAAATTAATGTTTTGTTTTTCGTATAGGTCAGCACCTGTATTGGTTATGAATTTGGAGGAGTTCTCAAAAACGATTGGCATGTATGGAGCATGATGGTGCTTACTTCTTGGTGGAGTCGTAGATGTTGGTACCTCGGTAGGGGTAGTATCTAATACTCTGGTTGTAATGGCCGGTTTATATGGGTACGCTATCTCATACTCTTTTGGAAATTCAATCGGAACTTGAGCACAACCGCCCTCTTTCCAAACTTTTCTAATGCTAGTATCTGTCCACTCCACAGAAGTAGAGCTAAAACTGCCGCCAATTGCTGGCGTGATTTTATCACTAGGAGCGCGACAAAGTCTGCTTTGTTCGATAGCGAATCTGTCCTCATATGCATCACTCATGCCTGTTGGCACCTCGAATGTTAATTCATTGCTATAGTTTAAGCATTCAAGTTTTGACCAAATTAACTGAGGTGCCGCTTTTGTTGACCAGTCATGGTTATTATCTTTAGCAAAATTTCTAATCCAACCACCACCGCAACATGTTTTTGCTCCGGTGTCGTTGATTGTTTTCCATTGGTAAAGATGTGGTAGTGTCCCTTTTATTCCTGCCATTGTACCTGTTCCTGTAACCACCTTGGTTACTTGCGGGACAGAAAAATATGGAGTTGAAGTATCTGTTGGATCGGCAGTGACTAGCGTTGCAGCGACTGAGCTATATCTTGAATATCTTCCTGCTAATGTTGTATTATCATGAGGAAAGCTGGCGGGATTTAGATTTGGATTATCACCGTACTCATCATCAGTTGTAAATCCGCTCAGGGCCGTATACAAAGTAATAGTTTTGCCAACCTCTCTACAACATCTATTTAAGCTCATGTCATAATCATCATAAGCGTCATCGTCTAGATCTGGAGCTGGATGTTCTTGACTACATACTAAATACTCTTTCCAGAAGTTATGTTCAGCATCAGTTCCTCCAAATTTATCATTATCGTATAAATCAGCTTCTTCCGAGTGTAGCTTATTTGGCCCACAATCGTGATTGGTATGACAGATGCTTCCAGCTTTTCTAATACAGGCATCCCTTGTTACCATCTTGCTGGCAATATCGGTAACTTCACCTGCCGGCTTTGCCTCAATATCTTTAAATGGATAATCATCAACGGTTATTCTTGATTCTATTCCGCACATATTTTGCAGACCGATTTCATTATAATCAGTTGTTGCTAGAACGCCACTTTTTATAATGTAATTACCAAAGCTGGTTTCATCCTCATCTGTTTCAAATTGTGGGCATGACATAATCCTTGCGCTTTTTGTTGTAGCTGTAGCATTACATGGTGCGATCTGAGAGATATAATCAGTTCGAGTATCTGATGTTTGGTGTTGAGTGAGAGCATTATTTGAGGTTACACTTTTTCCTGGCCGACATATTCCAGCATTGGTTGTCGACATTCCTGTTATGGATGTATAGTTGGAAATATTGGCATTAATATTTGTTGTAACGGCGCTTGGAAAATTAGCGTTACCTTTAAAGTAAAATTCTGGCCGGCCAAGAATTGGTGAGAGCTGTCCATATTGAATCGCTTCGACGCTATTGATTGAGCGGTTTATGTTGTTGTTAAATTCGCTACTACTTATGCTTTCGCAGTGAAAATTTGGGGCACAGGTAAACATTTTTTTGGCAGAGTCAGATAGGTTAGTTAGCGATGAGTAGTTTCTTGCGCACACAGAGCCGGCCCCTCGATAAACACATCTTTTAGTTCCCCCATCTGAATTAAAAAATTGAGCAAGACTAAATGTTCCTAGCGATTTTGATTGATTGACTTGCTCGTTACCATCAGAATCAAAAACAGGCCAAAGAGTTCTAAATGGTGAAACATCAGCACACATATACTCCCAGCCAAGTCTTGAAACGCAGTCATAGTCGGTTTCGCAGATGTGATGGCGTTGGCATGATCCTGCTTTGTTTTGATCGGGCCGTTTGTAGTCGAGATCAAAATCGTAATCGTATGAGGAAGCGGTGTTGTGGCCATTGTCAAGTACAACACTGGCAGTGATCACAGAGTTTTCGGCAACATCGGCAAACGGTGAATTGATTGCAAGATATAGTTTAGTACTTGTAGCTGTTACTCTTCTTCCATCTCCAATTGCGAACCATTTTACTCCATCAAAAGATCCAATTAAAGCACCTTTATTAAAACCAAACCAGTCACGTTGATATCCGTTCATAAATAGGGCCGCTTGAGTGGTTAAGCGGTTTTGTCTTTGAGTTTTTAACGTACCATTTGTTTTGTGAGAAAATGGAATCATTGTTGGTGGTATCCAACATGCTCTACCAAAAATTGTATCTTCGTAATTTCCTTTTGAGTAATTAGTAATAAATTGATCTCGTGCGGTTGTATGGCCAATAGACATCAGACCATTTCCTCGTTCAGTTTTTGGATGAGATGAAAAAATTCCATCAGACCATTTATCAGGAGCGCAGTTCAAGCATGGGGTGTAGAACCCTGCCGTTGCAGTAATTATGTATGTTTCATCGTAGTTAACATCAAGTTCTGTTGCAGGAAGCGCGTTAGTAAAATCTATCGTCATAGATCCAAGAATGGTGTTTATACTAAAATTTGGTGATATTGGATCTAGTCTAGTTCTTCTATCCATGTATTCAAATTTTTCTCCCTCTTGTTCAACTCCTGTATCAGCAAGTGTCGACATATCATCAACGCTTTCGCCTGTATCTTTTCGGTAGAAGCGGTGAGGGGCGCTTTTTGACGAGACTGAAACAACTAGATTTTGAAATGGCGTTGGGTTTGGATCAACTGGAGGAATTTTACACATTACCTTTATAATGTTGTCACCACTATCTTTAGTTACCTTGAGTCCAAACGCTGGACAGACTGTTGCAGGATCGTATGGTGGGTCTTCAGTTTTTGCAGCTTCACAACCACACTCTTCTAACACGTCATCGCTAATTGCCATATAATTACTCTCGGTACAAGAGCTATTCATGGCGCTACAGCAGTGAGTGTAGTCTGGAGTATCGGCGGCCCCTCCCTCCATGCAGTAATACTTATTTTTCTGAGCTTCAAAGTAAGCATCGGCCGTGGCACTCGCATTTGGTGTTGGCGTTGGAGTCGGTGTAGTATTGGTTACGTTTCCGCATACGTAATACACGTTTGGCCAATTGATAAAGTTTTGTGGATTAGAAAGAATATCTGCTTGTGCTTGAGCAAGAATTTCTGATGAGAGCAAACTTGATTCAGGTCTAAGTGTTTTATCAAAAACACACTGTCCATCGACACAACAATCATATCCTAAGTTGGAGCAGTACATATCACTGCACCCAACGGTTGAAGGATTGGTTGTATTTGTTGATGTATTGACTCTAAAAACAACTTTGTTTACAGGTACTAACTCTTCACCAATTAAGTTTTCGTCAGAGAGAGAGTTGCTTGGTGATTCATAAAGAGATAAGTGGGTCGAATCGATGACACCTGAACATGTTTCGCATACTTTATTTAAGTGATAAACAGCGTCCTCAATTGTAATGGAGAGGCCTCCTGTTGTCGCAATGTAGAGATGTCCAGCACTATCAAGTGCAACATCTTTACAGTAGTTATTTCCAAGTCCTGAGGCGGTGGTTTTAGTTTTTGTAAAACTTACGCCACTATCGTAAGAGATAGAAAGGCCGCTTGTTGTCGCACCATAGACTATTCCCGCTGTCGTTGCGCTGACACCATAAACTGTATTTGATGCTAAACCATTTAGAGTAGTTCTATTTGTAAAACTACTTCCACTATTGCTTGAAACAGATAAACCGTTAGCTGTCGCTGCATAAACTTTAGTAGAAACTGCAAAGACTCTATAGACAGTATTTGATCCAAGTCCACTACCTGTTGTTTTATTGCTAAAGCTAGTTCCACTATTTGTTGATATAGCAAGTCCGCCAGTTGTTGCTGCATAAAGGGTGCTACCATTTAAAAAAAGTCCATTTATGTAGTTACTTCCAAGGCCATTTGCAGTTGTTTTAGTTGTAAACGTAGTACCCGAATCTGTTGATATAGATAGGCCACTACCTGTTGCAACAAAGATAGTTGTACCAATACTATTGGTAGCGACATCTTTAACGATGGTACTTGCAAAACCGCTTGTACTGCTTGTTATAGTTTTGGTAAATGATGATCCACCACTGTAAGAGATGGCAAGTCCAGAACTGGTTGCAGCATAGACGTTTGAGTTAGAGTCAGCATAAACACCGTAAACGGTATTGCTTGGAAGTCCATGACTGGTCGTCTTTTTAGAAAAAGTTGTCCCACCGTTAACGGAAATATATAATCCTTCATTGCTCGCTACATAGATTATTCCTTTGCTATCAACAAATAGTTTATTTGGAGAGTTTGTAGATAGTCTGTTTGGAGAGGTAAGTGATCCAACGCAGATATCACTATTTCCATTTCCATCTGGAAGATCAATTTTAAACATTCTTTCAGTGGTGATTCCATTATTGGTGACGTTATTGATTGCGTTTGCTCGCACTCTGTACTGCTTGGTCCCCCCTGATTGATTAAAGTTCATAACTAAGCAGTAGTTTTTTTCGTGGTTGTACTTATTTTTTTCATAAAGTGCGCTTAAAAAATTATGAATTGCGCTTCCTCTTAAGTAGACAACACTGGCCGTATTTTCAGGTGCAATAATTGAGGTTTGATAAGTGCCACCGCTATACCAGATGGCCTCATAATCAAAGATTGGAGTGGTCGTTGGTTTAGCAGTAGGAACTGTAGAGCCTGAGCCTGTTGATTTTTTTGTTCTTGTATTTTTTGCTGGCTCGAAGACGCAAGCGATTCCTAACGAGAATATCATTAGTAGAACTGCTGCTTGTTTAAGTAATTTTAGGACAATTAACACTGTTCACCACCTCAATACCATTTCGGCAAAATCTAAGTAGGATTTACCTGACTTCATTATCTACTAGGCCATAGGCAAAAGGTGCTGATCCATAACGACTGAAAGTAACAAGTTGAAATCATGTCGAAAATAAAATATGTTTACTGCCCTAAAAAGTCCATAAGATGGTTGAGGCACGAAATTTGCTATGATACTAGGAAAATACAGTTCTGTTAACGCTGAGTCTCATATGTGATTCTTGAATAAGTAGTCCTAAACTGGTACAAGGTTCTTTTCGGAGGGCCTTGCGTGCAAAAAGTTGCTTCAATTGGAAGTCTATTAAAAAAAGTTTACAGACTTTACAGCGGCGCTCTATTAGACGATTTAAAAAAACGTGGCTTTTCCGATCTACGTCCATCTTTTTTAGAAATCTTGTTATATATTTGTGAAAACAATGGCCCTTTGATTAGAGATATTGGCAAAGCTTGTGGATTAAAAAAACAGACGATGACAGGCCATTTGAATGAGCTTGAGTTAAGAGGTTACATAAGCAGACGACCTTCTTTAAAAGATAAGAGAGGGCAAGAAGTATTTCTTACTGAGTACGGTGAAAAATTTAGACTTAACCTGTATGAGAGTATGGAAGAGCTTGAAAAACGATATTTAAATCTACTTGGCTCGCTTGAGATTGAGAGACTTGAGTTAGCGCTTGAAGTTTTTCACTCACGAATTTCCAGCGAAGAGATTTCTTTTATTTAACACTATTTCTGAAAGAATTTTTAATAAATTTTTAGTATCAAGAAAATAATTTGGATATGTCTTTTGAATTTCTTCCACACTCTCGATATTTACAAGAACAATATTTTTGCAATCACTCTCTTTTAAAGAGAGTTCTTTTTTAGTATACTCTTCGATGGCCTTACTTAATTCACCTTTTGTAAAAATATCAATATTTGTAATATTCTTGTTATAATTTAATTCTAGCAAAGCATATTTGCCAGTTCTTCCTTTATTTCTCTTGTTTACGATTATCTCGATACTGTTAGTTGCAGCGTTTAATCGTTCAATAGCTTTTAGTTGTTTGATATTTTTTTTTAATTTCGAAATGATCTGTTTTTTGCTAAGTTGTTCATGCTCTTTCAGTGGCCGTTTGCCTTCCTCTATTGAAAAAAAGGAGCTTAGTTCTTTAAAGAACTCTCTCCATTCTTGCTCTCCATCTCCTGTTTTAAATGATACTTTTTGAAGTGTTCCATACACTTCAACGGCAGTGGCCCAAATATGCTCTAACTCAGTTCGGAATTGTATTTCTACCATTCTTGAGCTTGGAGTTTGATATACTAGATGAATGCCTCTATACCCATCATCTTTAGGTTGATAATGGTAATCATCGAGTCTTTTTAGTTTATTTATACTCTCCGCATTTCTAATGCCAATGAACGCTTTTTCAAGTTCTTCTTTATTCTTAAGAATGACTCTTAATCCTGCAATGTCTTGTAAGGTACTCAGTCGCATTGTTGGAAATCTTTTTAGCTTAACTCTAATTGACTCTATTCGCTTAAGTCTCTTCGCAATGGCCATGATACCATCGGCCTCAATTTTTTCTTTTAGTCTTTTATGATAGTAATCTAAACTAGTGGAAAATGAATTTCTCCAGCTCAGAAGTTCCTGATATTCATTGTCAGTAAGTTCTATTTCATTTTTAAGTTTTTCACCTAATTTATCAATCTGTCTATTGCTTAGCATGGAATAATAATATCACGGCTACTTTTTTTATTCGAGAAAAAAAAGTAGATCCCCGTATATCTTATTGAATTTACGTTCAAGTGTTCCTTGTCGTTGTTTGAGGGCACTATATTATCTGTATATTTTTGGCGCTGTTATAAGAAAATTTCTCGGTGTAGTTTGATTAGAAAAAAATCTAATTCATCTTTTTTAATTTGATACTCTTTTTTTTCTCCGACTACCGATACCTGGTATCCATCCTTAGATTCTTGGTAGGTGATTGACCTAATAGGAATCTTGCTATTGCTTGTAATTAAAGTTCCAACATCGTTTGCATTTGATGAATTAAGAATACGAATAGGAATGTCTTGCGCTTTAATTGGCCCCATCGCTTTTGGGTGAATACATTTTGCTCCAAGATTAGAAAGAGTTTCCATCTCAGCATGGGTAATAGTTCGAATGACAGAAGCCTCTTTAACAATTGTTGGATCAGCAGTCATAATTCCTGGAACTGTTTTCCAAAGTTGGATTTCATTTGCACTAATAGCGCTTCCAATGATTGCTGCTGTATAATCTGAACCTTCTAGTCCAAGTGTAGTTGTTTCACCATTTAGAGTCGAGCCGAGAAATCCTTGAGTGATAAAGACCCTCTCACTGTCTATTATTTTTTTAACTGCCTCTTTAATTTGTGGATTGGTCTTTTCAAAGAGTACTGAAGCGTTGGAAAAGTTCTCATCCGTCTTTATCATTGATCTTGCATCAATTAGGATAGACGGGATTTTTTGATCATTTAAAATTTTTTCCATTATGGTAGAAGATATTAATTCTCCATATGCAATAATTCGGTCCTGTTCTTTTAGTAATAATTGTTTAGGCCCTTGTGAACAGAGTGATTCGATTTCATGCTTTAGTGATTCTAAGAGCATGTCTAGCTTTTTAAACTGAGCAAGTTTTTGATGGCCGTTTTTTATTTCACCATATATCGCCATTGCTTCTTTGTAGTTTTGATTTTTTGCCGCAGTAAAACAGTTGAGTAGTTTTTTTGTTGTCTTTCCTGCAGCAGAGAAAACGAGTACTAGTTTTTTTTCATTATTATGGAGGTTGGTAATAATGCTAGATACTCTTTTTATTGCAACACTATCTTCGATTGATGTGCCTCCAAATTTTGCAACGATCATGGTATTCTCCATTTGGCCTAGATAGATATAATTTTAGTTTTTACACAGTATTCAGCATTAAGGATTGACCCTCCAGCTGCACCTCTTATTGTATTGTGTCCTAGTGCTACTAGTTTATAATCAAGAATAGAGCATGGCCTTAGACGGCCAATTGAGATGGCCATTGTGTTATCACTGAAGATATCTAATTTTGGTTGTGGCCTATTGTTTGCGGTAAAAAGATTGTAGAGTTTTTTTGGCGCAAAAGGGAGGCCCATATTTGTTGTTATTGAAGAAAAATCATTATAACAATTTTCAATCTCTTGAATTGTCGCTTTCTTTTTTGTTTTTAGGGATACGGTAACAGTATGCCCATCAAATACTGGTACTCTATTACAGTGGGCACTTGCGCAGATCTCGTCAAAAACGATGGTGCTATTTTTAACTGTCCCCAATATTTTTTTTATTTCAGTTTCAACTTTTTGCTCCTCACCATCAATAAAAGGAATGACATTATTCATTATGTCGTTAGCACTAGGGCCAGGATATCCAGCACCGCTAATCGCTTGCATCGAGGTAACGATTAGCTCTGTGATTTGATATTTTTGATGAATAGGGTATATTGCAAGGGCCAAAACGGTAGTCGTGCAGTTGGCATTTGTCACAATGAAGTTTTTTGGATCTATTATTTGTAAATGATCAGCGTTAATTTCAGGAATCAGAATTGGGGATCGTTCGCTCATTCGGTGATTTTTACTATTGCTAAAAATGTAGTGGCCATTTTTAGCATAGAGTTTTTCAACGTCGCCAGCAACAGAAGAATCAAGAGCTGAAAAAACAATTTGAGAATTTAATTTTTCATCGCAATTTTTTATGATGATGTTTCGAACTCTTTCTGGGATTGGTGTTATCTCTCTCCAGTTTGTACAGCTCTCGTATGTTTTACCTGCTGAATTTGATGACGCTGTAATCTCTGATATTTCAAACCATGGGTGGTTATCTAGTAATGCTACAAACTTTTGGCCTACTGCCCCTGTTCCACCAAGAATTGCCACTTTTATTTTTTTCAAATTATCCCTCTCAATATAGGAAGTTAATTTTATATCAACTGTTTGTAATTTTGTCACGCTAGCTATATAAATGGAAAGAGTGTACTATTTAAATCGTATTATCGATAACAGAAGTGGAGCTTTTATTTATGAAGAGTTTTTTAGAAGGTGTCTATACTGCGCTAGTGACTCCTTTTAATGAAGATGGTAGCGTTGATTATGTAAGTTTTCGAAAACTTCTTAAGCAGCAACACGCTTCTAATATATCAGGAGTGGTAGTTTGTGGAACGACTGGTGAGACATCGACACTAACTGAGTCAGAAAAAAGCGAACTAATTAAGTTAACCATTGATGAATTTAAAGGGGTGGCCCCAGTTATTGCAGGTGTTGGAAGTAATTCGACTGTTCAGACTATTGAGAATGCAAAACATGCTGCTACGTTTGGTGTAGATGGACTTCTTGTCGTTACTCCATATTATAATAAACCAACTCCTGCTGGGATGTATCACCATTTTAAAGCAGTAGCAGATGCACTACCTGCTCTGCCAATTGTTCTTTATGATGTGCCATCTCGTACCGGAGTTTCCATACCGGTTTCAACTGTAATTGAGCTTGCAACAAGTTGTAAAAATATTATTGGGATTAAAGATGCAACAGGGAATTTAGGTAGGGTTACAGAGATCGTAGGAGCTCTTCCTGCGTTTAAAGTTACACTTGGTGAAGATGCACTTTTCTTACCATCTTTAGTTGTTGGAGCGTGTGGGGTAATAAGTGTTGCCTCTAACGTGATCCCAGTAGAGTTTTTAGAGATATATAAAAGTTTAAAAAATGGAAAACTAAAAAGAGCAAAAGAGTTGCATACTAGGCTATATCCATTCCTCGGCGCGCTATTTATTGAGAGCAATCCAATTCCTGTTAAAGTGATGCTTGCTCAACTTGGAGTAATTAAGTCTGATAACGTAAGATTACCACTAGTTAAAATTTCGAAATCTAATGCTGAGAAGTTACTGGCAAGCGCACGTGAGATTGGTGTGATATGAGAGTCGCACTTATTGGATCAAATGGAAAAGTTGGAAGATTGCTACAATCACTTTTAAGTGGTTCGGAGAATGAGCTATTTGTAAAGATTGAAGCAAATGTTGATTATAACGCTATTGAAGCACGACTAAAAAAGTGTGATGTAGTAATAGATTTTTCAACACCAACAGGGCTGGAACATTTTTTAGATGAAGCAACCGTGAGAGGTGTCAGAATTCCTCTTGTAACTGGGACTACGGGGTTATCTAAATTTATTAAGGATAAGCTAGAAATTTATTCAAAAGAGGCCCCAGTCCTTGTTGAGAGTAATATGAGTATTGGTGCAAATATTCTTTTTCTCATTACTCAAGAAGTATCAAAAATTTTATCGAAGGATCTAAATTTTGTAGCTAAAATTTTAGATGTTCATCATGTACATAAAAAAGATTCTCCAAGTGGTACGGCCATTACTCTTTTTGATATTATAAAAAAGCATTCTAATTTAATAAAATCAAAAGAAGAGTCAATTGAATCAAAAAGAGAGGGCGAAGTCGTTGGTTATCACTCTGTAAAATTTATTTCAAATGGTGAAGAGATTGAGGTGAATCATCTTGCGAAGGATCGGATTATTTTTGCAAAAGGTGCAATCGTCGCCGCACAAATGATTCAAGGAAGAGGGCCTGGTATTTATGGGATGAAGGATGTCTTATTATGATAGAGCTGAAGGTTGAAGGGAAATTTTACGACTTAGCAAAAAGTGTAAATGGTGTTCCTATTAAGGGTGCAAAATTTGGCAAGGGAAAAAGAGTTATCTTTTTGGTCGCAGGTGCTCATGGCGATGAGGTTGAAGGGATAAATCTTGTAAATATGCTTGTTGCTAATTACTTAACGAAACAAATTTTGTCCCCAGAAATATCTGTAGTTGTTATTCCAATTATCAATCCAGATGGAAATATTGCTAATAAAAGGTGGAATGCTAATGGGATTGACCTAAATCGCAATATGCCAACAGCTGATTGGACTGCTGAAATTTTAAATCCACGTTATCCTCCGGGCCCAGCTGCTGCTAGCGAGCCAGAGTCAAAATTTATGGTTGAGTTAATAGAAATTTACAAACCGTTTTTTATTTTTAGTATGCATAGTTATAAACTGGATATGATTAACACTAATGGTGACTGTTTAGGGGTTGAACATATTCTTCATAAAAAAACAGGACTTAAGATAGAGGCGGATATTGGTTATCCGGTTCCAGGTTCACTTGGAACTTATGCGGCAATAGATAAAGGAATTCCGACGATTACTTATGAGTTGCTTAGAGATGGTAGTGATCAAAAATATTTAGAAAAAAATAGAGATGCAATTATCGAATCGTTACATTACTTGGCCACATTGGAGAGATGATGTTTGAGGTTAACAAAGTTACAGCATGGTTGAATATTATAGAAAAATCTTTTCAAGATATGCCAATTACTCCTTCGCAAGAACTTGAAGAGGCGTTTAAGGGAATCGTTGATGGCCTTGATAGAGGCAAAATAAGAGTTGCATCGAAAGATAGTGGAAAGTGGGTGGTTAATCAGTGGGCCAAAAAAGCGATACTTCTTTATTTTAAATATTCGAAGAATGAATCAAGTAGTGTGGGCCCATTTAATTATTTTGATAAAATACCTCTGAAAAGAGTTCAGGCAGAGTTTAGGGCCGTACCACCGTCTACTGTTCGTTATGGTGCGTTTGTCGCTCCTGGAGCGATTTTAATGCCAAGTTATGTTAATATCGGAGCGTATGTTGATAGCGGAACAATGGTTGATACCTGGGCAACTGTTGGTTCTTGTGCTCAGATTGGAAAAAATGTTCATCTTTCGGGCGGAGTGGGAATAGGAGGAGTGCTTGAGCCGTTGCAGAGTTCTCCTGTTATTATTGAAGATGGCGCTTTTATTGGAAGCAGGGCCGTTATTGTTGAGGGTGCTATTGTGGAAGAAAGGGCGGTGCTTGGTGCAAACGTAGTCATTACAGGAAGTAGTAAAATAATTGATGTAACAGGAAATGAACCAGTTGTTTATTCAGGTAGAGTTCCCAAAAATTCTGTTGTTATACCTGGAACATACCCTAAAAATTTTAAGGCCGGAGAGTTTGGAGTTCCTTGTGCTTTAATTATAGGTCAAAGAAGTGCAAAGACAGATTTGAAAACCAGTCTCAATGATGTACTTCGAGATTTTGATATTGTTTGTTAACTTAAGATTTTTTTTTATATCGCTCAGCTAAACGTCTATTTCGCTCTTCTATCTCTTTTGATGTTACGTTGATCTGTTTAAAGAGATCTTCTTCCGTCTGTCCCAGAAGATCTATGAAACATACACCGACAAAAAGTTTCGAACTATCTTCTTTATCTTGCCACGCGGAGGCAATATTTGCTCTATTAATAAGGTACTCTTTATCATTGAACGTAACTGTGCAGTTAAAAAAAGTTCGATCTTTTTGAAAACTCTCTTCCATTGCTTTTGGAACGACAAAACAGAGACCGCCACTAGAGAGATCAACGCAAGGATACTCTTTTTTATCTATGTTAATTGTTAATTTTACCCATTCGCCTTGTTTTATTCTAAAATCACCACGCTGCTGGCCCTTATATAAAGTATTTTTAACTTCTAAAGAGTACTCTTTGCTCTCGCTGTCATATTGTAAAAATGAGGTTGAGAAAAAATAGAATCTTCCAAGTGTTACTCTGAAAAAAATTTCACTATCAACTTTTTTTGATTTCTTAAAACTTGCCAGAAGTTTACCTTTTGCTTTAAAGTATAATTTTGACGTAGTGACGTCAAAGCTGATTATATCGTACTCTTCTGCAAGGGCCCTTCTCTCTCTTTGTGTCCATATTAGGATGGTTTTGTCTTCTTGCTTTGTTACTTTGTTGATAATCTCAGTAGTTTCTCCCGGTGAAATCTCTCCAAAATAGTATTTCTTATTATCATCTACATTTTCGTTATCCATAGGTTGCCTAGAGGTGTAAAAATTAGTAAAAACTAACAACGGTATAGTTTAATATTGCCCGATTTTTTCTTTTTTTTCAATTGGAGATGTTATGTCAGAGAAACCAGAAACAGTGTATTTGAAAGATTATAAAGCGCCAGCGTATTCAATCTCAGATGTATTTCTTACGTTTGATCTAGATGATAATGCGACGCTGGTAACTTCTGAGATGAGAGTTTTTAGAAATAAAAATGTCTCAACCACAGACCTAGAACTTGTTGGTGAGCAGCTTAAGTTTGTTTCTGCTAAGTTAGATGGTAAAGATCTTGATACCAAAAGATTTCAGGTTAATGATCTTGGGTTTAAGCTTATTGGCCCACCTGAGAGTTTTACTCTGACAATTCAGAATAAAATTGATCCAGCAAGTAATAAGGCACTTGAGGGGCTTTATAAATCGAGTGGAATTTTTTGTACTCAAAATGAGCCAGAAGGTTTTAGGAGAATTACATATTTTATTGATCGGCCTGATGTTATGGCAAAATTTAAGACCAAGATTATAGCGAACAAAAAAAATTATCCGGTACTTCTTTCGAATGGCAACTTAGTTGAAAGCGGAGATCTTGCTGAGGGTAAGCATTTTTGTATGTGGCAAGACCCTTTTGCCAAACCATCTTATCTCTTTGCGCTAGTAGCTGGCGATTTAGGTGTCGTAAAAGATAAGTTTGTAACTATGAAAAATCGTAAGATTGATCTCTTTATCTACTCTGATAAAGGTAATGAGTCAAAATGTCTTTATGCTATGGAGGCGCTAAAGAGGTCGATGAAGTGGGATGAGGAGCGCTTTGGTCTAGAGTATGATCTAGACTGTTACATGATCGTTGCAGTTGATTCGTTTAATATGGGCGCAATGGAGAATAAAGGGTTAAATGTTTTTAACTCAGCATATGTTTTGGCGGATGCGAAAACGGCAACTGATGACAATTTTATGGGTGTAGAGGCAGTGATTGGCCATGAGTATTTTCATAACTGGACAGGTAATAGAGTAACTTGTCGAGATTGGTTTCAGTTAACATTAAAAGAGGGGTTAACTGTTTTTAGAGATCAAGAGTTTTCATCAGATTTGCACTCTCGTGCCGTTGAAAGAATTGATAATATTGATAAGCTTAAAACGCGGCAGTTTATTGAAGATGCAGGCCCAAATGCTCATCCAATTCGTCCGGCATCATACATGGAAATTAACAATTTTTATACGATGACTGTTTATGAAAAAGGGTCTGAAGTAATCAGAATGATTCATACAATTTTAGGAGAGACTGGGTTTCAAAAAGGGATGAAAAAATATTTTGAGCTTTTCGATGGTAAAGCAGTAACTACAGATGATTTTCTTTATGCTATGTCGAGCGCAAATGGATATGATTTTGAACATTTTATTAATTGGTATAATCAAGCAGGAACTCCCGTTGTCGATGTACAAATGGATTATAACGAATCATCTAAAACGATTAAGCTAACTTTAGCGCAGAGTTGTCCAGCAACTCCTGGCCAAGAGACAAAGTTGCCATTTTTTATTCCATTTAAAATAGGGTTGTTAGATCAAAGTGGAAAAGATATTAAGCTAACATTGAAAGGTGATGTTAATAGTAGAAGATTAAGAAGTAGTGATGGCGTTTTATTTCTTAGAGATCAAAAGGAGAGTTTTGAGTTTGAGAATATAAAATCGAGACCTGTTTTATCGCTAAATAGAGAGTTTTCTGCACCTGTAATTGTTAAGTATGATTATCTGGATCAAGAGTTGGCATTTTTAGCGGCCCACGATTCTAATGAGTACACAAGATTCAATGCGATTAGAAATCTTGCAATAAAGGAGATTAATAAAATTATAGATAGTACTAATGGGCAAGCGTCATGGCCAATTGATAAGATTTATTTGAAGGCATATAAAGCAGTATTGGAAGATAAGAAAATTGACATGAGTTTTAAAGCAAGAGCACTCTCTATTCCAACCGTGGAGGAGTTATTTAATTCTCAAGCTGTACTAAAGGTTGACGAGACGTACAGAGCAAGAAAACTTCTTAAAAATGCTATTGGTACGGCATTAAAAGACATTTTGGTAACTATGTATAAACAACTTTCACCACCAACCAAATATCAGTTTTGCAAAGAGCAGGTTGGGAATAGGGAAGTAAAGGCCCAGGTTCTAAGCTTGATTATTGCTAGTGATGAAGAGTTAGGAATTAATCTTGCGCTAGCGCAGTTTGACTCTGCCAATAATATGACAGATGAAGCTACCGCTTTGGCAGAGATTATCTTCTCATCAAGTTCTAAGAAAGATATCCCAATTAAAAAGTTTTATGCAAAGTGGAAGGATAACACTCTGGTTATTCAAAAATGGTTGGCACTCCAAGCTTCTGCACCACTTGATACCACTCTTAAAAGAGTGATGGAATTAGAAAAAGATCCAGTTTACGACGCAAAAGTACCCAATCTCCTTAGGAGTGTTGTTGGCGCTTTTAGTAAGAATGGGTACTGCTTTCATAGGAAAGATGGGTCTGGTTATAAGTTTATCGCAGATAAAATTATTGAGATAGATAAGCTTAATCCAAGTATGGGAGCGGCACTTAGTAGTTCTTTTGTTCTTTATAAAAAGTTCCCAGAAAATCTTAAGACGCTAGCAGAAAAAGAGCTAAGAAGAATTGTAGAGACAGCTGGATTGTCAAAGAATGCTTTTGAGATTGTTTCAAAAACGTTAAATGCGTAATTTGTTTACTTGGTCTTGTACACGGTGACGCCATCCCAACTTTCTGGTGGTGGTGTCACAAGGTATCCTTCGCATACTTCAATAATTCTTGCAGATGATTTGTCCTCAGGATATTTATTGGCAATAGGTTTTAATATTTTAATCGCTTCAGCAAAATTTTTGTGTGTATAAAGGTCAAATGCTTGTCGGTAAATAGCGAGCGCTTCTTGATCAACTCTAAAGCTGTGAGTGCTATGAAGGACTTCATATATGGTTACAGCTTTCTCTTTTCCTTTGACCTGAACCCTATCAAGAATTCTAAAGCAGAACTCTTTTTGCAGCTCTTCTGGTATCGCGTTTTTTGTGTATTCAGAGATATTGATCTGGACACCATAAAACTTGCATAACCCTTCTAGCCTTGCCCCTAAGTTCATGTTGTCTCCAAGGGCCGTATACGCAAAAATTTTATCTGAACCCATGTTTCCTACTGAGCAGTCTCCTGTATTTAGGCCGATTCCAATTTTAAATTCAGGAAAACCTTGTTCAACAAATTTTTCATTGATGGTAGGAAGTTCTTCAATCATTTGCAGTGCCCCTCTTACTCCGTGATATGCATGATTTTCTAAACTAAGAGGCGCTCCCCAATACCCAACAATTGCATCACCAATATATTTATCAAGTGTTCCGTATGTTTCAAAAAGAATATCGGTCATTCTTCCCATATATTGGTTAAGACAGGTCGATAGTGCCGTAGGGCTAAGTCGTTCACTAATTGTAGTGAAATCTCTTACGTCAGAGAATAAGACTGTAATGTTTTTTTTCTCTCCACCAACTTTCATTTTGTCAGGATTTGCTAACATCTCATTAACAATTGCTGGAGCAACATATCTAGCAAAAGCGCCTCTAATCTGTTTTTTATCCCTGAGTGAAGAGTAAAAATTGATGAATGTGCTCCAAGAGTAACTCGCAACAATGGAAAAAAGAATAAAGAAGAGTTTGATCTCAAATCCGTTTGGTAGGAAGTAGTAATACTCAATGATAATACTGGACGTTGTTAAAATAACGACAGTTAGTAAATCATAAATTGCATTGTTCAACATTTGAATTAGGATAATAATTGATGTAACGATCAGAAGAAAAATCCACGAGTACTTAACGGAATCTTCTTTATCTTTTAAAAAATAGTTGTCAATCAGGGCCTGTGTAATGTTGATGTGTAAGTACACTCCTGGCATGTTGGTACTAATTGGAGTATGCCTTAAATCGTGGGCGCCTTCAGCTGATGAGCCCACAAATACTATTTTATTCTTAAACATTTTGTTCATCTCTAAAGAGTCATCTGGTGCATCTAATATATATGGGATGCTAACTCTGAAAAAATTTTCTTCATCTCCAAACCACCTGATTTTAATCGTCCCTCTTTCGTTAATGGTGATTTGCTTGTCATTGATACTAATTGAGTTGTTATTATATGCAATATTTAAAATATCGTTTTTTGATTCAATGTAAGTTGAGTAAGCTTCAAGCGCTAAGGACTTTAAATAGATGTCTGTGTTGTCACTAAGCTTACCAACATAAGAGATAAGAGTATGATCTCGGAATATTCCATCTGTGTCTGGATCGTTTCCAATATTACCAATAGATACTGTTGTAATTGATCGTAATTTTTCTATCGGTAGAGTAGTAGAGTTTATGTAACGTTGTTGGATGGGGTTGTAGCGTTGATTATTGTTGTTGTTGTTTGATCTTGTCGTTAACATAAAATCTTGCAAATAGCTTGGGAGCTCGCCGTTAATGGTGTTAGTTTTGTGTTGGTGTGGTGTTGTGATGAATGGTATAATTACACTGTTATTTTCATGTGCTTCTCCAGTGCTAAAATCTTCTACAGCAGCAGCAAAAATGTCGTCAGGATTAACTGCGCCTGGGCATGTTCTCTCTTCTTCTGAAAACATAAAATCAAATGCTATTACTTTTGCCCCATACGTTTTCATCTTTTTCATAAACTTGGCCCAGACTGACCTCGACCATGGAAAACGGCCAATTTTGCTAAGAGCGTAGCTATCAACGTCTGCCAATACGATATGGTTACTTTTTTTTGATTTATCTAGAGTTGTTTTCATTCTCCAGTCATAGAAATTATCATCAATAATTGAAGAGTAAGCTATAAACAGATTTTCTTCTGCAAGCTCCATTATTAGCGGCATAAAAACACTTACTAACGAGAAAACTATTATAAATGCTAAACCGATAAATTTTATATATTTTGCTATCATGTCAACATCCAATATCTAAATGTTTAACTCAATGTTGAGTCCGATACTAATTTTATCATAGCTATAATTTATATCGCTAGATGATTTTTTCTCAAGCGCTACAAACGAACCGATGTGAAAATATTCAGCGATAAGAAAATTTAATGACGTTGTTAATGAAGCCAGTCTCTCTGTGCCTCTAGTAGATTTTTGCTCGCCAGTATCTATCGCGGCCCCAAAACCTGTAAGTGTCAAGTAGGTTGCTTTAAAAACTTCTGGAATTGTATAAGAATATAGTACACCCATCATTGAGGTAGAGTAGTAGCTATTTTTAGCAATACTATTTTCATACATAAGATATAAAATACTCGTTGAGTGATTTTTAAAACCTATTACCTGAGCTGCGCTTGCTTCAAATGTGGTGCTAGACAACTCATCTGTTTCAATATTGCTCTCTTTTTTTAATTCTAATGACAGAGTTGTTTCACCAAATTTAAATTTAGTAAAGCTCTCCCCCAAGGTTAGTGCTTGCTGAGAAGCATAGTGGTTTTTTTTGTGGGTGGCATAATAATCTTTCGTAGTGTATTTATATTCGCCATTAATAAATGCAGTAGCAGGCCGTGAAAATGCTCTGTGCTCATTGCTGATTTTAACTCCAGAGAGAATTGATAACTCATCTTGAGAGTATATATCAGGGTCTTGTTGATTTTTATAAGAGGTGTTTTTACCTTGGAGATTAAGGCCGTATAACATTTTTCCTTTTGAAATTGCTCTAGCGCTTATGGAAGCGGTCGTTTCATATATTAGATCATCTTTTTTTGTTTCAGATGTTGTAGCATCATCTGGTGAACTGGTTATATTATTGTCGTAAAGCATCTGGTGCTTAAGTGAGAGGGAGTATTTTTTTGACGAAATGATTCTTCCGTTATTTAACCTGGTCTGTCTAAGTATTTTTATCTCATATAGTTTTTCTAACTGATTTTCTATATCCATCGCAAGTTCAGAGTCTGGTGAAATAGCTGCTGCCCTTTTAAAACTAGGAATGACTCGTTCATGGATAAATTCGTACCGATCGAACATATTTATTTGATATGCTTCAGCTAGTCTGATCTCTGCAATGTGGTACATGGTAAGTTGCTTCATCTCATCGCTGAGTTCAAGTTTCTTAAGAAGTTTTTCATACGATTCGATAGCGACTCGATATTTTTGGAGCAACTGTGAAATATGGCCAATATAGTAGAGCGACTGAATTTCATTGACTTTTTTCTCGTATGATTTTCTAAATGCTTTACTTGCTTGAGGTAGTTCGTTTAATGCGTATAATGATTGGCCAAGAAGATAAAATGAGTCATCTCGCTTATCATCTTTGTTGTTCTTGATAGCTATCGTAAAAGTTTTTGCCGCATTTGAAAAATCTCTGTTGTCAAATAACGATTTTGCCTCACTGTAAAGAGTTTGATATTTGGGTGTAGTTGTAGCGTAGCTAGTAGTAAGCAAAAGAAGTGCAAATGTTATTATTGACAGAGTTGTTAGTTTCACAATTTTTACACGATCTCCTTAGTGCAATTTAAATAGAACATTGGTTTTAGTATGATCAGTTTCTAGCGGAGGTTTAACTTGATCTATATAATCTGAAATATCAATTAATGACGGTTGAAATTTCATAGGTGTAATATCGTTTTCTTTTGAGACATTTTTGTTTTGAAATTTTTCTGTCACTGATGCAGGCCCTCTCGCTCTAGCACTATTGTTTGAATCACTATTTTTATCTTGGTTATTCACTACCATTCCTGTTTTATTATCTATTGATTGCTCAATATCTTTTGGCATAATGTAGACTCCGTTTTCCTTATCAAATTTTGCAAAAGAAGGTGGCGCAATTAGCTCCCCAGTGCCAAGATTTATAATTGCTCCGTTCTTTCTAGAAACAGTTGGATAGTCTGGGTCTTTTGAGGCCGGTGCTCTTTTAATATCTTGTTCATTGGTAAAAACTTGCTTTGTAATCATTGGTGGATTTATATCTCTTACTAGCGGTTTTTGAGTAGTTGGAATTAGCCGATCTTTCATGGAGCTATTTTTGAAGATATTTAGCTGATGCTTGTTGATATAAAAAGGTTTTCCTAGTCGTTCATTAATTGTAACAATAATAGCTTCTCCTTCTGTCATTATTTGAGATTCACCTGAGGATAAAAGGGCGTCGATCTGGTCTGTTCTAGCTGGATCAATTTGTTCATTCGCATTTTCATGATCAAATTTAACAACAAGCGCTTCTCCTGAGAATAATAATACAGATGTGTTTCCAGATTCCTCATTATGTCCCATTTGAATCTCAGTCCCCCTGACTCCCATTGCCGCAGTTTTTGTTTTTATAATAAGTTTGCTTCTATCTTTAGGAATGTTTACATAATTTTTTGTGATGTGTGCTCTTACCTCTCCCTGAATTAGGTTAATTAGACCGGTTTTTTCACCTGAATAGTTCTTGATAAGAATTCTGCTTGATGGAGCAATAGACATAATAGTTTTATCGACAATAAATTCAAGCTTAATGTAACTTCTTTTTTTTGTTTCAACGAAATACCCTTCTTGTAAAAAGTCATCTTTTTTTATAGAAGAAATCTCTCCCGTTATTGGATTAAGTTTTGCAACATTCCCGCTTGCTTCAACAACTTTAGCGATGCTGTTCTCTGCTGAGCTATAACATGTAAATGTGACGACAAGAGAGATAATCACGACAGAAAACTTGATATTCATTGTCAACTACTCCGGTTAATAACCAATACTGTTTCGGATTAAATTGTGAGTTATTAAAATAATTAACGCATTTGATACTCATATTTATGGATTTTATTCGTGATCAAAGTATCATTATTGTATGAAAATAATACTCGTTGATGACGAAGATTTAATTAGACAGCTTTGCAATATTTTTTTGGAAAATTCCTTTGAAGATTTAAAAATTTTAGAGGCTTCAAGCGGAAACAGCGCTATCAAGCTACTGAAAGAGCATAGCGATATAGATCTTGTTGTTTCAGATTTTATCATGCCTGATGGTGATGGTGGAGTATTATACCGTTACATAAGGTCAAATTATGAAAACCTTCCATTTTTATTAGTTACATCAAATGACATTAATCATCTTACTGGGTTTGAAAAGTTCCAAACAGGTGCTTCTGTTAAGGAACTATACTTAAGAAAGCCTATTTCTAAACAATCTTTTGTTAAGGCCGTCTCTTCTTTACTAGAACGAAGTCCTGAATTAAATGAGAGTTATAAGAAAATTAGGATCTATAATTTTTGGAAATTCAATTCGGTCGAATGTGATATTTACGTCAGACTTTCTAGCGAAAAATTTGTCAAAATTATTAGTGCTGGAAGTTCTTATACTAGATCAGACATTAATAAATATGCTGATCGCCAGCTGGAATATCTTTATATTAAGGAGTGTGACTTTAATGCTTTTTCCGTTAGCATGGCATCGACTCCGTTCTTAAAGCTTAAGTGTAAAAGGGGTGAGTGTATTGATGTTGAGACAGTTAAAACTACACATGCAATGATTCATGAGTTAGTTTTAAGCGTGGGGCTTAGTAACTCAGTTGTTGATACTGCTGAAAAATTATCGGATAGTATTGTAGCGTTTGTAAAAAAGAACTCCGCGGCCGTACGAGATCTTCTTAAAAAAGCTCAAGATGCAAAAGATTATATCTATGATCATAGTTATATGACTTCAATTATTTGTTGTGAGATGGTTTCACAAATGGAATGGAATACTCGAGATATTCAAAACAAACTCTGCATGGCATCTCTCTTTCATGATTTAGCAATTAGTGATCCAACGCTTGCAATGAAGGGAGACGTGTACCCAGATTCTATAAATGGCCTTGATGATAAAGAGCGAGATCTATTTTTATCACATACACAGGTGATGGCAGAGAAAGTAAGAGAGGTTCCTCCGTTTCCTGCTAACGTTGATACGGTTATTTTGCAACATCATGAAAATGTTGAAGGAACAGGTTTTCCTCACAAGTTATCAGCACAAAGAGTTTCGCCACTAGTATGCACATTTATTATTGCGCATGATTTTGTAAGCATGATGTATCGTTTAGATTTTGATAAGGTCAAAATCAAAAATGAATTCCCAGCTTTTTGCGCCAAGTATGATGTTGGAAATTATAAAGCGGTGATAAAGGCCTTAAACCCTAAATTTGAGTAGGGATCTTTTAAATGGAAAAAACATTAGTCGATTTAGCAAGAATGGTTGTTGAGTTAGCATCTAAAAAAAAGAAAAAGATGGCCTTTGCTGAATCTTGTACTGGTGGCCTTGTCTCTTCACTGATAACAGATATATCAGGAAGTTCGGACGTGTTCGAAGGTTCCTTTGTTAGTTATTCAAATGATTTTAAAATATCGTTACTTGAAGTGGATAGAAATATAATTGATGGCCATGGTGCTGTTAGTGAACAAACTGCGATTGCTATGGCGATGCAGGTAAAAAAAATAACAGATGTAAATATTGCGCTGTCGTTAACCGGAATTGCTGGGCCAAGCGGTGGAACGATTGATAAACCTGTTGGTACTCTCTATCTCTGCTCTGTTTCTGATACAGGAAAAGAGGTTCGGGCATTTAGATTTTCAGGTGAAAGAAAAGAGCTCAAAGAATCTTTTGCACGAGTTGCACTTTTATTTTTACTAGAAATTTTAGAGGTTAATTAGCATATCTTCAGATAGCTGAATTCCATCATGAATAACTATTTTGTTAGGTGAAAATGTCCACTCGATATCATCTAAAATCTCTTTGCCATCTTCGTTGCTCCACCTTTTACTAAAATAATCTATCGCAACTTTTTTTTCTTTCGAATCAAAAATTAACATCATATTAGCATGGACAATTTTGGAAGTTCCTGCATTCCCTGCGTAATACTCAATAATATGGTACCTTCTATTTTGTTGATAGGTTTTAGCTGAAATAATGTGTGGAGTCCCACCAAGAAATTTAAAGTTATATTTGAATTTTAAACCTCTATTTTCTAAATAGTATTCTCCTTTTTTCGAAACTATACTCCAGTCAAGGTTTAGCTCTTCTCCTGACGCTACTAGTGAACATATGATTATCAGGATTAACAGAAGATAGGTTAGCATCTGCCTCATTTTTTCTCCGTACCAACTGTCCATTTATGAAACTTGTTATCGTCAGGATTCCATCCTACACCATCAAAAAAAAGATGACCTTTTTTGAGCTCTAGCTCGACGCCATCAATTTTTAAATTGTGCTTATTTGTAGAGATTTTTTTACTTGCCCCTGTAATGTACCACTGAGAAGTATCCGTCTCATTATCGAAAAGTTCTTTTGTGCAGTAGTGGGTAAGTTTTTTTGCAGCTGGTTCATATTTGGTATTTGGATCATCATACTGCAAATAAGAATCAATAAGCATTACTTGGTCTTCTGCCACATCTTCTTTATTATCATCTTCTCTAAAAAAAATTAACCACTGGTTGCCTTTTGTATTGTAAATTGAAAATTGTAAATTTTGAATGGCCATATCCATTAATTCAGCTTGTAAGTATTTTGCCCCTTTTGTTTTTTCTTCCTGATTTTCAGAATTTACTAATGCTTGGCCACGTTCCATTGTATCAAGAAGTCTTTCGTGCAATACTTTCATAACCGCGGTGAACTCTTCTTTTGGAGGAGTGAGGCTTCTTGATTCGCCATGAGCGGTAATAACCATTGCTAAAAAATCTCTCTCTTCATTCGATAGCTTGCTATATATAAAAGTTAAAAGAGTTTTTCGTGGAGTTTTGCTATTCTTCATGATTTTTGCTAGACTGCTCTTAAGATTTTTAAGGCAACTTAACATTTTTTCTTTGTTCTCATTTGATTTTAATTCTGATTTAAGTTGTTTGAGCACCCTGCAACTTGGCTCGTAGACCTCAGATTCACCGGTCTTAGCAACGATATTTAAAATCTTTTTGTTAAAAGTTATGAGCTTGTCGAGAGTTTTTGCATCATCACAGTTTCCTTCCTGTGCTTTTTGTTTTCTCATTAATTCTAAATGTGCTTGCATAACTTTGAGTGTGCCGTTTTTAAAATTTGCAAGATCGATGAGATATATCGGTTTTGAAGTATCTCTTTCATCTCCATGATGATCAATCACTTCCCCTTCTTCATTTACCATCACTACCTCGGCCATATTTGTCGGACTATTAAAATCGAGCAGCACTATTTTTTTTGTATCAGTTATTTCGACAGTTTGATCTGTCTCTTTGTCCCTCATTATTAGTGGGCCCTTTACCTCTTTAGATATGGATGTAAAAAGGTCTGATTGCTTAACGATGAATCTATTAACAGATCCATCACTGTTTTTTGTTGAGACCTGCCGACATAGTTTTCCTCTTGCGCATGAGTAGCTATCTCCAATAATGATCTGTGTTCCTATGTTAATTTTTCCTTGTTTACCAGTAGAAGTCCTAGCAGGGATCTCTTGAGAGGCAGTATATTTAAGAAGCATATCTTTGATTTCAATAGCTTCAGCATTTGCCCACGTCTGACAAAATGGCAGTAATCCTAAATATAGTAAGATGGTTAAGAAAATTTTCATCATGGACTAATCGACGATTAATAAAAAAACTTGTCTTAATTTAACTTTTTTTTATTATTGTTTTTGTCCATTTTTAAGGCCATACTTTAAAAATGGACAAAAATATAAATAGACTAAATAAATCAGTAAGTTACATGTTATAGTACAGTGCTTATCTTCCTAAGATAAAACTTTTAATATACTCCCTGTTTAGTCGGGCAATATTAGAAATTTTAATCCCTTTTGGACAGCTAGCTTCACACTCGGCCTCATTTGTACAATTACCGAACCCTAGTTCATCCATTGCATTAACCATGTTTTGAGCACGTTCTTTTGCTTCTATTTTTCCTTGTGGGAGTAGTGCAAATTGAGAGACTTTCGCAGAAACAAAAAGCATTGCCGAAGCGTTTTTACAGCTAGCAACGCACGCCCCACACCCGATACAGGCCGCTGCATCCATCGATAACTCTGCATCTTGTTGTGGAATTAAAATACTGTTTGCATCCTGAGGATTTCCTGTACTGATATTAACAAATCCACCTGCTGCAATCAGTTTATCAAATGCACTCCTATCTACTATAAGGTCTTTTAAGACAGGAAATGCACTGCTTCTAAATGGTTCGAGAACGATGGTGGCACCGTTTGAAAATTTTCTCATGTGAAGCTGACAAGAGGTTGTTTCAACCTCATGTCCGTGAGGAATTCCATTAATCATAATAGAACACATTCCACAGATGCCCTCTCTACAGTCGTGATCAAATGCTACTGGGTCTTCACCATTTTTCATGAGTTTTTCATTAAGGATGTCGATCATTTCTAGGAATGACATATCAGTTGAAACGCCATCAAGTTTGTAATTAACCATTTTTCCTTTTGAATCACGGTTTAGTTGTCGCCATATTTTTAAGTTAATTGAAATAGTTTCTGTGCTTGTTCCGCCCATCTCAATCCTCCTATTTGTAACTACGTTGAGTTAGTTTAACGTTTTCAAATTTTAGTTCCTCTTTATGTCTGGTTGGAGCCTTGTTGTCTCCGTTATACTCCCAAGCTGCAACGTGAGTGAAATTTTCATCATCTCTTTTAGCTTCGTTCTCTTCTGTCTGAGACTCAAGTCTGAAATGGCCACCACAAGACTCTTTTCTTTCGAGCGCATCTCTGGCCATTAGTTCGCCCATTTCCAAGAAATCAGCAACTCTGTTGGCCCTTTCTAGCTCAAGATTAATCTGGTCAGCCCCACCTATAATTTTCAGATCTTTCCAAAACTCTTCTCGTAGTTTTGAAATTTCAGCTAGAGCTCTCTTTAAACCTTGCTCATCTCTTGCCATTCCAACATTGTCCCACATTATTCCACCTAAACGTTTGTGGAAATCACTAACAGTTTTGGTTCCATTGATGGACAGAAGTTTATCAAATCTAGCTTTTGACTCAGCTTCAGCTTCTGTAAACGCTTTATCGCTTGCATCGACAGCTCCAAGCTTGGTGCTACCAAAATAGTTGCCAATCGTTGTTGGAATTACAAAATATCCATCTGCTAGACCTTGCATTAAGGCACTAGCTCCAAGTCTGTTTGCTCCGTGGTCAGAAAAATTTGCTTCTCCAAGAACGAAGAGACCTTCAACTGTACTCATTAATTCATAATCAACCCAAATTCCACCCATGGTGTAGTGAACAGCTGGATAGATTCTCATTGGCGATTTATATGGATTTTCATCCGTGATTCTCTCGTACATATCAAATAAATTGCCGTATTTCGCCCTGATACTCTCTTCACCGTCTCTTTTAATTGTAGCGGCAAAGTCTAGATAAACGGCCTCTTTTGTTGGCCCGACACCTTTACCGGCATCACACTGAAATTTTGCATTTCTTGAAGCAACATCTCGTGGAACCAAGTTTCCAAAGCTAGGATAGATTCTTTCAAGATAGTAATCCCTCTCCTCTTCAGGGATATCGTTTGGAGCTCTATTGTCCCCAACTTTTTTTGGAACCCAAACTCTACCATCGTTTCGAAGTGACTCACTCATAAGTGTTAACTTAGATTGATACTCACCAGAACGAGGAATACAGGTTGGATGAATCTGTGTAAAACATGGGTTAGCAAAAAATGCCCCACGCTTATAAGCTTTCCACACAGCAGATCCGTTTGATGCCATTGCATTACTTGAAAGATAGTATGTATTGCCATAACCACCAGTAGCTAAAACTACTGCGTGAGCGACATGACGTTCTAGTTTACCTGTAATAAGATCTCTCGTGATGATACCTCTTGCCTTACCACCAACGATGACTAAGTCAACCATCTCTTTTCTAACGTGAAGTTTAACTTTCTTTTTATTAACTTGTCTCATCATTGCAGAGTAAGCACCAAGCAGTAGTTGTTGGCCAGTCTGTCCTCTTGCATAGAATGTTCTCGATACTTGAGCTCCACCAAAAGATCTATTTGATAAAGTCCCGCCGTAATCACGAGCGAAAGGAACACCTTGACCAACACACTGATCGATGATGCTGTTAGCGACTTGGGCCAGTCGATAAACATTGGCCTCGCGTGAACGATAATCGCCACCTTTTACGGTATCGTAAAAGAGCCTCCAGACGCTATCTCCGTCTGCTGGATAATTCTTAGCAGCATTGATACCACCTTGAGCAGATATTGAGTGCGCTCTTCTTGGAGAGTCTTGAATACAGAACGCTTCTACGTTGTAACCAAGCTCTGCCAAGCTTGCAGCAGCACTTGCCCCACCAAGTCCTGTTCCAACAACGATAACATTGAATTTTCTCCTGTTGGCAGGGTTGATTAGTTTAGCGTGAAATTTGTAGTTATCCCATTTTTGTTGAATTGGGCCTTCTGGAATTTTTGCATCTAGTTTTGTACTCATTACTAACGACTCCCTTGTAAGTATGCCCATATTGGGAACGAGCAGTATCCGACAACGATTAGGATTGCGTAAAGTTTTGCAACTATTTTAATAACTGGTGTGTATCGTGGATGGTCGATGCCAAATGTTTGGAACATTGACCAAAAACCGTGTGAGACGTGAAGAGCAAGGCCAACCATTGCCAAACAGTAGAGCGCAACACTGACCGGTTTAGAGAAGAATTCCATTACCAGTTTGTATAGATCTCGAACCTCTTCCCCGTTTGCTGAAGTAGTATAGTGTGGTCCAAACTTTAAATTAATTAAGTGAATGATTAAAAAGAGTCCAACGAATAGAATTCCTGTCCAGGGCATCGTTGATGATGCAAAGGTCGCTCCATTTCCAGTTGTATTTTTGACGTAATAATTAACCGGTCTTGCTTGCATATTTTGAATCGTAACTCTGATTGCAAAAAAAGCGTGAGCAATAAAAATTGCCGCCAGTACAGCTTCAGCGATGTAAATTAGCGGATTAGACGTTAACTTATGGGCGTACATGTTAAATATGTCTGGCCCAATGTAAAGCATGACATTTCCGGCCATGTGGGTTAGTAAAAAGCCACAAAGCATGGCCCCTGTAATGGCCATGAAAACCTTGTTCATAATAGAAGAGGTTAACCGAACGCGATTTGCACTCATCGAATCCTCCGTTGTTGCAGTTGCGGTAGTCGTGTTTGTGTGCAAGCACTTTTAATAAAATAAAAAATTATTAGTCATGATTACAATCAAAAAAGATTACGTCAACAACTTAGTGTCATTTTTTTTACGCAAGAGCAACGTGTTAACGTCATCATTTTGACTGTGTAAAGTGGTAATGCGCTCCTAGTTTGATTCTTAAGTTGAAAAATCTTGGCACGATTGTTGCTCATACAAAGATCAGTGTGTGCCATAGTTTGGAGAAGAAAGGATTTTTTCTCTTTGTGGCGAAGCTACTCTATTTTTAAAAAGGGTTTGTCGTGACTAAATTGCTTATTCGACAGACCCTTTTTTTTTTATTTTCACCAAGCATCAGTTGTTGTAGAGTCACGAAAATTTATTTTTATCAAAGAGGCGTAGATGGGTTTTCATTCGTTGGTTGAGTTTCCGGCCGCAATGAGTTTTCTTGCAGAAGAGGGGATTCAAAAACCTACAGAGGTTCAGGCCGTAGTTATTCCTAAGCTTATTAGTGGCGAGTCAGTCGATGTCTTGGCACCAACTGGTAGCGGAAAAACTATTTCATACCTTATCCCGACAGTTTATCATATAAAAGAACAAGAAAAATCTCGTGGCGGTGTTGTTGATCGTCCATCTGTAATTGTCTTGGCCCCGACGAGAGAGTTAGTTGGCCAAATAGTTGCTCAGTATAAAAAGTTATCCCATCATGCGAAGGTAAGAGTCAGGCATATTGTTGGTGGGGATCACGATGCTAAAATAAAATTATGCGCTAGAACGGATATTTTAATCTCTGCTCCTGGAAAGTTGGCCCAAGCATTAAAGAAAAAACTGATTGATGTTACTGATGTCAAATATTTGATCTTTGATGAGGCCGATCAACTTTTTGAGAAAGGGTTGCAAAACGAGTTGATTACAATTGTTCAAGCTGTCCCGAAGTCAGTTGTTATTGGGCTTTTTTCAGCAACGATGCTTGAAGATATGAGCAGCAGAAAAGAGACGTTGTTTGGTAGTAAGAAGTTTAAAGTTTTAAATCTTCATGGGGCCAACAAGGTTATTCCAACTATTGAAACTTATAACATGAGGGTAACTACTAATGAAAAAAATGAGATGCTGGCCCTTTTCTTAAGGAGAGAGCGCAGGCCAGGCGTTGTTTTTGTTAATAGAAAAGAGGATGCGCAGCGAGTTTTTGATTTTTTAAGAAGAGAGTTTGATAAGAGAAACATCACGCTTCTTCATGGTGGGATGAGTGTTGAACAACGAAGAGTCTCATATAAACTTTTTTTAAAAGAAATAGGCGTGATGGTGTGTACCGATATAGCAGCAAGAGGAATGGACATAAAAGGGTTAGAGTGGGTACTAAATTACGATCTTCCATCTGCTGCCCAATATTATATTCATAGAGCAGGAAGAGTTGGAAGAGGCGAAGGAAACACTGGCGTTGTTTACAACATGGTAACTCCTAGAGATGGTGAAATCATTAAAGAGATTAATCAACATATAAGGAATCAGACAGCATTTAAACCTAAAGAGATTCCAGCAATGGGCAATCTTAAAACCAAAAAAGATGGAAAAAAAGATGCTGGTGATGGTGACAAGAAGAAAAAATTTAAAAAAACCCCTAGGTATGTTGTAAGGAGAAGAGATGATTAGATTTGTCTTATTTGCTATTTTGCTTTTGAGTTGTTCAAAAGAAGAGAGCTTTTCAAAGTTGGATATGTATAAGCTAGGAGTTGATGTCGAGCCTAAGCTTGAAGTGTTGATGCCAAGCCATCCAGATGGGAACTGTCCAGAGGGCCATCCGGCCTGCGTTCTTGGAATAAAATGTGAAGATTATGGCCCTGGTTGTGTCGCTGGTTTTAGTGCTAAAGTCAGGCTAGTGACTCTGATTTTAGTAGAGTTTGATAGTGAAGAGTCCGCTATGGCCGAAGCAAAAAAGTTAAACCAATATTATACTAAAAATTGGTTGTTTGATGATGTAACTAATGAGCCTGTTTTAGAAGATTTTGTTAAAAAAGCCTATGGTGCTACTAGATAACTGCACTAACGGTACTAACTAGTAGAAATGATTGGCGCAGCCCGCGTCTGATTAAATTACTCAAGAATTAAAACGTTAACCCGATAAATTCAGTATGACTTTTGTCGGGGTTAAATAATGCTTAAAAGCACGATATCTTTTTATTTGGTCATTCTTTTTTTTATTCCATCTCTTGCAAACGGTGATGATGAGGTCAAGCAGTATAATATGGATACTTACTGGGTCTCGCAGGGGAAAGATGGGATTGTCAAAATAGCAGCGTTTAATGAGGGTAATACGTATAAGATTGATAGTTACATGCTTCCATCATTTTATGATGAGGTAGTTGAGTATGTTAAAAATGAGCTTGGGGCCGATGTTGCTGCAGGTGCTATCAATCTATCTCTAAGAATGAGTGTTGCAGATACCAAAATAATGATGAATATAAATCAAGATGGGTATGGATTTTGTGCTTGGGGAAATTTAGTAAGAGATGGAATCAAGCTTAACATTGTCACTATTACAGAGAATGAAAAAGGCAACTGTGTTGGGTATATGCCAGGGATTATTCTTGGAAAATTTGCTAACGATGGAGTTTTACCTGAGGTTAAGCTTGAGCAGTTAATGGCAAAGTATCCTGAAATTTTAGATGGTGAGCTGTTTGATTTTTTGCCAGGACGCTTTACTCTTACAATTAAAAAGGAGTTTTATTTTCAAGATAGCAAGCTATATAATGAGCTAAAAAATAGCAAAGACATTGTCTCATTAGAAAGAGATCATCCAAGAGGGTTTGGTGACATTAGAATTATCCCTCTTGAGTATCTAGGTTTTGATAATTCATATAGTAATAATTGATAACTAGAGGCTTGCTCCACCAATATCATCGATTGTTTTTCCAATTGATGATGAGCGCTTGATCTTCGAGCTCTCGTTAATCTCTGCTTCTTCTTTACATTTGATACAGAGTTCAGCGGTTGGCCTTGCCATAAGTCTTTCAAATGATATATCAGAGTCACAATCTTGGCATTTGCCAAACTCATCTCGTTCAATACGATCGAGGGCCTGATTGATTTTTTTCAGATAAAAGATCTCTCTATTTCTAAAACGGTGTAGCTGGTTGACTTGGATATTTACGTTTGCCTCGTCGAGGTAGTCGCTAAGCTCATTTCGATCTATATGAAAAGAGTCAGAATCTTTTGTTGTCATCATTAATTTTTCTTTGACTGCAAGCAGCTCTTTTTTTATAGCTTCAATTTTTTTTGGAGTAAGCTTACTCGTACTCTGCGCCATGAAACACCTCATATAAATCCAATTTCATAAACAAATCTAAATTGCTTTTTAACGTTACAGTAGAGTTGATACATGTGGCAATTACCTGAAGGGTAAAAAAATCTTACAAAAAATAACAAGGTGATAAAAATCAATTTCGCTTGAAGGGGTTTTCTATCTTTTTGCCAAAATTTTTGTCGATTGCAGAACCACAGTATGGACACTTCAACCAGAATTGAAGATCCATTGAGTTATTGCATTTATAGCAGGTATATTCCATTAGCAAGATGTCGACGCTATCTCCGCCTGTAAAGATCTCTCTATTTAAAGCCTCAATAGTTGGCCCATTTGCAAGATAACCACCTGGAATTAGTGGGTCGGGTTTGAAATTAGCAGGAGAGACTGTATCGTCTCTTCTAATATTAATCATCAAATTTGTTGGAGACGAGGTATCAAACGCTCTCTTGCCATCAAGGCCTTGTTCGTTTTTAAGATAGGAGATAACTTTATCTTTATCCATAGATCACCAGCTATTTATCAAATCAATAACCAAAAACAGAGTAAAGCTTACACTAATTATGAGTAATTTGTGAACAATCTTGACTAAAAACAGGTAAGGGCCTATTAAACGGTGGCGGAGATTGATTTGTGAAAGATATAAGATATTTGTCAATAAACGGTATTTATAAAGCGATTGAAGGCGAGGGTGTAAATCTTGGCCGCCCCCAAATTTTTGTTAGAGTTCAAGGGTGTAATGTTCGCTGCAAAAATTGTGACTCATGTAGTACTTGGTCTTTTTCTAGCGGGAGTGTGATGTCATTAGACGAGATCGTTGCTACCGTCGTCAGTTTGGCCGAAGAAAAAATCGGATGGGTTTCGGTAACAGGTGGTGATCCTCTTGATCATGCTCACGTTGGTTCCGTAGTGCATCTTATCTATCTTTTAAAAGAGCGTGGGTTTAAAATTAATATAGAAGTTACTGGACAAGAGATTAACAATGAGATTTTTGATCTTGTTGATTATATCAGTGCTGATTTTAAAACACCATCTAGCGGGGTCGTTTCAAGTTTATCTAATTTAAAGCAGTTATCAGAAAAATTTCTTGGGAAGTTTCAGATCAAGTCTATTGTAGAAGATAGAGGTGATTTTGATTATCTCGTAAACAGTTATCAGACATTTAAAAATTCTGGAAAAGATATTCTATTTCAGTGGGTAATAACTCCTGCTTATATGCCAAATGAGGAGTTTCCTAGGGAGCGATTCACTTCAATCGTGGAGTGGAATTTAGAGGTCGGCTATTTTTTAGTAATTGGGCAGCAACACAAGTGGATCTACGGCCCAAATCGCAGCAATGTTTAAGTTGCCTTCAGGGAGTTATTTATGTTTAAGAGTGAAATTATTGGCGTTGGATCATATCTTCCAAGTAAAGTTGTTACGAATCATGATTTAGAAAAACTGATCGATACTAGTGATGAGTGGATTGTTAAAAGAACGGGGATAAGTCAGCGGTGCTGGGTAACAGAGAATGATTGCACCTCAAGCATGGCATACGAAGCCTCTTTGAAGGCAATTAAGAATGCAGGAATTTCTAAAAATGAAATTGATTTGATTATTTTTGCGACAATCAGTCCAGATCATGATTTTCCAGGAGCTGGTTGTTTTTTGCAAAAAAGGTTGGAGCTTCCTGGCGTTCCAGCTTTAGATATTAGGCAACAGTGTACAGGTTTTATTTACGGACTAAGTATTGCTGATTCATTTATTGCTTGTGGTAAATATCAGACGATTCTTTTGGTCGGCGCTGAAGTTCATTCAAAAGGGTTAGATATCTCAACGAAAGGGCGAGATATCGCAGTTTTATTTGGAGACGGTGCCGGCGCAGTAATTGTTAAGCGAGCAGATAGTAGTAGCAACTCAAAGATCATTGATTCAAAGCTTTATGCAGAAGGTGAGTATGCTAAAGAACTTTGGATGGCCGTACCTGGAACTGATGTTAATGGTAATAGTAGAATTACGAAAGAGATGATTGATGAAGGATTGCATTTTCCACAGATGAATGGGAAAAAGGTTTATGTTCATGCAGTTAAGAGAATGTGTGAGGTTATAACCACGATTCTTAAGGATAATGGATTTGGAATTAATGATGTAGACCTCTTCTTATTTCATCAGGCAAATTTAAGAATTAATGAAGCAATCGCAGATAGTTTGAACATCGACCGAAACAAGGTTTTTAACACTATTCAAAATTATGGTAATACTACAGCTGCAACGATTCCAATTGGAATGAACGACGCTATAGCTGCAGGAAAGTTAAGAAAAGGAATGCTAGTTGCCACTGTTGCGTTTGGTAGTGGTTTTACTTGGGGAGCAAATCTAATTAGATTTTAACTTATTTGAAATCTTTCAACCGAGTCTGCATTAATAGTTCAACAATTTCGCGGTTGCCTTTGTATTCGATGTCTCCGACTTTGGCCCCTTTGGCCAGGAGAAGTTTTACACTTGAGATATGATTGTTGGCAGCAGCGAGAGATAGGGCAGTTGATCTGCTATTATCTTGGTCATTAATTTTTGCGCCTTTTTCCAATAGGAGTGTTAGAACTTTTTCATGACCTTTATGAGCAGCAAACATTAGGGCCGTACTTCCAAACTTATCTTTTAAGTTTACATCTGCCCCTCTAGAAATAAGTTCTTTAACGAGATCGATATGGCCGTTAAATGAAGCAAACATTAGCATGGTCGCTTGAATATTGTTTCGAACATTGATACCAATCCCTTTTTTGAGAATGGCCTTAACAAGAGATATATCTCCTTTCCATGTGGCATTGAAGATGGCCTCTTTGTCGTTAGCGCAAAAACAGACAGAAGGGGTAATTATTGATAAAAGAAGAAATAAACACAAAATGGTTTTTCTCATAAAAATCCTGGTCGATAATTATGGTTTGAACCAACAGAGTGGTCGTGCCCCCAAACTATCAACCTTATTTGAGCAAAATGCTTTTGAAAATGGAGAGTGTTTGCTAATTCTTGAGTTTAAAGGTTTATCACAAAGAGCACCTTGAAAGTAGGTGTCTAATCTACACTGGATCGACGGATGATCGTTAAGCGTTTTTGGAACTACTTCTGGATCTGGAGTTGTAGTAGATAGTTCTGGAATTGGCTTTGTCAGTTCTCCCATTAAGTTAGCAATGGAAAGACCGGCCATAATAATTCGTTTACAAACAGCGGCCCGTTCTTCGTTAACGTAAGTAGCATCACACATGTGCGCAGCTTCTTGATCTATTTCTGAATTTCTTACGATTGAGACGTTGTCATCTTTTGAAAAAAGTGTCCGAAGGCAACGAACAGAAGCAAAATAGTCAGCTTGTCCTTCAACTGATGCCCATCCGTTCAAAAATTTGCTTGAGCGAGGCGCCCCTCCGAGATGGTGTCCAAGCTCATGACAAAGAGCTAGTGCTAGGCCATCTTTGGTCATGTGCTTTGCCCTTGCTAGACCACCGTGAATAGTGATGGTATAAAGTGGACCAACTCTTTGAGCGTAGGCATTTATTATGTTTGAATCCCACCATGATTGAATAAGTAGTAATCCTAATTTTTTTGTTACGACTGGTTTGTAATATGTTTCAACAAGAGCGATTGTTTGAAAAAACTCATCCTTGGTTATATTGCCAGGTTCGTTAGTTCGTAGAGTAAATGGCCCATCTGTTTCTGGTAAAAAAGAGGCAGATGACTCTGCACCGTGGCCTCTAACCGTTAGATGCAATAAAAAAATTATGATTAATCTAAAAATGATTTTTTTCGAATCCACTATTCCTCCATGAATATAAATAAAAAGATTAACATTAGAATATCTAAGCTAAACTGTGTTGTCAAAGGACTCCGCTGCTATTGATTTAAAAATAATTTTTCGATTATGGTGATTTGTCCACTAGTAGGTACCGGTAGAAGAATAGATTTTCTTAAGTCCGACAACTTTGATATGGTTTGTTGGAGTATACATTGGAGGAATCGGTGAAAGAGTTTGTCTATAAAACCAAAATTCAAGAGAACCAGTTAGATGTATTTGGGCATGTTAATAATGCACGCTATTTGGAAATTTTTGAGAGCGCTAGATGGGATATTTTGGAAGATAGTGGAATAGGGTTATCACACATTCAAAAAACTAAAATTGGGCCAGTAATTTTAGAGGCAAATGTAAAATATAAAAAAGAGCTTAAAGGAAGAGATTTAATTACTATCGTGTCGACATGTAAGATCACAGATAAGCATGCGATACTTAGGATTGATCAACAGATAATTAAAGAGGATGGAAAAATTGCAGCTGAGGCAGTTTTTACTCTTGGAATGATGAATCTTGAGAGTAGAAAACTTGTTGCGCCACCAGTTGAATGGGCCAAAGCGTTTGAACTAGTTCCTAGTCCGTAATTAAATTTCTCTTATCCCATTTTTTTGAGAAGTTTCTTTCTGAAGGTTTTTTGTAACCACTCTTTTTTCTGTATGATGGTAAAGTTGGATTGCTTGCACAGCTTATTTGAAAATCGTTTAAAGATTTAAATGCTTCGATCATTTGATCATGGGCCTTATCTAATGTTTCCATTTTGACCCGGTCCATCTCAGAAAGTAGCAAATGAATTGACTCAATTGTAGATAGACAAAATGTATCTGGTTGGTGCTTGATTACAAACGCAGACTGTTTAGTTGGTGTAAAACAGATTCGAGGCAGGGATCTGACTCTAGTACTTTTCATCATCATTTTACGAGCACAGGGCCAAGTCCCATCAATTATAAATACCACAAGTTTTTTATCTTTTTGGAAGTGAAACTCTTCTATTGGAGTAGTGGAGATATTAAAAGCACTCTTTCCGGGATAGAGAACAACACAGAGGTTACAACTGTCATCTATAATTTGGTTAACTGTTTCATCATCAGTAAAATCAACGCCCATAATTTTTTGAGAGTTCTTTAGAAACGCAAGACTCATTCGCCCTGTTCCGAGACGCTGTTTTTTTGCTTCCATCGGATGAATTAGAATGACAAATTTTGTTTTTGTGTTGAAAGGTTTTATATGGTGACAAAGGCAAGCGGCCCTTGGCCTAAAACAGACAAAACATTTTGATCGGTGATTTTTGTCTTCATCTGTTTTTTTTTGTTCTGTTTTTCTTTTTAAGTACTCTTTAACATTCATAATAATATTTCACATTACAGCAGTTTGAGAAGGAAGTATCTGTTGTTGTCCTCTTGCCTCTTTGTAGAGCACAATAATAGTTTAGCTTACTATTTTCGAAGAGATTTGGACATTATTTTGGTAATTAAAATTAAAATTAAAATTTTCTCTATTCCAGTTTTTACCAATTTAATTTCGCTGGTGACTATCTTGAGTATCTTGAGTATTACAATTACGATTTACGCAGGCTCATCGAACGGATACGCTTGAGTTGTAATTGTGGCAAGCCCTGAAATGCCCGCTTTATACTCTTTTACCGTCTCTATATAATTTTTTAAAGTTTCATCGAAAACTTGTTTATCATCATTAAAATTTTTTCTTTGCACTTACAGATGCAGAATTCTCCTTCGAACCATCTTCATTTCTCTTTATTGTGCATCCAAGTCTAAGCGAGCATTGTTTCGTTATTTGGTATCCAATGGAAACATCTGTAGAGGAGGAGTTAGAATCGTTACCAAGTATTTTTTCTGAAAATGAAACGGTTAGGTCTGTGTCGCCAATATAGGAAATGACCGATAATGTGTAACCTCTGTATGCAGGGAAATCACTGTTTGAAGTAGTACCACTATTCCATTCTGCCCATCTTTTCGTTGTTTGTTTGGTGCTGTATCCATCAAATTTGACGGCCCATGTATCAACCATTGCATCTTTTTCCCTAGTGTCAGATGCGCTTATGCCATAAGCAGATGTTATGTCGCCACTTCTGTCATCGGTGTATGATGTGTATATAGCTAACCAAGGTGTTTTTTCATCTGGTTTGAACGCGAGTTGGCCAATAGTGCTAAACTCAGAAGCATTTAGTGTAACATTTGTAAGTTCGCCATTAAATTTAAAGTCAGTTCCTATGTTAACTTGTTTATTCCCCGGTAAAGCTTGAATGCCATCTATCGGATCTAGAGATGTCCCCTCTGCTGGAGCTTCTATCTCAGAATATGAATATGATGATGCTCCGATCCGACGAGCAAGCATAGATGCGGCCTGATCTAGAGTGACAGTTTGTCCTGTTGGAGAAACCTGTTGCGCATGTTTTTCTATCGATGAATCTGTAGTTGCCATACGGTCACCGAACTGGGGCAATATTGGGAGATTCTTAGATGTTCTTAATGTAATTGTGAAATTGTTTTTTTGATTTTGTGTCTCCGTAAGCAAATGGTTAAATCCAGGCTTACAGTCAGGAGTGTTACACCAGCATTTCATAATCACAGCTAGTTGCTCGATTGTGTAATTACTATAAGAAGATTCAGGACAACCTGTTAAATATTTCGTTGGATCAAATGTGGTATTTAAACTCTTTATACACGCTTCTAGCTGCTCTCTTCGTTCTTGGGTGATTTTGTCGGGATTGGCCTTTTTGTCTTCACTAAATGCCAGTTGGCAAAACGAAGAGGTGAGCAACGTTATTAGGAACAATAATTTTACGACATTAAGTTTATTCATAAAAAATACCCTCGACCTCTTTCTTATCGTCTGTGCGTTGTTTTATTTTAACCTGATCTGGCAAACGTGCTTAGTGTCTATTTAATCCTTACTAATATTAATATTTTGTTTAGAATGAGGGATAGGAATAGATCTTGAAAACAGATCATTTTATGAGAATTAAAGTTGGCACTGGCCGTAATATTAAGGAATTATTTGCCCCCAATTATTTGC